>CANGPV010000040.1 GCA_947455935.1 Comamonadaceae bacterium
TGTTGAGGTGCTACCGCAAACACAAACGGCACATCACCCAAGGGAGAAAAGCGCAGGCCTGTGGTGTTGGTGTACATATCGCTGACCCCGATGGCCAAATCGGCTTGGCCTGAGGTTAGAGCTCTCAAGGTGCCGCTCAAGGTTTCGTTGCGCAGCTTCAGCCGCGTGGGTGGGGTGGAGGCGAAAAAAGCTTCGCTCAACTCCATGATGGTGTTGAAATCAATGATGGCGTCCACCGCGATAGTGAGCTGGCTCTCCCAGCCCGTGGCCACCCGCTTTACGCGGTGGGCAATGCTGTCCATGTCGAGCAGCAAGCGGGTGCCCTCGTTGAGCAGTTCACGCCCCGCCGCTGTCAGTTTGGCTTGGCGCGATGAGCGGCTAAACAGCAGCACATCCAGCGCCTCCTCCATTTGGCGTACGCGGTAGCTCAAGGCGCTGGGCACCACGCCCAGCTCTCGGGCTGCACCGGCGAAACTGCCGTTTTCAGCAATGGCATTAAGCATGAAGAGGGCGTCGGGGGTCAGAACATCTCGGGCAGAGTGCATAAACAGCCTTATTGAACAAATTATTTGAATGATGCCATCAATTTAGCTGAAACTGTAGAAGCCTTCATGTCATTATTATTTAGTACTTCATAAGACAAGCACCATGCACACACTCAGACGCTCCCAAGACAGAGGCTATGCCGACCACGGCTGGTTGAAGTCCTTTCACAGCTTCTCTTTTGCAGGCTACTACGACCCCGCCCACATGGCTTGGGGCAATTTGCGCGTCATCAACGAAGACCGCATTGCCCCAGGTACGGGTTTTGGCACCCACGGCCACCAAGACATGGAAATCATCAGCTATGTGTTGTCGGGCAATTTGGCCCACCAAGACAGCATGGGCAATGTCAAAGGTATTCCGCCAGGGGACGTGCAGCGCATGAGTGCCGGCACCGGCGTCAAACACAGCGAGTTCAACCATGCCGAGGGTGAGGAAACCCATTTCTTGCAAATCTGGATTGAACCCAACCAGCGCGGCGTGATGCCCAGCTACGAGCAAAAAACCATAGCGCCTGACAGCAAGCGCGGCGCCTTGGCCTTGATCGCCAGCCACACCCCTCGGGGAGACGCCGTCAAGATCCATGCGGATGCATCGGTCTACGCCGGCGTTTTTGACGGCAAAGAAACGGCGGTTTTGGCATTGGCTGCCGACCGCAAGGCCTATGTGCATCTGATTCGCGGTCAGCTCAATGTCAATGGTGAGTTATTGACCGCGGGTGACGCTTTGTTGTTGTCCCAAGAGGCGCAAATTCACCTTGGCCTTGGACAGGATGCCGAAGTCTTGGTATTCGACTTGGCCCTTTAGCTTTTTTTTGTTGCTTATTCCTAAGGAGAAATCATGAGCAAAACTGTTGTTGTTTACCACTCTGGCTACGGCCATACCCAACGTGTAGCCCAATTTGTGGCTGAAGGCGCCAAGGCGCAAATCATCGCCATCGACGCTGAAGGCAATATCAGCGACGCCGATTGGACCGCTATCAACGCGGCGGATGCCATTATCTTTGGCTCACCTACCTACATGGGCATGGCGTCTTGGCAATTCAAAAAATTCGCCGACGCGACTTCCAAGCAATGGATGAGTGGCGCTTGGAAAGACAAAGTGGCTGGCGGCTTCACCATCTCTGCCAGCCCCAGCGGCGACAAGCTCTCCACCATCCAGTACTTCATCACCTTGGCCATGCAGCAAGGCATGGTGTGGGTGGGTCAGCCCGCCATGAACGACGGTAATATCAACCGCATTGGTTCCAACTCAGGCGTGATGGCTCAAGTGGGTCCCACCAGTCCCGCCGCTGATATTCCCCAAGGCGATTTGGACACCGCCAAAGCCTATGGTGAACGCGTGGCCCATGTGGCTGCCAAGTTGCGCGGCTGATTGAGGTGTTGCACGACAAACCGCTGGGTGCGAAAGTACGCAGCGGTTTTTTTTCGCCATGGGGTAGCATGAAGCCATGAAAATTCTGAGCTTGCTGCCTTGGGCGGACTGGTTGGTATTGGTATTTTTTGGCGTGGTCTGGATAGGTTATGCCCAATTTGCCAGCCGCTGGTCGCTCCAGCGCCCCTCGATTTTGGCAGCCACCAACCGTTTTCGCCTGCGTTGGATCAAAGTGTCTTTGTCGCGTGATCCACGGGTCTTAGACGGCATCATCACCCAAACCCTGTCCAACACCCCTGCGTTTTTTTCCTCCACCACCATCATCATCATGGGTGGTTTGTTAGCGCTGTTGGGCACCACCGACAAGGCGGCCGAGTTGGTGCGGGAAATTCCCTTTTCTCAAGCTACGCCGATTTTGGTGTTTGAGTTCAAAATTTTGGTGTTAATCGCCATTTTTGTGTATGCGTTTTTCCGTTTTTCATGGTCGATGCGTCAATACACCTTTGTCGCCTTGATGATTGGCGCATTGCCACAGCCCGAGTTTTTTGCGGCACAGCCTGACAAAGAAAATGATTACGCCGAACGTGTATCGGCCATGACGGGCTTGGCCGCAGAGACTTTCAACGATGGCTTGCGTGCCTATTATTTTTCGTTTGCCGTGATGGGCTGGTTTTTTTCGCCACTGGCCTTTGTGCTGACCACCGTGCTGATCGTGGCTATTTTGTATAACCGTGAATTCCGCTCAGACGTGCTGGGCGTGCTGAACGACGGTAACTGAGCAGTCGCTTAACGTTTGCCTAATTGGATGCCTCTGAAGGGCAAAGGCTTGGTCGCTGGCAAATGGTCGTGTTCAAGATAAGAACTGGCTAAATCGCCTAAGTAGTGGTGGCCCATGTCGTGCGATCCAGTTTGACAAGGCACGTAGAGTTTTTCAGAAACGCGTTGAAAGAATACCTGGAAAAATAAGTGGCTGCGTTCCCACATTGTTTTCATATAACCCCTTTAGAGATTAATCATTAATATCATCAATATATGCTGATTTGGTAAAAATGCAATAAGTATTTTCATGGAGTTAAGGGCGACAAATCGGGGTTCACGCCGCGGCGTTCATCGAACACAAAACAGTTGCCGCGGTAGTGGGTATTGCCGACTTCTTCGAAGTATTTCAGGATACCGCCTTCCAACTGGAAAACTTCTTGAAGACCTTTTTCCCGCAGGTAAATAGCGGCTTTTTCACAGCGAATGCCGCCGGTACAAAAACTCACCACGGTTTTGTCACGCAAGGGGTCCAAGTGTTGATCGGCGGCAGCCGGAAAGTCACTGAATTTATCAATACGCCAGTCAAGCGCAGCCTCAAAACTGCCTTCGTCCACCTCAAACGCATTACGGGTATCGAGCATGACCACGGGACGACCTTGGTCGTCATGGCCCACATCCAGCCAGCGTTTCAAGGTGGCAGCGTCCACCGAAGGCGCACGACCGGTTTGCGGTTGGATGGCCGGATGGTTCATGCGGATGATTTCGTTTTTCACTTTCACCAGCAATTTGCGAAACGGCTGAACGGCTGACCAGCTTTCTTTGGGGGCGATGGCTGTCAATCGGGGATCAAGGTGCAGCCATCTCACAAAGTCATGCACCGCTTGCGGGGGACCCGCTAAAAACAGATTGATGCCTTCTTCGGCAATCAAAATCGTTCCTTTCAGACCCAACTGGCTGGCTTGGGCGTGGCAAGCGGCACGCAAGGCCTCGGTGTCCTTGAGTTCGGTGAACAGGTAGGCCGAGATATTTAAGACAGGTAGCGCAGGGTTCACCGCTTCCTCATCCAACCCAAACCTGCCGAGGTGCCAGCAGCACCCAGCGCGGGGCGGTACTCGCAGCCTACCCAGCCTTGCCAGTGGTTGGCGGCAATGACTTCCTCCATGACCTTGAACACCGTGTCGTAATGCAGTTCACCAGTATCGGGTTCGTGGCGTTGGGGAACCCCCGCAATTTGGAAATGCCCCACATGACCACCGGGCAGGTAATGGCGGATTTTTTTCTCCACATCGCCTTCGACGATTTGGCAGTGGTACAGATCAAACTGCACCTTCAAATTGGGGCTACCCACCTCTTGGACGATGGCATGGGCGTCGTCTTGGCGGTTCAAAAAGAAGTGCGGGATGTCACGGGTATTGATGGGTTCAATCAGCACATCTCGGCCCGCCGCTTGCGCTTGCTCGCAAGCCCAACGCAGGTTGCTGATGTAGGTGTCACGCAAAGGGCCGGGGGTGCGGGCATAGGGGCCGCTGGTGCTGAGTTCGGGGGGCAGGGGGTTGGCCACACGCAGCTCGGGCGGCACCAAACCCGCCATCACATGAATACGAGGGCAGTTCATCACCTCGGCATATTCCAGCGCAGTCAAAAAACCGCTGCGAAATTCGGCCTCGTGACCTGGCAAGCAAGTGGTGCCCCGAACCCCTTGTTCCCAAGCGAATGACATGCTGGCGCGGTCGGTGCCACCGGGTGGGGCGTTAAACAGCACTTGCTGCAAGCCGTTATCAGCCAATGCCTTGGCCAGCTCGTTCGAGCCAAATTCATAGGGAAACAAATACTCCACGCCCTTAAATCCGTCGTGGGCAGCGGCAGCAAAGCGTTCGGTGAAAGCAACATCGTTATATAAAAAGGACAGGTTGGCAGCAAAGTGCAGCATGGGGGCTCCGAGGGTTACCAGTGGGCGCCAAAAGTGTGGCGAAGTTCTTCAATCTGATCATCCCGCAAGCCGTCTGCGGGGCGTAACAGTTGCAAGCGTGCGGTTTCTTCCAATTCTTCCAAGGTGGCCATGGCCTGGGCAGGTGTGTCGTGCCACACATTCGGGCCTAAGCGAGAGAGCATCACAGCACGCAAGGGCAGACCCTGCTCGGCATAACGAGCGATGGTGGCTGCCACCACTTGGGCAACCGCGGGGTCGCCGGGTCGGTGGTAATCGATCAAGGGCACATGACCGACTTTCATCACAAAGTAGGGCGTGAGCGGGGGAAGCAACTCTGGCCCTGATGCTGTAGGCAAGGCCGCATCAGCCAATGAAAGTGCCACCACATGCGTGCTATGGGTATGGATGACGCAGCGGGTGCTGGGCGATAGACCCATGGCAGCGCCGTAAATGGCTTGGTGAAGAGCCAGCGTTTTGCTGGCCCGTTGGCCGCTGAGCTGAACGCCTTGCAGGTCGACAAAGGCCAAGGCATCGGGGTCTAAAAAGCCTAAGCAAGCGTCGGTGGGTGTGATGAGAAAGCCATGGTCCAAACGCACACTGATATTGCCTGCGCTGGCATGGACATAGCCTCTGGCAAACAGGCTGGCGCCAATGCGGCAGATCTCTTGGCGAAGGCTGGGGTTGTCGCTGGTGAAGTTCATAGGCTTGATCAGAGTACCGGCCCGTGCAAGCGCTCAAAGGCTTTGGTGAAAAAGTCTGGCGTGCCAAAGTTGCCAGACTTTAAAGTCAGGTGCAGGCCCGAGGCAGCGGCCGAGGGGCTGTGGGCATGGCACCATGGAACGCCCGGGTCGATTTGCGCTCCGATATGCATTTGGGTGACTTGCAAAGCCTGCACACATGCGCCCGAAGTTTCGCCCCCAGCCACCACCAACTGCCCCACACCCAAGCGGACCAAGCCTTGGGCAATGTGGGCCAAGACCTGCTCCATGCGCTCTCCCGCCTGGGCTTGACCAAGTTGGGCTTGCACAGCTTTTACCTGCTCTGCATCGGCGGTGGAATAGACCAACACAGGGCCATGCGACAACTGCTTTTCAGCCCATTGCAATACCGGCGCAGCGAGTTCGGCCACGGGTGTATTGCCCGACCACTTCAAAGGGTCGAGTTGCCAAGCTTGCGCGGGATGGTGTTGCAAAAAATGTGCAACCTGACCTTGGGTGGCCAAGGAACAACTGCCGCTGACGATGGCTTTCAAGCCCATGGCAGGTGGCAACTGCGCACTGGCCGCCGAGGGCTGTAGGCCCCAGTTGGCGGGTAAGGCGATGGCCACACCCGAACCTGCGGTGAGCAAACGCATGTCTTTGAGCGCGGGTCCGAGCTTGTATAAATCGTCATTCGACAGGGCATCGACCACGGCAATGGACACGCCTTGGGCTTGCAACTCAGCGATACGTGAGGTGACAGCAGTAGCACCAAGCGCCACGGTTTTAAAGTCAATCAAGCCTACTCGGCGTTGGCACTGCGCCTGCATGACCGAGACCAAATTGGCGTCTCGCATGGGCGTGAGCGGATGGTTTTTCATGCCGCTGTCGCTCAGCAGCACATCGCCCACAAACAAGTGACCTTTGAACACCGTGCGTTGGTTATCTGGAAATGCAGGCGTGGCGATGGTGAAGGGGCAGCTCAGTGCGTCCATCAGTGCCTCGGTGACGGGGCCAATATTGCCTCGTACATCGCCGCTGTACCAACTGTCAAAGGTAGAGCAGTATTTGAAATACACCTGCTCCACCTGCTGGGCTTGCAACCATGCCAAGGCATCGAGCGACTGCTTGACCGCATCAGCCGGTGCAATGGTGCGAGATTTCAGTGCTACGACCACCGCGTTGCAATCAGGGGGAAGAGGGCTGGTGGGTACGCCAATGGTTTGCACCACCCGCATACCTGCTCGCACCAAGTTGTTGGCTAAATCGGTGGCGCCTGTAAAGTCGTCGGCAATGCAACCCAGCAGCAAGCTCATGGTTTAGCCATGCGGTTGGTGCACACAGGCGACGGCGTAAGCACCCAAGCTGAGGGTGGCGTTCTTGGGCAGCCATTGGCTGGCTTGGCGAAAAGCGTGTGCATCGGTGGTGGCCTGGGTGAAATGAAACTCGTCAAGCATACCGAATGATGCTTGGGTACCCCAACCTTTAAGGTGCAGTTCAATGGGATCAGCGCCCATATTGGCCACCAAGAGCGTCACACCCCGCTTGTCCGACCACGCCAAACTGCTCACCCTGCGTGGATCGCTGTTGTTCAGCGAGACTAAAGCATGGCCGCTGGCGCAATGCAAGGATGCCATGGTGTGAAACACCGGATAGACCGCATGCTGGGCGACGGCGTTGGGAAGATCGTCAAACCAAGGCTGGCTCAAGCCCGGTTGACGGTTGTAAATCATGCCCAAGGGTCCGGTTGGTGCAGCCATGCTGATGCGAGCGACACCTGCTTGTACCAAGGTGCTGACATAGCCCAAGGTCCATGCCGCCGAAAACAAGCCGCGTTGACGTGGGTCCATCTTGGCCAAACACACACGGCTGTTGTTTGGGTTGGATGAGAAGGTCGCGCCATGCGGGTTGTCACGTGCGCCTATGCCGCTGGGGCCGACGTGGTGAGGCTTGCCACCCGTGAAGTGTTTGGCTGTGTCGATTTGCCAAGGCAAAGCTTCCAAGGTTTCCATCACCGAGCGGTCGTCGGCCGCGTGAACAATGGGGCTGGTGGAATTGGTGATGAAGTCCAAGCGTTCGGCAGGCGGGCGCTTGCGGTTGAGTTCGGTGAAAAAGGAAAACATGCCGCCGCCCAATTGGGCTTGCGGGAAAGCTTGGCGAGCGGCGTGGTACAGCTCGGCGAGATCGGGTGCGGGCGGGTAAGTTCCGCCTGGCAGCACCGACTTCAAATGCCCTACAGGGCACACGGCCAGCATATGCACGTGCAAGCCTGCCTCTTGGGTCATCTGGGCCACGCCTTGCAACTCACTGGCAAAGTCGGTGAGGCTTTGCACCACCACTTCAAGCATTACCTCGGAACCCAACTGCGCAGCGAGTTGTTGATAGTGGCGCAGCAAGTTGGCATCGTGGTGCTGGCGTGGGTCGAAGTGGCAAACCACAAACTTAGGCGAGAGCAAATGCATCAAAGGCATGTGAGCCAAGGCCGCTTGCACTTCCTCTGCAGGCAGACCAATGCCAATGGGGGGCACGGTGTGCGAACTGACCTTACCCAGAGACAGTTCCACCTTGGCACCACGGGCCTTTGTGGTTGCCTGGGGTAACGCACCGCTGATTTTGAGCGTGATGGACTGTTCAACCGCTACACCGGCGGGCAAGACATAGGGCCAAGGCCTAGCCAAAGGTCGCACATAGGTTTTGAAAGATGCGTCCGTCCAGTTGCGATGATCTTCCATCTCAAACGCGTCGCCTTGCATTTCGCAGCGAGCCCATACGCCTGGGAAAACCTGATGCGACAGAGCGCGTACGTAGCGAAAAGGGCAGTCGGGGTTAACGTGTTCTGGGAATTGGCTTTGGGTGATGACGCCATCGATATGCTCAACTTTGAGGGCCTGACCCACCACGCCGCTTAAGGGGTGCAGCACCACAAAACCAGTCCGCGCAGTTAAAAAATCGGTACGTGGAATCGCTTTGCCGCTGAACGCCAGCGTTCCATCGGCGTGGCCCTCGATGCGAGCTTCATAGTCAATGTGCTGATCGGCACGGCTGCAACTGGCGGCATAGCGAATGACGAAATGCTGATCGTCTTGCTCGACGGACAGGTCTCGCAACGTGGCAGCGTAGGTTCCCCAATTTTCATCTCGCACCAAAAACGAGACGGCCCGTAACACCTCTACACCGTTTATACGTATGTAGCGCAAATTGCCATTGTCGAACTCCACCGACAAAGCACCTACATGAAACAGTTGACCTACCGAATCGATTTCCAGTGTGCCGGTGGTTGCAATCAAAGAGGAAGGTTGAGACAAGGCCATGCTGTGCTCCTTTCAAAAAATCAGGCTTGGCGTCCATTGGCAATCACCCGTTCGTTGCTCGGGTCAATCAGAATGACGCGGTTCATGTCAATAGCCAAGGCAATGCGCTCGCCGCTGCGCTGTACATCATGGGCTTGCAGCTCGGCAACCGTGGTGCTGTCGCCCAGCTTGAACTCGACAAAGGTACGCGAACCTGTGGGCTGCACCAGTTCGATGTCAACATGAACAGGCGCCATGGCGGGACGTTCGCTTCCTTGACGTTGAATATGTTCGGGCCGCACGCCCAGCATCACCTGGCTGCCCACACGATCTTGCATATGACCAAAACGAGCGGCTGGCAAGGCCAAGCTGATGCCGGGGGCCACATTCAGGCACAGACCCGAGGCGTCACTATGCAGCTGCGCGGGAATAAAGTTCATGGAAGGCGAACCCAAAAAGCCCGCCACATACTTGGTGGCTGGATGCTCGAACAATTCCAAAGGAGCGCCTTGTTGTTCAATGCGACCTTCACGCATGAGCACAATGCGGTCGGCCAAGGTCATGGCCTCGATTTGGTCGTGGGTGACATAAATCATGGTTTTGCCCAGCTCTTGGTGCAAGCGCTTGATTTCGCCGCGCATCTCGTCGCGTAACTGGGCATCCAAATTCGACAAGGGTTCATCGAAAAGGTAGAGCCTTGCATTGCGCACCACGGCGCGGCCAATCGCTACCCGTTGCAACTGACCACCCGACAACTGGCGGGGATAGCGATCCAGCAAATGGTTGATGGCCAACATCTTGGCCGCCGCTTGTACTTTGGGCGTGATTTCTTGGGCTGGGGTTTTTCTGGCTCGCAAACCAAATGCGATATTCTCAAACACCGTCATATAGGGATAAAGCGCATAGTTTTGAAACACCATGGCGATATCGCGGTCCTTGGGGGCTATGTCGTTGACGCGTTGCCCCGCTATGGAAATACTGCCTGAGTCGGCGTATTCCAAGCCAGCGATGGTGCGTAGCAAAGTGCTTTTGCCGCAACCCGATTGCCCTACCAAGACGGTGAACTCACCTGCGGGGATAGACAGGTCTATGCCCTTGACCACATGGTTGTCGCCATAGTATTTGTGAAGCGTTTCAATGTGCAAATCAGCCATGAACAGTTATCCTTTGACGGCACCCAGCGAAATGCCTCGAACCAAATAGCGCTGCATGAACACCACGGCGATGAACACGGGCAAGGTACCTAACACCGACATGGCAGCGATCTTGGTCCAAAAGTTGGATTGACCGCCGAAGTAGTGGGTGACTTGCACGGTGTAGGTGGTGACCTCGGTACGTGTGAGCACCAGCGCAAACAAAAACTCATTCCACGCAAAAATAAATGTGAAGATGGCAGTGGCAAACAAGCCGCCCTTGCACATGGGGATAACCACTTTCCAAAACACCTCCCAAGGGGTGCAGCCATCCACCAAGGCCGCTTCTTCCAGCGAGCGCGGAATGTCTTGTATGTAACCCCGCATCATCCAAATAACGTAAGGCAGGTTAAAAGCTGTGTAGAGCAGGATCATGCCCACATAGGTGTCTACCCAACCTAAAAACACATAGAGCAAAAAGATGGGAAACACCACGGCAATGGGCGGCACCATGCGCTGCGAGATGATCCAGTTGGACAAATGGTCACCGCCGGTTTTGAAGCGAGCCAAGCTGTAGGCGCACAAAGTGCCTATGGACATGGCCAAGAGGGTAGAAAAAGTGGCCACCACCAAGCTGTTCCATACCGACACTGCATCACCATCCTTAAACAAGACGAGGTAGTTGTTAAGTTGCAAGCTGGCAGGCCACCATACCGGCGGGGAAGAGTAAATTTCGTCGGCCGTCTTGAAAGAATTCATAGCCAGCCAATACACCGGAAACAAAAATACCAGCGTGATGAGAATCGCCACCACCAAACGCAGGTGCTGGCGCAAACGCTGGGACAAGGGCAAGCGGTTCATCGGGACAACTCCACCCGCTTTAAGGCCCACATCAAGACCGCACTTAAGAACACCACAATCATCAAAGCCACCGCTGCGGTGTAACTGGTTTCAAACTGCTTAAAGCCTTGGCTGTAGGTGAAGATGGAAATGGTTTCAGTCATGGTGCCTGGGCCGCCTTGCGTCAAGGCCCACACGATGTCGAACAAGCGAAATAAATCTAGCAAACGAATCAGTAGCGCTATGGCCATGACCGGCCAAATCGATGGCAAGACAATACGGAAAAAAATGCGCCAATAGCCTGCACCGTCAATCGATGCGGCTTCAAGTTGCGACTTGTCTACATTGGAGAGCGCAGCCAGCAGCAGCAAAAACATGAAGGGCGTCCATTGCCAGACCTCGGCCACCAAGATGGCGGGATAAACCAACTCGGGCTTGATCGTCCACAGCAAAGGCATGTCGTGACCGACGATCCAGCCCAGCACCTGGTTGATAGGCCCAAAGCGGTTGTCGAACATGAGTGACCAAATAGCACCTGCCACGATAGGTGAAATGACCACCGGCAAGACCAGCAAGCCCACCATGATTTGCCGCCCGGGTAGCTGGTCAAGAAAGAGTTGTGCCATCAGCAAGCCCAGCACCAATTCCAAGGGCAGGGCGATAACCAAAAACACCAAGGTATGCCACAGCGCTTCCCAAAGGCGTTGGTCTTGGAAGATCGCTTCATAGTTGATGAAGCCGACAAAGTCGGAACTGTTGTCCATCATGGTGATGCCTTGAAAGCTCACCAAGATCAAATAAATCAAAGGGAAAACGGCCACCAACAGCATGACCAGCATCGCCGGTGCGACCAACATGAGTGCAAACTGCTTTTGCGCGTCATGGGCCTGAGTAGATGAAGATGCGGTTCGCAAAACAATACAACCCAAAAACGTCAGACTGGAGAAACAAGCAGCGCCGTCAAAACGGCGCTGCCTGAAGATACATACAAAGCCTAAGCTTTATTTGGGATAAGCGCCACCTTTGGCTGCCCAAGCGGTGTAAACAGCTTTTTGCTTGTCAACGCCCACCTTTTTGGTGGTGTCGTCCCACGATTTGGCGACATCATCCAAAATGGCTTTGGGGTCGTCTCCAGCCCACAAACGGCTGATACCTTGACGCAGAGCTTCTTCGTACTTGTCAGTTTGAATCAAAGACAAATCGAGCAGGCCTGTTTTGGAACCGGCTTGCAAGGCAGCCAAATAGTCTTTGGCGTCAGGCCACTTGGCCAAGTATTCCTTGCTGGTGAAGTGGGAGTCACGGAACGGATCGCGCAGTGCGTAAGGCAGTTGCACCCGTTGCATAGAAATTTCTTCACTGTTGAGCCACTGGATGAACAGGTAAGCGAGTTCTTTGTTCTTGCTGGTGGATGCCACCGACAACGCAAAACCTGCTGCCAACTCGGGGTGACCGCCAGGGGGTAACGCATAGCCGACTTTGCCAGCTACTTTGGACTCTGGAACCCACTTCATGGCTTCATCTTTGATGTAGCCGGCGGCAAAGCGGCCATAAGGCGGCCAAGAGATGGTCATGGCACTCTCGCCTTTGACGAAGGTAGCTAAGTTTTCCACGAAGCCAAATTTCTCCACGCCTGGGGGCATGAATTTGTTTTCGTTGCGCCACTCGGTGAGGACTTTGACGCCTTCGGGGCCATTGATGGTGGCTTTCATGTTGGCGTCAAAGAACTTGCCGCCTTCGTTGCGAAAACGCTCTTGGAACATGAAGTTGCCATAGCCAGGTTCGCGGAACTGCGAAGCGCCGTAAGTGCCTTTGGCTTTGAGTTTTTCCGTCAGGAACTGGCCAATTTCGGAAAACTGTTTCCAAGTGGTGGGTGGTGCCAAGTCGTAGTTGTATTTGGCTTTGAAGTCTTTACGCAATCCAGCATCAGCAAAGATATCTTTGCGGTAGTACATGATGAAGACGTCGCCATCATCGGGGAAGCCGTAAATCTTGCCGTTGACCTTCATCTGATTGTCACGGTAGGTGGATGCGATTTTTTGTAATTCGTCGCGATAGGTGTATTTGTCCACCATGGCGTCCAAAGGCTCTAATGCACCGGCTTGTACAAGGTCAGGCATCCAGGAAGGAATGACGTTCAATGCGTCATAAGCGCCGGTTCCTGCACGGAACTCTTGCATGATTTTGGTGAACATTTCAGCGGTGGGCACTTCCACCACATTGATTTTGCAACTGGTGAGTTTTTCCCACATGGGACCCGAGAAGTTTTTCGGGTCCAGCGACTGCAAGCCAGCTTCCCACACGATGGTGATGGTTTTGCCGTTACACATTTTTTTGGCAGCGTCCACCGCCTTTTGTGCAGCACTTTGGGCATTTGCCATGCCAGACGACAGCACAAGCGCTGTGGCGAGTGCTGTGGCGCAACTGAGTTTCAAGCGATCAAATCTGAATTTCACAGAGGTCTCCTTTTTGTAGTGATGCGAAGTCGCAAAATCATCTTAGGCTTCAAAATTCGGGTCTGTCAACCTCGTTTCTTGGTATAAAAAAAGCTTTCGTCTCCGTTGTGGTTTTCAAGGTTTGACGATAGACAAGGGGCGATCTCCCTTGGCAAAGGCTGCCAGACAACCCAGTCCTTCTCGGGCAATGTGGTCAAAGCATTCATCGGTCCAACACAGCGAATGCGGCGTGAGCAACACGTTGTCCATGGTCAGCAGGGGGTTGTCAGCGGCCACCGGTTCTTGCTCGAACACATCCAGCGCTGCGCCCGCAATGCTGTTTGATTGCAAAACCTTGATGAGCGCAGCTTCATCCACCACAGGGCCACGGGCCATATTGATTAAGTAAGCATGTGGGGGCATCAGGGCAAGGCGTTCGGCGTTAAGAAAATGTCGTGTTTGCTCGTTCAAAATCATGAACACACCCACAAAGTCGCTTTGGGCCAGCAGCGTTTCTGCGCTGACTTTTTCTGCGCCCAGCGCAGCGATGGTGGTCGCGTCCACATTAGGGTCGCTGGCCAACATGCGCCAACCGAAGGGCTTGGCCATGCGCAAGAATTCTTGACCTATGCCGCCCACGCCCAACACGCCGATGGTGCGTGTCGTCAAGCCCAGCCCCATGTGGCTGGTTCTCTCGTTCCAACGGTTTTGCCGTGTGAGTTGGTCTTTGATGACCAAGCGTCCCGCCAACGCAAAGATGAAGGTGAGGGCCGCAACCGCCACCGGCCTGCGCACCGCTACGGGCGTGTTGGTGGTGATGACGCCTTTGGCCGCCAAGGCTTTCACATCTACGTTGTCATAGCCCACACCGTGTCGCGCCACGATGCGAACACGGCAATCGGCCCGAGCCACGGATGCAGCGCTTACACGAGGGCTGTTGACATAAAGCCCGTCGTAACTGGCCATGATGTCGGGGGTGATTTCGCTGACGTTATCGGGTAAAAATTCATAGGCTATGTTGGGCGAATCGGCCAATATTTGCATAGGTCCATGGCCAAAACTGGGGTTGCCATCGCTTTTGAGCAAGTCACGTGTGAGTCCAACTTTGAAGACCATGCTCAACCCCGCTTTTCAACATGTTGAATGAGGGAGGCAAAACCTTGCTGCAGCATGCCCGTGTCGGTACCGGTGGCAATCATGGTGTAGCCCATGGCTTTGACGCGGTCGGCCCAGGCCGCATCGGTGGCCATGAAGCCCGCAATTTTGTTGTGTTTTTTGGCGACATCCGCCACACGCTGCATGGCGGACACAAACCTGGGGTTGTCAAACTGGGCAGGCATACCCATGAAGTTAGACAAATCAAAATGACCTACCCACAACACATCGATACCGTCGACGGCAGCAATGGCTTCGACATTGTCCAAGCCTCTCTCGGTTTCAATTTGAGCCATCACCACGGTACGCTCGTGGTAGTCGGAAATTTTTTGACCTATGTCACCGCCTTTGTAGTCACATTGCGCAAAACCAAAGGCTGCGCCACGACGCCCCAGTGGTGGGTAGCGGCAGGCTTGCACGATGGACTTGGCGTGTTCGGCGGACTCAACCATGGGAATCATCACACCGCGAGCGCCTAAATCCAGCGCACGAGCTAACCAGGTGTATTCACCCACGGGCACACGCACCATGGGGGCGATGGGCAAGCCTCTGCAAGAGGCAAACAGCCATTTCAGCGACTCCATCCCTAAGCCCGTGTGTTCCATGTCATAGATGACGAACTTGGCACCTGCGTTGTGCAAGATGCTGGAGAGGCCGGGAGAGAAAAATTCAAACACCATCGCACCCGCCACGACGTCTCTGGACATGATGCTGCGTTTCAGTTCTGCTGACATGCACTTTTCCCTTTGGGTAAAGGGGCAGAATAGCCTTGAAAGTGCTGGGTGTATTTAGGTAGAAGTACTAGGCGGGGGAGTGGAAAGGGTGACGAGCCTTGACCCCAGCACTGGCTCCACAGTTAGGGCTGCTTGGTTCCCCACCTGACCCGGTTGGCCGCTTCACCATGTGGGAAGGCCCGTCGCGGCAAATTGTACGCCCCGTAGAATGAAGACATGTCCTATTTGGTGCTCGCTCGCAAATACCGTCCCAAGACCTTCACCCAGCTGGTGGGTCAGTCGCATGTGGTGCAGGCCCTGACCAATGCGCTGCGCTCGAAGCGTCTGCACCATGCCTATTTGTTCACTGGCACCCGTGGCGTAGGCAAAACCACGGTGTCGCGTATTTTGGCCAAATCGCTCAATTGCGAGACAGGCATCACGGATGAGCCTTGCGGCGTGTGTTCAGCCTGCGTTGACATTGATACAGGACGATTTGTCGATTACACCGAGCTTGACGCAGCCTCTAACCGAGGCGTGGATGAAGTTCAGCAGTTGCTAGAACAAGCCGCTTACAAGCCGGTTCAAGGGCGCTTCAAAGTCTTCATGATTGACGAGGTGCACATGCTGAGCAACACCGCGTTCAATGCCATGCTCAAAACCTTGGAAGAGCCGCCCGAGTATTTGAAGTTTGTGTTGGCCACCACCGATCCGCACAAAGTGCCTGTCACTGTGCTGTCGCGCTGTTTGCAATTCAATTTGCGTCCCATGGCCCCTGAGACCATCGTCGAGCACCTGACACAGGTGTTGGGAGATGAGCAGGTCAAGGCAGATGTGCAATCCTTGCGCTTGCTGGCCCGTGCTGCTCGCGGCTCTATGCGCGACGCCTTGTCCCTCACCGATCAAGCCATTGCATTTGGTAACGGCGAGTTAGCTGAAGCCGTGGTGCGTGATATGTTGGGCAGCGTGGACCGCAGCCATGTGTTCACACTGATTGAAGCTTTGACCCATGGTGATGGTGCCTTGGTGGTGCAAACCTGCGAGTCGTTGCGTCATTTAGGACTCTCCGCCAGTTCCTTGTTGGAAGAAATGGGCATGGTCTTGCAACGCATGGCAGTTCACCAGGCTACGGCGCAAGCCGCTGCCAGCGACGACCCCGATCCTGATGTGCAGCGTATCGCTGGTTTGTCGCAGTTGATGCCTGCAGATGAAACCCAGTTGCTCTACAGCATTTGCTTGCACGGACGGGCTGATTTGGGCTTGGCCCCCGACGAGTATGCCGCCTTAACCATGGTCTTGCTGCGCTTGCTGGCCTTCAAGCCAACGACGGCCGAGGCTGAAAAAAAAAGTCTGAAAACAGTCGTTGAGCCTCACCCTGCATCAACACCATCAACGACGGCACCACCTGCACCCGCAAGGGTTCCTCAGCCTGCCACCCAGCCAGCGCCGCCTGCTGCCCCAGAAGCGGTTTCATTGTCTGCAGTCGATTCAAGTCTGGGTGAATTGTGGTTGACAGCGGTGCAGGGCATGGTCAAGGCCCAGTTGATTCAAGCCATGACACGAGAATTGGCTATGCAATCGCAGTTAATGTCGCAAACAGATGGTATTTGGCAGTTGCAAGTGGAAAGCGAGTCGCTCAACAGCGCCAATAACCGAGAGCGACTGCAACTCGCCTTGCAGTCCTTGGGTCATGCGGTTACTTTGGAATTCAAACAAGGCCCTGTGCAAGACTGTCCTGCTAAACGCATCACCGCTATCCAACAACAACGTATGACGCAAGCCCAAGCCGATATCCTTAACCACCCCAGCGTTCAACGCTTGATCAAAGACTACGACGCCAAGATTGTTCCTGGCACCCTCAGACTTCTAGACCACTGAAAGACGACCATGTTCAACAAAGGACAACTCGCGGGCCTAATGAAACAAGCCCAAGCCATGCAAGACAACCTGAAAAAAGCCCAAGAAGAATTGGCATTCATCGAGGTCACCGGCGAA
>CANGPV010000041.1 GCA_947455935.1 Comamonadaceae bacterium
AATGCGGTTTATGGCTCTAAAGATTTTGGACACTTAGGATCGATATTTGAAATGTCAGAAGTTATTGCCGTACCCAAGTGGCTACTTCCAAGTATGAAAAAAATCCGTTATCTTTCCGAAATCCAAAACTATTCGCCGTGGATTACATTATCAGTACAGCAGGCAAAACAACTTGCACTAGAGTCACAACAAAAAAGTCGACAGAACGAGCAATTAAAATCTAAGTCAACCAATGAAGTTTCAGTCTTGGCAGAATCTAACTCGAAAGAAAAAATAGGTTCTTTAGTAATTAGCTATGAACGCATGCGCAACCGCAATAAATCTCAGCCGCTCAATGTTTGTACGCTTGTGAATCAAGATCAAGATGGTGCAGCCGTGTCAGGTTATTTAGGGCAAAATTTAAATATGTTGCTGCCAGACATGCGAGAACAATATACACAAGCTGGTTGGATCATTGATAAAAAATTCAATGCGGTTTTTAATAATGTAAATGATGCATTTATAGAGATTTCGCGCAAACCTGATGCATGTCATATTTTTATCGAATTCCCTAAAAATTTAGCCCTTCTTGATGCTGGAATTAAACAAAATAAAACATTGACCTCTAGCTTTGGCATGGTGATTGAATCTTCAGTTGCCAGAGAATTATTTTCAACTCAGCGTGGTTATCCTGATTATTCAGCTTACCAATTTGCTCGCAGTATTTCTGCAAATGCAAATGACCTTAAAAAACTAAATGCAGCTGGCGTGAATAATAAATCAGATTTTGACATGTTGGTTGCTGAAATAAAGCAATCGCAGTATTCCAATATTTCAGATTTAAATACAGTATTTAGCTATATAGCTGACAGAGATAGAGGACTTAGCAAAAAAACATCTGCTTTAGTAGAAAGGGATATTCGAATTGCAGAGGAGAAAGTAAGAAGGGAAAAAGAAGAGCTTGAGCGTCAACGTCAAAAGGAGGCGTTCGCTAGAGAATTTCCTTATGAAGCTATTATGAGTTGTGATTACCAAGGAACTCACACCAATTTAGTAAGCTGTTTTGCTGGCGATGTAGGCACTGAGCTTGAAATTCGCAATGGCGGTAATTACAGAATGTATAAATCATTTGAGCTTTACCAACTTGGGCATGAACGACCACGTGAAGGCTTGGTAATACCTCTTGGTTCTAATTTTGAAATTAAGGCGCAAAATTCAAATGATACCTTAACTTTGACTTTAAAAATACGTGAAACTGCTACTGGAAAATTTATCTTCACCAAGTCTGCGGCCAAGTATGGCGTCATTAGTGTGGCTCGATAATTTTTTGTGATGAGGCAAACATAAAATGCCTCGTGAATGTATTCAGGCTTCGCGTAAGCAGGCTTGAATCCATCTTGCGCCTCCCTATTTCATTTAGTGATGTCTTATTCCATTACTTTTAAAGAGATGCACATCCACGCCAAGGGCGTGGACTTTGTGTGCTTGACCCAAGGCCATGGCCCCTTGGTGTTGCTGGTGCATGGCTTTCCAGATATTCCTCAAACTTGGGCTTCGCAAATGCAGGCCTTGGCGGACGCAGGCTACCAAGTGGTGGCACCTTATCTGCCGGGCTATTTGCCCTCTCGAGTAGGCTCCAAGGCATTCTTTGACAAAGCGAGCTTGGTCAATGCCATTGCGGGTTTGATTGAGGCAATTTCACCGCAGAAAAAAATTCATTACATCGCGCAAGACTGGGGTGCCATCATCGGCTACGCCCTGTGTGCTGCGCGACCCGACTTATTGCACAGCGCCGTGTTGATGGCTGTGCCGCATCCGCAGGTGGTGGCTGATAACTTGCTGGTGCCCAAACATATTCAACGCTCGTTTCATTGGTGGTTTTTTCAGCAAGCAAATTTACCCGAGCAGGCATTGATGGCCAATGACATGGCCTTCATCGATTACCTATGGCAGTACTGGTGTGTGCCTGGTTACGAAGACAAAGAACACATCAAAGAGGTGAAAGCATGTTTGCGTCAATCGGGTGTGCTTCACACTGCAATGGCTTATTACCGTGCCATGTTTGATCCCAAACAAGCTGACCCTGCACTGGGTGCTTTGCGCGAAGCTATGCAGCGACCCATCACGGTACCCACGTTGGCACTGTGTGGCGCAGACGATTTGCGTGCCGAGTTGATGCGCGAGCAAGCTGCCCAGTTTGCAGGGCCTTATGTGTACAAGGAAGTGCCCCATGCCGGCCATTTTTTGCATAGAGAGCAAAGCAGCGCTGTAAACGCCTTGTTACTCGAATGGTTGTCGCACTCATAAGTAGCAGACTGGGGTTTACCATAGGTAAAAGCGCATAGCCTAGCGTCGAAGATACTGGGTTGTAGAAATCTGTCGTTATAGGCGCTGAAGATGGTTGATGATGTCATCCTTGAAACACAACAGTTGGTGAAAGAGTTCAAAGGATTTGTGGCGGTCAACCAAGTCAATTTGAAAATACAGCGTGGGTCTATCCATGCCTTGATTGGCCCCAATGGTGCTGGCAAGACGACCTTCTTCAATTTGCTGACCAAATTTTTGATACCCACCTCGGGTCGCATTCTTTTCAACCAGCAAGACATCACATCTGAAAAGCCCGCACAAGTTGCTCGCCGTGGCATCGTGCGTTCGTTTCAAATCTCTGCCACATTTCCGCATCTAACCGTTTTAGAGAATGTTCGCATTGCTTTGCAGCGCTCGGTGGGTTCGTCTTACGATTTTTGGCGGTCTGAGAAAAGCTTGAACCGGTTGAACGATCGCGCCATGCAGCTGTTGCAAGACGTAGACCTTGCTGACTTCGCTTGGGTGCAAGCGGTCGAGTTGTCCTATGGCAGAAAGCGAGCACTTGAGATTGCCACCACCTTGGCGACTGAGCCCGAACTCATGTTGCTCGATGAGCCTACCCAAGGCATGGGCCACGAAGATGTGGACACAGTGACGCAATTGATTAAAAAGGTCAGTGCCAACAGAACGGTGTTGATGGTGGAGCACAACATGGGTGTGGTCTCGCAAATTGCTGACACCATCAGCGTGTTGCAACGCGGTCAAATCATTGCTGAAGGTCCGTACGCCTCTGTGTCGCAAGATCCTTTAGTGTTGGAAGCATACATGGGCAGTCCCCAAGCAGCTTTGGCAGGTTCCCATGGTCACTGACACATCGACAGTTCCTTTTTTACGTATGCAAGGCGTGAATGCCTTTTATGGCGAATCGCATATCTTGCACGGCGTCGACTTGGTGGTGAACCAAGGCGAGTTGGTCACCTTGCTCGGACGCAACGGGGCAGGGCGCACCACCACCATCAAATCGGTGTTGGGCTTGGTAGGGCAGCGAAGTGGTTCGATTGAAATTTTGGGTCAAGAAACTATTGATTGGGATACGCACCATATTGCGCGTTTGGGCGTGGGTTATTGTCCTGAGGAGCGTGGTATTTTTTCCAGCTTGAGTTGCGAGGAAAACCTGCTTCTGCCGCCGGTGATTGCGCCCGGTGCCATGGAGTTGGATGAGATCTACAGCATCTTTCCCAACCTTTATGAACGTAGGCACAGTCCAGGCACACGTTTGTCGGGTGGAGAGCAGCAAATGCTGGCGATTGCGCGGATTTTGCGCACCGGTGCCAAACTCTTGCTGCTCGATGAAATTTCTGAAGGTTTGGCGCCTGTGATTGTGCAAGCCCTTTCACGCATGATTCAAACCTTGCGTGAGAAACATTTCACCATCATCATGATCGAGCAAAACTTTCGTTTTGCCAGTGGCTTGGCCGATCGTTTCTATGTCATGGAACACGGCCGTATCGTTCAAGGTTTTGCTGCCACCGAGTTGCCCAGCGAAATGACCATGCTCAACGAGTATCTCGGTATTTAATTTTTCAAAGGAATACGACCATGAAATTCACCGTAAACACATTGCTAGCTTTGATGTTAACTGCCCTGGGCTTGAATGCACACGCGCAAATTTCCGATGGCATAGTGAAGATTGGCGTGCTCAATGACATGTCAGGTTTGTATGCCGACATCACGGGTCCAGGCTCGGTGGTGGCTGCCAAGATGGCCGTCGAAGATTATTTGAAGAGCAGCAAAAGCAGTTTGAAGGTGGAAATTGTCAGCGCTGACCATCAAAACAAAGCTGATATTGGCTCCAATATCGCCCGTCAGTGGTACGACACAGACAAGGTGGACATGATCATTGATGTACCCACATCGTCGGTTGCGCTGGCCATCAGCCAAGTCAGCCGCGAAAAAGGAAAAATCCACGTCAACACGGGTGCGGCTACTGCAGACTTGACGGGGAAAGCTTGCTCGCCCAACACCATCCACTGGTTGTACGACACCTGGATGTTGGCTAATGGCACGGGCAAAGCCGTCGTTGAACACGGTGGCAACACGTGGTTCTTTTTGACCGCTGACTACGCTTTTGGTCAAGCCTTGGAGCGTGACACCGAGGCTGTGATTTTGAAACAAGGTGGCAAAGTTCTGGGCAAGGTACGTCACCCCTTGGCCACACAAGATTTTTCCTCCTTCTTGTTGCAAGCGCAGGCCTCCAAAGCCAAGGTGATTGGCCTGGCCAATGCTGGCGGCGACACCACCAATGCCATCAAGCAAGCCTATGAGTTCGGCATTGTCAAAGGTGGCCAAACCATGGCGGGTCTGTTGGTGTTTCTCACTGATATCCATTCCTTGGGTCTTGAAAAAGCACAAGGCTTGTACCTGACTGAAACCTTTTACTGGGATTTAAACGACCAAACCCGT
Source organism: Comamonadaceae bacterium (assembly GCA_947455935.1). GTDB lineage: Bacteria > Pseudomonadota > Gammaproteobacteria > Burkholderiales > Burkholderiaceae_C > Limnohabitans. The sequence continues at coordinate 4,750 of CANGPV010000041.1, forward strand.
GCATGGTCTAAGCGCTTTGCTGCTCTAAACAATGGCAAATACCCTTCCATGGACCAAGCAGGTGTGTACGCGGGCATCTTGCATTATTTGAAAGCAGTAGATGCAGGTAAAACCGATGACGGCACCAAGGTTGCTCAAAAAATGAAGGACTTGCCCACTGACGATGTGTTGTTTGGTAAAGGCATTGTGCGCAAAGATGGCCGCAAACTCCATCCTGCTTATTTGTTCCAAGTGAAAAAGCCTTCCGAGTCCAAAGGTCCTTATGACTACTACAAACTGCTGGCTACTATTCCTGCAGAGCAAGCATTTCGTCCATTGAACGAAGGCGACTGTCCTTTGGTGAAGAACTGATTCAGTCATGGAATTGTTTGGCATCCCCTCGCAGGCGCTGTTTGGTCAGTTGTTGATCGGTTTGATCAATGGCTCTTTTTATGCGTTGTTGTCGCTGGGGTTGGCCGTGATTTTTGGTTTGCTCAACATCATCAATTTCTCCCATGGTGCGCAGTACATGATGGGGGCGTTTGTTGCCTACCTTTCCTTGCAATGGTTTGGACTGAATTATTGGCTTGCGTTACTGGTTGCGCCCGTGGTGGTGGGAGCTACAGGGGTGCTGATTGAGCGAACCATGTTGGTGCGGTTGTACAAGCTTGATCATCTTTATGGCTTATTGCTGACCTTTGGATTGGCGCTCATCTTGCAAGGCTTGTTCCGCAATGCCTATGGTGCGTCGGGCATGCCATATGCGGTGCCTGAGGTCTTCCAAGGTGCTGTGGATTTGGGCTTCATGTTCTTACCTAAATACCGTGCATGGGTCATCGTGGCCTCTCTGGTGATTTGCTTGTCTACATGGTTTGTGATTGAACGCACCAAGCTAGGTGCTTATTTGCGTGCGGCCACCGAGAACCCGTCGTTGGTACAAGCTTTTGGTGTCAATGTGCCACGCATGATCACCTTGACTTATGGTTTTGGTGTGGGCTTGGCGGCCTTGGCCGGCGTGATGGCGGCTCCTATTTACCAAGTCAGTCCCATGATGGGGGTCGATATCATCATCGTGGTGTTTGCGGTGGTGGTCATTGGTGGCATGGGTTCCATCATGGGCGCAATTGTGTCGGGCTTTGGTTTGGGTTTGATTGAGGGTTTGACCAAGGTTGTCTATCCCGAGGCCTCCAATACCGTGATTTTTGTCATCATGGCGATTGTGTTGTTGATCAAACCTGCTGGCTTGTTTGGAACAGAGAAGTGAATTCATGACCCCCGTGTTTGACAACCAAGACTTGCGCCATCAGTGGATTGCCGTCGGATTGATGGTCGCGTTTTTTGCGATTGCTCCTTACTTTGTTTACCCTGTCTTTTTGATGAAGGTGATGTGCTTTGCTTTGTTTGCTTGCGCCTTCAATTTGTTGCTTGGTTTTGGTGGCTTGTTATCCTTTGGACACGCTATGTTTTTTGGCACCTCAGGCTATGCCGCTGCCCATGCGGCCAAGGTGTGGGGACTGACGCCCGAACTGAGTGTGTTGTTCGCCACACTTTGCGCCACCGTACTGGCCTGGGTGGTTGGCTTGTTGGCCATTCGTCGCCAAGGTATTTACTTTGCCATGATCACGTTGGCACTGTCGCAAATGGTGTATTTTGTGTATTTGCAAACACCGTTCACAGGCGGGGAGGATGGCATACAAGGCGTTCCCCACGGGCAATTATTTGGTTTGATTGATCTCAATAACGAGGTCGCCATGTATATCTTCGTGCTGTGCATCTTCTTGATCGGCTTTGCCTTGGTGTGGCGCATCGTGCACTCACCTTTTGGCCAAGTGCTCAAAGCCATTCGTGAAAACGAACAGCGAGCTTTATCGTTAGGCTACGACACTGATAAATTCAAATTGCTCGCTTTTATTTTGTCGGGCACGGTAGCTGGTTTGGCCGGGGGCACTAAAGCCTTGGTGTTCCAGCTGGCTTCACTCACCGATGTGCACTGGACCATGTCCGGCGAGGTGGTGCTGATGACCTTGGTGGGTGGTTTGGGTACCTTGTTTGGACCTGTGGTCGGGGCAGCAGTCATTGTCACCATGCAAAACTATTTGGCCCAGCTGGGCTCATGGGTCACCGTTGTGCAAGGCTTGGTGTTTGTGGTGTGCGTCATGCTGTTTCGCATGGGCGTGGTGGGTGAAATCGCCAAGCGCTTACGTAAACCTTTGTAAAGCTCAGTAGCGGTTATAGAGCTCCAGTGCCTTGAGCATGGACTTTTCTTTCTTGATGATGGGCATCATTTTGGATTCCTTGTCATCGTACTGTTTGAGCAGTTCAATTACTTTTTCAGCTGCGCCAGCAGGCACCACCACGATGCCATCGGTATCGCCCACGATGTAATCGCCTGGGTTGACCATCACATCACCGCACTTCACGGGCACTTGTTTTTCAGAGCTGACCATGCGGCCAACGGATGTGGCAGGCGTGATACGACGTGACCATACAGGAAAACCAATTTGTCTAAGCTCAGCCACATCACGGACTGCGCCATCGATCACTGCACCCGCGAGGTTGCGCACCTTGGCTGTGGTGCCCATCAAATTTCCCATGGCGGCTATATCCAAGCCGTCTTGCATCACATAGACCAGCACAGAGCCCTCAGGCGCTTGATCCAAAATTTCCAGGGCGTAATTGGGGTATTTGCGGGTATCGCTTTTTAGCACGGGACGCAACACCGCAGTAACTGCGCGTCCTACGATGCGGGCATCAAAGATGGGCTTCATGTCAGCAGACATCCAACCGCGTGCGCCTGTTGCCTCATCTACCGCGTCAGCGATATTGCCCGTGCTGTTTTCAGGCAAGGACAGGGCTTTGATGATTTCAGCCTCGCTCATGGCCGCAAATGCAGGGGAGAAGTTCAACAACACCAACAGACTACACAGTTGAAATAAACGTTTCATGACGGGTTACTCCAGAGTAAAGGGCGAAAGTTAGGACGATGGTACAAGATTTGCTATTGAGCTTGTATGTCCACCCTCATGCGTCCAAATGCTGCCCTGACTGCGCCATCTCCACAGTGTCAAACCTGTGTGTATTTGATGCCCTCAGAGTCTTCGCGCACAGGCTTACGTTGTGGCCATCAGTATTTCAACAGTCCAGTATTGATGCGTAAGTTTTTACAAATGAAGCACTTTCCCGAAGTCAAACCTATGAACGCTTGTGAATCATGGCAAGCCAGCGACCAAAGCAGTGCAAATGATCCGAGTTAAGTGTTGGGGTGCACAAAGTCTGTGCATGGTTTATCCGAAATACGCCTTTTTGGGGAGAAGTTGAGCATGTTCAAGCGCATTGAAATAAAACTGCATTCCCGCTGGATACAACTGACCTTGGGCGTGTTGTGCATGATGAGCATCTCCAGTCCTCAATATGTCTGGGCCCTGTTCACCAAGCCCTTGGGTGCGCAATTGGGGGTGAGTCTGACTGAGTTGCAAGTCACATTTTCTATATTGATTGTTTTACAAACTTTCTTTTCACCCTTCCAGGGTTTTTTGGTAGAGCTTTTTGGGCCGCGTAAGCTCTTGTCTGTGGGGGCTGTTCTCACGGGCTTGAGTTGGGTTTTGGCTTCAAAAGCCGACACTGTCACGCAGCTCTACCTGAGCTATGGACTATTGGGTGGTTTGGGTACCGGTATTGTGTATGTCGGGGTGGTAGGGCAGGTGGTGAAGTGGTTTGCCGACAAGCGTGGTTTTGCTGTGGGCATGGTTGCCGCAGGGTATGGCATGGGCGCGATTCTCACCACTTTTCCTATTTCTCAAGCATTGGCTGACCATGGACATCAAGATACGCTGTGGTGGTTTGGTTGGGCCTTAGGTGCGTTGGGTTTGGTGTTTGCACAAGGCTTACGCGCTCCAGAGCAAATGCTTCACCAAGAGACAAGTGATTTGCCTGGTGTGGGGCCAGCGGTCATGCTTCGCACACCTGTGTTCTGGTTATTGTTTGTGATGATGAGCATGATGTCTACTTCGGGGCTGATGGTTATCTCCCAAATGGGTGCCATTGCCAAGGACTACCAAGTGGCCAGCGCTTTGGTGTTTGGCATGGCTGTGCTGCCATTGGCGCTCACCATTGACAGGTTGACAAATGGACTGACGCGACCTTTTTTTGGATGGGTTTCGGACCGATGGGGTAGAGAGAACACCATGTTCTTGGCTTTTGGTTTAGAAGCCTTGGCCATGTTGGCTTGGATCGCCACGATTGATCAACCAGTGTTGTTCGTGATCTTGTCAGGCGTGGTGTTCTTTGGATGGGGTGAAATTTTTTCACTCTTTCCCTCTACATTGACCGACACTTTTGGTGCCAGACACGCGACCACCAACTATGGTTGTTTGTACATGGCGCAGGGTGTGGGCTCCATCATTGGGGGGCCGGTCGCCGCCATGGTTCATGCGCAAACGGGCAGTTGGCTGCCTGTGTTTGCGTTGATGATTGGCTTGGATTTGATGGCAGCCAGTTTAGCCTTATGGGTTCTCAAACCGATGCGGAAAAAACTCACGTTTTTTTCTCACACATACCCATGAAAGAACCCAATTCGGGATAGGTCTGCATGACAAAGCATGCTTAAATGGCGTTAATTTCTTTGAGTCATTTAAGTTTGTATGAAGCGCTGCTGGGTCGTGCTCTTTCTGTTGTGCTGTGTGGCCGTTTCACAAGCGGCAGCGAACAACTTCGCTTTGGAATCAGCCTATCTGATTCAGCCCCGAACCGAGTTTGAGCTTGCTGATGCACTGGCAACCCCTGACAGCGAGTACACCCATTTTCAATCTGATCTTCGCCTAGGCTTTGTCGATCAAGCGGTATGGATCAAGTTGCGCATTGAGCCGCTAGCTACCTCATACTCAGAAATTCACCCGGCCACTATTTCTGACAGCTCAGTGGTGTTGCGCGTGGGTTTGCTGTCCTTAGACCACATAAATTTGTATGAGCAAGTAGAAAATAAGTGGCGTGTTCAAGAGCGCGGAGATACGGTCAAGGGCAAATACAGTGCATGCCAGGATGATTTTCATTGCTTCGAATTGCTTGCTGATCCTCACAAGTCCACCACGGTATTTCTCAAAATTAAGTCAAGCAATATCACTACCGTGTTGTTGCAAGCTGTATCGCTCAAAGATTTATCTGGTCTTGTTGCTGACCGCATGGTGGGCTTGGTCAGTACCTTTGCCGTCGCTGTCGCTTTGCTGGTGATTGGCGTGCTGTTTTTTGTGATTGAACGATCACATTTGGTGGCAACATTTTGTATGTACCAAGCGGTGGTTGTACTGGTCACATTTTTCTCTACGGGCTTGGTATTCAGGGCATTTGGCGATGTTTCCCCGTCATTGTTAAACGTGATGGGCCAGTATTTACTGAATCTGCGTGCCATGGCGACTGTGTTGCTGTCTTATGTGGTTTTACGGTCCTACAAAATGCATGCGCTTTATCACTGGGCCATGTGGTTTTTGGTGGGCTTGGGCGTGGTGTCAGCGTATTTCGTCGTGGTCGATCAAGTTTTCAATGCAGTTAGATTGAACATCACCATTCATGTGGTTAACTTTGCAGTGCAAATTGTGGGTCTTGTCACCGCGAAAGGGATGCCCCGATTGCTGCGATTGATCACCTTGATGGGTTATGTGTTGTTCGAAATTATTTTGATTGGCAGTATTTTGACTGCCTTCAACCTCAATGTGGATCTTGGCAGCTTTGCCCCGCTATTTATGCAGAGCATGAGTGACTCGCGAATGAATGGAAGCAGGGTAGGGTTGTTTCTATTTGCGATTTTGATTGTTCAGGTCTTTGAGCAACGAAAAATCAACTCAGATACCTTGCAGAGCTTTAAGGTTGAAGCAGAGAAATCAGCTGCGCAGCGTGAGCGTTTGTTGGAGCGGCAAAGCATGATTGATATGTTGACCCACGAATTGAAGAATCCTTTGGGTACCATTCGCTTTGCCTTGGCCAGCTTGAAGCGCAAATCTTCCGAGGATGTCGATGCACAGCAACGTGTCAAGCGTATTGACGATTCGGTTGATCGCATGAACCAGTTGATTGAGCATGTGGCGCTGTCCAACAAAATTGACCGCTTTGATGCGAGTCAGGTGACCGAGTCCATCGACATCGCTGAACTGGTTGGCGTATCCATTGGTGACTATGATGATATTGAGATATTCAATGTAGATGTTCAACAGGGCTTGAAGGTGCAAACCAGTCGACTCATGCTCTCCTTGATTTTGCAAAACCTCATCAGCAACGCCTACAAATACCATTTAACCAGTGATACCGTATATATCAAAGCCTATGCAGATCGAGGGTTCATGGTGATTGATGTGAGCAACACAGTAGATCTTGATAAGTCGCCCGATCCTGATCGTCTGTTTCAAGCCTACTACCGTCATAACAATGTTCAAGAACAACCAGGTATGGGTCTAGGTTTGTCGTTGTGCAACTCAGCGGCTGAAAAAATTCAAGCAAAAGTTAGTTTTACTCAGCAACGCAATTTGGTTGTATTCACCCTGAAAATGTCATTATGAAACATCACCTCGTATCTCAAGGATCAGTGCCCACACCCTCTTTGCGTGTGGCCATCGTGGAGGACGACAGATTGCTTCGTCAAGAAATTGAGTTGCATCTTGCAGCTAACGATTTCTCTGTGGTTGGGGTTTCCAGTGCATCTGCCTTAGATGATCTCACCCAATCCGAACCCATTGATTTGTTCATCATCGATTTGAACTTACCTGGCGAAGGTGGATTGAGTTTGTGTAAACGGCTGCGTGAGGCTTTGCCCAATGCAGGCATTGTGATCATGACTGCACGTGTCGCCTTGCATGACCGCTTAGCGGGTTACAGCCATGGAGGTGCAGATTTTTACTTAACCAAGCCCATTTCGCCCGATGAGTTGGTGCTGGTACTGCAAAACTTGGGTAAGCGTGTAAAAAAACAAGTCTCTGATAACAGTTGGACCTTGAGTCTGCGTGATCGATTGCTGATGGGGCCTCAAGAAGGTCAAAAACTCCGATTAACCAACCGTGAAAAAGTCTTGCTGGTATCCCTTAGTCATGCCAAAGAGCACATCTTGGAGTCAGGTGCGTTGTGTGACTTGTTTTCCCGCGAAGATGAGGAAGAAGGTCTGACCAAGCACGCATTGGAAGAACTCATTGCACGTTTGCGCAAGAAGTTCAAATCGGTGCAAGAGGCGGACGCGGAGCCCGCCATCAAATCAGTATGGGGTGTGGGTTATCAGTTGTGCGTTCCCATCAGCTTGGTGTACTGAGAGAACCGCACAACCTGAGTCTTTCAGCGGTTGACCAGTTTGGCAGGTACGGTAAGTGCAATGCAAGCCCCTATCACCAAAGCTGCCGCCAACATGTACATACCCGAGTCGGTGGAAGAGGTGAGTTGTTTTAACCATCCCACCAAATAAGGTGCCAAGAAACCTGCCAAATTAGCAATCGAGTTGATGGCGGCGATCCCTGCTGCTGCACCCGCGCCCACCAAGAAGGCTGTGGGCAAACTCCAGAATAAGGGAATCGCAGAAACGATGCCCATGCAAGCCAAGACCAAGGCAGCAAAGGACAGGTAGTGATTGCCTGATAAGAGTACTGACAAAATTAAGCCTGTTGAGCCCATCAGCATCGGGATCACCACATGCCAACGACGTTCACGCATTTTGTCAGCGCTACGGGCAAAAGTCAGCATTGAAAACACAGCAGCTATCCACGGAATAGCGGAGAGCAAGCCTATTTGCAAATTGTCTGTGACACCCATCCCCTTGATGATGGTTGGCAACCAAAAGCTCACACCATACAAACTCATGGCCATGGTGAAATAAATTGCGCTCATGACCCACATGCGGCCGCTTTTGAACACTTGCATGATGGGCACATGTTCCTTGACACTTTCCTCTTCCTCAATGCGCTTATTCAAAATAGCGCGTTCATCGTCTTGCAACCATTGAGCGCTGCTGATACGGTCATCCAAATAGAAATACACCACCACGCCGATCAGCACCGAAGGAATGGCTTCAAGCAAAAACATCCACTGCCATCCATGTAAACCACTCACCTGATCCCAGCTTTTCATGATCCACCCTGACAAAGGTCCACCAATCACACCAGCCAGAGGAATGCCAGTCATGAACATGGACACAATGCGAGCTCTGCGGTGTGAGGGATACCAGTAGGTGAGGTACAAAATGATGCCAGGAAAGAAACCCGCTTCAGCCAAGCCCAGCAAAAAACGCATGACATAAAACTGTGTTTCGGTTTCGATGAACATCATGCCACCCGAGACCAAACCCCATGTCACCATGATGCGTGCAATCCAAACGCGGGCACCCACTCTGTGCAAAATGATATTGCTAGGTACTTCAAAAAAGAAGTAACCAATGAAGAACATACCAGCGCCTAAGCCATATACCGCATCAGAGAAGCCCAGTTCACCCGCCATTTGTAGCTTGGCAAAACCCACATTCACTCGGTCTAAATAGGCAACGATGTAGCACAACAAAAGCAGGGGGATAAGTCGCCAAGTCACCTTGAGGTAGGTGGCTTCTTCGAAGGGGGAGGTAGTTTCTACAGCAGAGTTCATGCAAGCGCCTTTGAGCTGAAAACAGTGAAGCGTTCACCTTAGCATACAGAGCGGTCGCTAAAGGGTTTTATGCTTGCTTGTGTCGGTATTGCAAGGGTAAATACCGAGGTGTGGACTGGTATAACCCCTTTCGATATTTATCTTTGTTTGATCTTATGCACTTATTTTTGTTGATCGTTCGTTACACGCTTTGCGTGTCTTTCTTATTCGCGGCGGTCACTTTACGAGCAGGTGAATTACTTAAAGAAGATATTGACGCTATTTTTTCTGACACTTATATCGTGGGTGAGATGCAAACGGGTATGCCTCTTTACCCTTTATTCATCCAAAACCCAGATATGCCTGAGGCCAAACCCCAACTTAAGGGCTATGTATTTGAGTCAGTGGATTTTGAGCCTGTGCGTGGTTACGGCGGTAAGCCCATCAATATTTTGGTGGCCATGGATGTGGATGGTCGCTTCATGGAGGTTCGCCTCATCAGCCATCGCGAACCTATTTTTCGCTCAGAAGCCGGTATAGCTAAGTTGTCTAAGTTTGCCAAGCAATACGAAGGCTTGACAACCCACCACAAGATTGAAATTTTTGGGCATTTGGCCACGGCGAGGCGAGACGACAACTACGCCGCTTTGTTTGGTGTGCAAGCAGGCACGGTCAGCGCCAAAGCGATTGATCGCACCATCGTCACCTCCGCTGCGTCAGTAGCCTTGGCCCATTTAGAGGCTAGTAAGACCGGACAGATCGCAGGCAGTGCTTCCACCAGTTCTGTCAAACAAGCATCTCAAAGCCAGCATTACCGCCCATTGGGCTGGGACGAGTTGCTCTCACGTGGCATGGTCAGTAGCATCAGTTTCACACGTGGGCAAATTGACCAAGCGTTTGCGGGTAGCCGTGCGGCTGGTGCTGACAAGTTGGTCGCGACCCAACCGAATGAAGTTGGTCTGACTGTTTACACCGCCTTGGTCAGCTTGCCATCGATTGGTCGTAACTTGCTGGACAACAATGGATGGCGCTTGTTGGGTGCGAATCGTCGTTTATCCCATGCATTGATGGTTGTCGAGACAGGTCCTTTGTATCAAATGACCTATGAAAGTCAGCGTTTGATGCAAGAAATGCCCTATGTGGTGACGCAAAACGGGCAAGAGATCAAGCTGCGCCCTATGGCATATGACAAAGGTTTGAAAATTCCTGGTTACCCTGAAAATGCCAAGGCTTATTTTTATGTGATTGACTCGGCAACACCTTTGGATGCGTCACAAGCGTTTGCATTGCAATTGAAATATGGAAGACGCTTTGGAACATTTCCCAACCAAATTGAGAACCGTCGCTTTGACATCCCTTACAACTATCACGGTTTTCGCGCTAGCTGGTATGCCTTCATAGATACCGATTGGACTGACTATGAATGGTCTGCCGTTTGGCAAGACCGCTGGGCAGAGATTGGTATCTTGTTATTGGGCTTGATTGCGCTGTCGTCAGGTCTTTTTTTGCAGAAACGCCTGAGTGCAAATACCAAGCGTTTCAAGGTCTTGCGAGTGGCTTATCTGTTGTTCACAGTGGGATTCATTGGTTGGTATGCCCAAGGACAGTTGACCATCGTGAACATCACCGCGTCTGTGGATGCCTTGGCCGCTGGAGGAGACTTGGGCTTCTTCATGAACGACCCGATGACGGTGATTTTGTGGCTGTTTGTTGCTGTGACTTTGCTGATTTGGGGCAGGGGTACGTTTTGCGGATGGCTCTGTCCTTTTGGCGCTCTGCAAGAGTTGATCAGCTTGGTGGCTAACGCTGTGGGTGTGAAGCAGCGGCGTTTACGTGCTGCGTTGGATGCAAAACTCAAGTGGATCAAATATGGGGTGTTGGCTGTCATTGTGGGTGGCGTGTTTGTGTCACCATCTTTTGCGGAATTGGCGGTAGAGGTAGAGCCTTTTAAAACCGCTATCAGCATGTACTTTGTGAGGGATTGGCCTTATATCGCATGGGCAGTCCTGTGTTTGGGTTTGAGCGTGATGGTGTATCGCGGCTATTGCCGCTATATCTGCCCCTTGGGTGCGGCTTTGGCGGCAGTGAATGTGTTGCAGCGCTGGTCATGGATCCCTAGACGCAAGGCTTGCGGCACACCTTGCCAAACCTGCCGACACCGCTGCGAGTACCAAGCCATTGATAAGTCCGGCGAGGTCAACTACGCCGAGTGTTTTCAGTGCTTGGATTGTGTGTCCATTTACCAAGACGACAGCCGTTGCCTGCCTTTGATTCAAAAGCGCAAAGATGGCAGCCGTTTCATTCCTATTCATGCAGAGGTAAACACATGATGCAGCGCAGACAAATGATGCGACTGGGGCTGGGCTTGGGCTTGAGTACGGGGTTGGGTACGGGTTTAGGCACAAACGTACTTGCATTAGCTCCTGAGAATTTGGTGTGGCAAGAGCGCAGCTTGGTAGGCTTTGGCACCACCTTATGGATCAAGGCGGCGCATAACGATGCAGGTAGATTGCTACAGGCTTTGGACGAAAGCATCAAAGCTATTCGTATGGTTGAGCAACAGATGAGTTTGTTTGATACAGACTCTGCAGTAAGCCGTTTGAATCGCTTGGGTGAGCTTCAAAAGCCTGCTGCAGACTTGGTATCGGTATTGACCTTGGCGCAACACGTGTCGCGGCGCAGTGCCGGTGCGTTTGATGTGACCATGCAGCCTTTATGGAATTTATGGTCATTGCACTCGCAAACTCAAACGATGCCCTCATTCAAAGCGCTTTCGCAAACACGCTCCTTGGTCAATTGGCAAGCCTTGTCGGTGTCGCCAGAGCTGGTTCGTTTGAACATCAAAGGAATGGGCGTGTCTTTGAATGGCATTGCCCAAGGCTATGCAGCCGACAAGGTACGCGCGGTGCTTCAGTCGCATGGTGTGCAGCATGCCCTGATTGACACAGGTGAAACCACACTTTTAGGTCAGTCGCCACGCGGTGAAGATTGGCGATTTGCCCCAGAGCCCTCTGCCGCATCAACTGTAACGCCGCCGGTGATCACTCCTCATGGCTGGGCCTTGGCCACCTCATCCGACGCCCATACCGTGTTCAGTGCAGACCATGTGCATCACCATATTTTGAATCCGCATACGGGCGACTCACCTACCTACTGGTCAACAGTCAGCGTTATTGCGCCATCCTGCGCAATGGCCGACGCTTTAACCAAAGTGTTTTTCATGTGTCCGCCCCA
>CANGPV010000042.1 GCA_947455935.1 Comamonadaceae bacterium
ATCGAATCACGTGTCAAAAAAATCATTGCCGAACAACTCGGCGTGGAAGAGTCACAAGTCACCAATGAAAAAGCCTTTGTGGCCGATCTGGGCGCTGACTCCTTGGACACCGTGGAACTGGTGATGGCATTGGAAGACGAGTTCGGCATTGAAATTCCTGACGAAGACGCCGAAAAAATCACCACCGTGCAAAACGCTATTGATTACGCACTGGCACATAAAAAAGCCTGATTTCCGAGGTTTCGCATGAGCCGTCGTCGCGTCGTCGTGACAGGCTTGGGCTGTGTGTCCCCTGTGGGAAACACAGCGCAGGAATCCTGGACACGCCTTTTGGCCGGTCAGTCTGGCATAGACCGCATCACCCATTTTGATGCGTCGGCGTTCGCCTGTCATTTTGCAGGTGAGGTGAAAAACTTCAACCTCGACGCTTATATCTCCCCCAAAGAAGCCCGCACCATGGATACCTTTATCCATTACGGTGTGGCGGCTGGCTTGCAAGCGGTGGCCGATGCAGGCTTGGCGACGGGGGATGCCTTGGAAGAAGAGGCCTCCCACCGTATCGGCTGTTTGATTGGTTCAGGCATAGGCGGTTTACCGCTGATTGAAAACATGCGCGACGAACTCGTGTCGCGTGGACCACGGCGCATTTCGCCTTTTTTCGTGCCGGCCTCCATCATCAACATGATTTCCGGCCATGTGTCCATGCGTTGCGGCTTCAAAGGCCCCAATTTGGCCATTGCCACAGCGTGTTCGACCGGTTTGCACAGCATCGGCGAGGCTGGTCGCATCATCGAATACGGCGACGCTGACGTCATGGTGGCGGGCGGCGCTGAAGCCACGGTGTCACCACTGGGCTTGGGTGGCTTTGCTGCCATGCGAGCGCTGTCTACCCGCAACGACGACCCGCAAAGCGCATCCCGGCCCTGGGACCGCGACCGTGATGGTTTTGTGTTGGGCGAGGGTGCAGGCGTGGTGGTGTTGGAAGAGTACGAGTACGCCAAAGCACGTGGTGCGCGAATTTACGCCGAGCTGATTGGCTATGGCCGCAGCGCCGATGCGGGTCACATGACCGCCCCCAATATGGACGGCCCACGCCGTGCCATGGTCAGCGCTTTGCGCAACGCCCAAATCAATGCCGATCAGGTGCAGTACCTCAACGCCCATGGCACCTCCACGCCCTTGGGTGACATCAACGAAACCCAGGCCATCAAAGCGGCATTTGGCGACCATGCCAAGTCCTTGGTGGTCAGTTCCACAAAATCCATGACGGGTCATTTGTTGGGTGGTGCAGGTGGTATCGAGAGCGTGTTCACGGTGTTGTCGCTGTATGAGCAAAAAGTGCCGCCCACCATCAATTTGCACAACCCCGACCCCGAGTGCGATTTGGACTATTGCGCCAACACGGCGCGTGACATGCACATTGAGATTGCAGTTAAAAATAACTTTGGTTTTGGCGGAACCAATGGCACTTTGGTGTTCAAGCGCCTTTAAAACCGCTGGATTGCCCATATTTAGCCAAGGTGATGCTGGTGTTTGCTCACTCAAGCTGATTTTTTCAAATACAACCACCCCTCTTCGCATTGGGAGTTTTCTTATGTCATCAATCCAATTTACTGACAAGCGCCAACGCGTTTGGTTAGGTGCTTTAAGCCTGACTGCTGTGTTGTGGACGCTGCCAGCTCTGACGCCCTTGCAACCAGCTTTGGCTCAGTCCAGTGCCCCTGTACGCACACTGCCCGACTTCACCGATTTGGTGGAAATAGTGGGGCCCTCGGTGGTCAATATCCGAACCTTGGAAAAAACAGCGGCCAGCCCTGTGGCGGGAGGCCCCAACAGCGGCGGACCCAGCGATGAAGAGTTGCAGGAACTGTTTCGCCGCTTTTTTGGCATGCCCCCTCCAGGCAAGCCAGGCGCGCCTGGTCAGCCTAAACAACCCAACCGTCCCCAGCAACAGCAACCTGAAGAGCAACCGCGTGGCGTGGGGTCAGGCTTTATTTTGACTGCCGATGGTTTCATCATGACCAACGCCCACGTGGTCGATGGTGCTGATCAAGTCGTGGTCACGCTCACTGATAAACGTGAATTCACTGCGCGCATCGTTGGTGCGGACAAGCGCACCGATGTGGCGGTGGTGAAAATCGAAGCCACGGGTTTGCCGCCGGTGAAAATTGGTGACCCCAACCGCCTTAAGGTTGGCGAGTGGGTCATGGCCATTGGTTCGCCCTTTGGCTTGGAAAACACGGTGACTGCAGGTATCGTCAGCGCCAAAGGCCGGGACACCGGTGACTATTTGCCCTTCATCCAAACCGATGTGGCCATCAACCCTGGTAACTCAGGCGGTCCCCTCATTAATATGCGCGGCGAGGTAGTGGGTATCAACAGCCAAATTTATTCCCGCTCTGGTGGCTTCATGGGTATCTCATTTGCTATTCCCATTGATGAGGCAGTGCAAGTCAGCACCCAGCTTCGAGCCTCTGGCCGTGTCCAGCGCGGACGCTTAGGGGTTGGCATTGGTGATGTGGGTAAAGACGTGGCTGAGTCGCTGGGTTTAGGCAAACCACAAGGCGCGTTGGTCAGCAACGTGGAGCCAGGCTCACCCGCTGAAAAAGCAGGCTTGGAAGCGGGCGACATCATTTTGAAGTTTGACGGTAAGAAGATTGAAAAATCTTCCGACCTGCCCCGTGCCGTGGGTGGTACCAAGCCTGGCACGGCCAGCACCGTGACAGTGTTTCGACGTGGCATGACCAAAGACTACCCCATCATGGTGGGTGAGTTTGAGCAGGATAAAACCGCTCAAAACAAAGCCGCACCTGAAAAAGCCGCTGCCCCCAACGCCACCCAACAGCTGGGCTTGACGGTCAGCGATTTGACCGATGCGCTGAAGAAAGAACTCAACCTCAAAGGCGGCGTGCGCGTCGATGCGGTGGCTGATCCTGCGTTGAAAGCGGGTATTCGCGAAGGCGATGTGGTGGTGCAAGTAGCCAATACCGAGGTGGCCGATGTCAAAGCCTTCAACCAGTTGCTGGCACGGGTGGATAAAAGCAAGCCCATCAATGTGCTGCTGCGACGCGGCGAGTGGGCGCAGTACACCGTGATTCGGCCTCGCTGAGCCCTTTGAAAACAAAGGGTTTACCCTGAAAATAAGAGGTTGACGGATTCATCCAACGTTTTAAAAAATATTTTCATTTTTTAACCGTCCCGTGAATCTCTTTTGTTTCAATCTAAAATCATATAAAGAATTGCTTTTAAAAATTGAAAATCGTATAAAAATTCGATAAATGACCACCATGCGAGATAACCGCGACTTTCCCCCTAACGCTCCACAGCTCACCCACAAGTTGTTCTGTTGTTTTTGCGCTGATTCTGTGGATAAGCTGTGAATGGAATGTGTGTCGCAGGGTCGCCACGTTGGCTACAGGGTCTTGTCGGGGCTTACCGTCAAGGCCTTTTTCCCTACAATGAAACCCCAACTATCGCAGTTGCCATAGATTGTTGGTTCCGGGCGCGTCATCACCTGACGCGCCCTTTTTTATGGTTTTCTCCTTTGCAAATTCAAATACTTAACAGCTTGCTTTGATGAACCACATCAGAAATTTTTCCATCATTGCGCACATTGACCATGGCAAATCCACCCTCGCGGATCGCTTGATTCAGCGCTGCGGTGGCTTGAGTGACCGAGAGATGGAAGCACAGGTCCTCGACTCAATGGATATCGAAAAAGAGCGGGGGATAACCATCAAGGCGCAGACCGCTTCGCTGCGCTACAAGGCGAAAAACGGCGAGATTTACAACCTGAATTTGATCGACACACCGGGTCATGTCGACTTTTCCTACGAGGTGAGTCGTTCCTTGTCCGCCTGTGAAGGTGCTTTGTTGGTGGTGGATGCCAGTCAAGGTGTTGAAGCGCAGACGGTGGCCAACTGTTACACCGCCCTCGACTTAGGCGTCGAGGTGGTGCCCGTGCTCAACAAGATGGATTTGGCCTCTGCCGATCCCGATAACGCCAAAACAGAAATTGAAGATGTGATCGGCATTGACGCCTCAGAAGCGATTCCCTGCTCTGCCAAAACCGGCATGGGCGTGGACGAGATTCTGGAAGCGGTGGTCG
The DNA here is from genome assembly GCA_947455935.1 of Comamonadaceae bacterium. Lineage (GTDB taxonomy): Bacteria > Pseudomonadota > Gammaproteobacteria > Burkholderiales > Burkholderiaceae_C > Limnohabitans. The sequence continues at coordinate 4,109 of CANGPV010000042.1, forward strand.
CCCGAATTCCGCCGCCCAAAGGCAATCCCGATGCGCCCTTACGCGCCATGATTGTTGACAGCTGGTTTGATACCTATGTGGGCGTGGTCATGCTGGTGCGGGTGGTTGACGGACGCTTGGCCAAAGGCGAGCGCTTCAAGATGATGGCCACCAACGCGGTCTACAACGCCGACAACCTGGGCGTCTTTACACCTGCCAACGAGTCACGCGAATCGTTGGAAGCCGGTGAGGTGGGTTACATCATTGCGGGTATCAAAGAATTGCAAGCCGCCAAAGTGGGCGACACCATCACCTTAGAAAAAAAACTGCCCAACAACCTCGGCCCTGCCGACGAAGCCTTGCCGGGTTTCAAGGAAATTCAGCCCCAGGTGTTTGCCGGTTTGTACCCCACGGAAGCCAACCAATACGATGCCCTGCGGGACGCCTTGGAAAAACTCAAGCTCAATGATTCTTCCTTGCGCTACGAACCCGAGGTATCGCAAGCCTTGGGCTTTGGTTTTCGCTGCGGCTTTTTGGGGCTGTTGCACATGGAAATCGTGCAAGAGCGCTTGGAGCGGGAATTCGATCAAGACCTGATCACCACCGCGCCCAGCGTGGTCTACGAGGTGCTCAAAGCCGATGGCGAGGTGATCATGGTGGAGAACCCCTCCAAGATGCCCGAGGCCAGCAAGATGGAAGAAATTCGCGAGCCCATCGTCACCGTGCATTTGTACATGCCGCAAGACTATGTGGGCGCGGTCATGACCTTGGCCAACCAAAAGCGTGGGGTGCAGCTGAATATGGCCTACCACGGTCGCCAAGTCATGCTGACCTATGAAATGCCTTTGGGTGAAATCGTTTTAGACTTTTTCGACAAGCTCAAAAGTGTCAGCCGTGGCTACGCGTCCATGGACTATGAGTTCAAGGAATACCGCGCATCCGACGTGGTGAAGGTCGATATTTTGTTGAACGGCGAGCGGGTAGATGCCCTGTCCATCATTGTTCACCGCAGCCAGTCGCAGTACCGCGGGCGGGCGGTGGTGTCGAAGATGCGCGAAATCATCAGCCGTCAAATGTTTGATGTGGCCATTCAAGCGGCGATCGGTGCCAACATCATTTCGCGTGAAACCATCAAAGCTTTGCGTAAAAACGTGCTGGCAAAATGCTACGGTGGCGACATCAGTCGTAAACGCAAACTACTTGAAAAACAAAAAGCAGGTAAGAAACGCATGAAACAAATTGGATCGGTGGAAGTTCCCCAAGAAGCCTTCTTGGCGATATTGCAGGTGGAAGATTGATCGCCGCCATCACCGGCTTGGTCTTGGCCGCATTTGTGGGCTATGCCGGCGCTTGGTACGCAGGCATCGTCGAAGGCAATTTCGCTTTGCTGTTGTTGATGGCCACCACCGTCACTGGCATTTACTGGGTTGCTGAAAAACTGTATTTTCTGCCGCAACGTCAACGCGCAGCCCAAGCTTTGCAAGACGAGTATGCCAAGCGTGAGCAGGAATTAGCGCAACAAGGCATTGCCGTACCCCCAGAGCACCAACATCTTGCCGCCAAGCAAGAAGCCCTGTACCGCCAACCTTGGTGGCTGGATTGGACGGCGGGTTTGTTTCCCGTCATTGCGGCGGTGTTCTTCTTGCGATCGTTTTTATTTGAACCTTTCAAAATTCCCTCTGGCTCCATGATCCCCACCCTGCATGTGGGCGACTTGATTTTGGTGAACAAATTCCACTATGGCGTTCGCTTGCCCGTCATCAATAAAAAAATCACCGACGGCAACCCCGTACAACGCGGCGATGTGATGGTGTTTCGCTATCCCCCCAAGCCCAGTTTGGACTACATCAAACGGGTCATCGGCGTGCCAGGCGATGAGGTGGCCTATATCAACAAGCAACTTACTATCAACGGGCAACAGGTCGGTAAAACCGCTATTCCCGAATTTTTCGATGCGGACCATATGCGCTACAGCAAGCAGTTCGAGGAACCCTTGCCGATTGGCAGCACCCCTGCTGAGATGCAAAACCTCCGTGCCCACCGCTTGCTCAATGAAGAGCGTGCACCTGCCTTTGTCAGTGGCATTGATGACTTTGCCTATAAAGAAAACTGCACTTACAACGTCGAAGGTTTTGTTTGCAAAGTGCCAGCCGGTCACTACTTCATGATGGGTGACAACCGTGATAACTCGCTGGATTCACGTTATTGGGGTTTTGTACCCGACCACAACATCGTAGGCAAAGCCTTTTTTGTGTGGATGAATTTTGGCAACCCTGCTCGGGTCGGCGGTTTCGACTGACGATGGCCGAGGTGCATGAGAAGCTGACCACCTCGGGCTTGCAAGACAGGTTGCAGCACCGGTTCGACCAAGTCAAGTTACTTGAACTGGCCTTAACCCACCGCAGTTTCAGCAGCCACCACAACGAGCGCTTAGAGTTTTTAGGCGACTCGGTGCTTAATTTGGCTGTTTCTCGCATGCTCTACACAGCCCTGAGTGATCAAGCCGAGGGCGACCTCTCCCGTGTCCGCGCCAATTTGGTCAAGCAAGATACCTTGCACCGTTTGGCCGTGGATGTAGGTTTGACGGGTTTGATCCGTTTGGGCGATGGCGAGATGCGCTCCGGTGGTCAACAACGTCCCTCCATCTTGGCGGATGCCTTGGAGGCGGTCATTGGCGCGGTATTTTTGGATGCCGGTTACCAAGCCGCTGAAGCCTTGGTGCTGCGTTTGTTTGACAAGGTAGCTATCTCGCCGACCATGACGGCTGCGGCCAAAGACCCCAAAACTGAACTCCAAGAATGGTTGCAAGCCAAGCGCATGCAACTGCCTATTTACCGCGTCGTGGGCACCACCGGCGCAGCACACCAACAGACCTTCGATGTCGAATGCGAGATCGTGGAATTAAAGCAAACCCAGCGCGGCATAGGCAACTCGAGGCGCAGCGGTGAGCAAGCGGCCGCTGCCGCCATGCTCCAATGGCTGCAGGAGCACCCCCCCGCATGACCGATACAGCACCCCCTTCTACCAGCACGCAACGTTGCGGCTTGGTCGCCATTGTGGGCAAACCCAATGTGGGTAAATCCACTTTGCTCAACGCCTTGGTGGGTCAAAAAATCAGCATCACTTCGCGCAAAGCCCAGACCACCCGTCACCGCATCACCGGCATCCGCAGCACGGGCGACACTCAGTTTATTTTTGTCGACACGCCTGGCTTTCAAACCGATCATGCCAATGCCTTGAACCGCTCGCTCAACAAAACCGTCATGGGTGCTGTGAGCGATGTGGACTTGGTGCTGTTTGTGGTGAATGCGGGCAGCTTTGCTGCAGCCGATGCCAAGGTGCTGGCGCTGTTGCACAAAGGCATTCCCGCTTTGCTGATTGCCAACAAGCTCGACAAAGTCCATCGCCGCGAAGACATCGCCCCTTGGTTGCAAGAGATGCAAACACGCCATCCCTTTGCGCAGTTCATGCCCATGTCGGCAAAAAACCCGAAAGATATCGAGCGTTTGCTGACCCAGTGCCAAGCCTATTTGCCCCAGCAGCCTTGGTGGTACACCGAAGACGAGCTCACCGACCGCAGCGAAAAGTTTTTGGCCAGTGAAATCATCCGTGAAAAACTGTTTCGCTTTACCGGCGATGAGTTGCCCTACACCTCTACCGTCATCATCGATAAATTCAGCGAAGAGCCGGGCAAAACGGTGTCGCGCATGGTGCGCATTGCTGCCACCATCGTGGTCGAGCGCGATGGTCACAAAGCCATGGTGATCGGCGAGGGCGGCGAGCGGCTCAAGCAAATTGGCACGCTGGCTCGCCAAGAGCTAGAGAAATTGATGGATGCCAAGGTGTTCATTGAGCTGTGGGTGAAAGTGCGCTCGGGTTGGGCCGATGACGAGGCGCGGGTGCGCAGCTTTGGCTACGAGTAAAACTGCGACGCTGAGGGTTCTGGATGAACCCGCTTTTGTGCTTCACCACTATGACTGGAGCGAATCCAGCCGCATTTTGGAAGTCTTCACCCGCCACCACGGGCGGGTAGCCTTGGTCGCCAAAGGTGCCAAGCGCCCCACCTCCCATTTGCGTGCCGTGTTGCTACCCCTGCAACCCTTGTCGCTTTGTTATGGTGGCGACGCCGAAATACGTACCTTGAAAAGTGCCGAGTGGGCGGGTGGCCATGTCATGCCCAGCGGCGAGGCTTTGCTGTCGGGCTATTACCTGAACGAACTCTTGTTGCGTTTGCTGGCCCGTGACGATGCCCACCCCGCGTTGTTTGATACCTATCGACAGACCGTCAAGGTGCTGGCCAGCGGTTTAGACAACACCATTGCCCCATTGCTGCGTACCTTTGAGTTGCTGCTATTGCGAGACATTGGTTTTTTGCCAGACCTGTCGGCGCAAACCTTGACTTTGCAAGCGTTGCAAGCACACACCAGCTACGCTTTGTTTGCCGAGGGAGGGCTCAGAGCGGTTGAAGAGGGCGTGGCTTTGCGCGGCAGCCATTGGCTGCAATTGCATGCTGCGCTGGTCAGCGATGCGCCCTTGACCACCTTGCTGCGTTGTTGCGCCGAGTTCGCACCCGAGTTGCGCAGTGCCTTGCAAACCCAGCTGCGCAACCTCTTGCACTACCATTGCGGCGTCAGCAGCTTGCGCACCCGCCAAGTGATGATGGATTTGCAAGCTTTATGAATACCCATTTATCAGTCAACCTCAACAAAGTCGCGCTGGTGCGCAACACCCGCCATTTGGGCATTCCCAGCGTTACCCGTGCGGCCACCCTGTGCTTGCAAGCGGGTGCCCATGGCATCACGGTACATCCCCGTCCCGATCAACGCCATATCCGTGACAGCGATGTGTTCGATTTGGCTGAGTTGCTCAAAGCTTGGCCGGACCGTGAGTTCAACATCGAGGGCAACCCGTTTCACAACCTCATGGTTTTGGTGGAACAGGTCAGGCCGCAGCAAGTGACCTTCGTGCCCGATGCCGAAGGCCAGTTCACCTCCGACCACGGTTGGCGCTTTCCTGAGGACGCTGAGCGACTGCGACCCCTGATCGCTCAGGTCCAAGCTTGGGGTGCCCGAGTCAGCCTGTTCATGGACGCAGACCCAGCAGCCATGGTGTTTGCAAAGGAAGTGGGCGCTGACCGCGTGGAGCTTTACACCGAACCTTATGCCGCTGCCCACGGCAGCTACACAGGTGCCGATGTGCTGGCGCAGTTCGTCCAAGCCGCTCAGGCGGCAGGTGCTGCAGGCTTGGAAGTCAACGCCGGCCACGACCTGAACTTGGCCAATTTGCGTGACTTTGTGCGGGCCGTGCCTGATGTGAAAGAGGTGTCGATTGGCCACGCCCTCATGGCTGACGCCTTGGAGCGAGGCTACAGCGCCACCGTGCAAGCCTATTTGGATTGCCTCGCGCCATGAGCCAGATTTACGGCATAGGCACCGATATTTGCGATATCCGCCGCATCCGCGCAGCATTTGATCGCCATGGCGAGCGCTTTGCCCAAAAGGTGCTGAGCGAAGCCGAGATGCAAACCTTTCGCGCCCGAAGCGCCCGTTGGCCCGACCGTGGCGTGCGTTTTTTGGCGACCCGTTTTTCGGTGAAAGAAGCTTTCAGCAAAGCCATTGGTTTGGGTATGCGCATGCCCATGACCTGGCGTCATTGCGAAGTGGGGCGCTTGCCCAGTGGCCAACCCACCATCGTGCTACATGGGGCTTTGAAAGAATGGTGTGCCACGCGGCAACTGCGTTCCCATGTCACCCTGAGTGACGAAACCGACTATGCCACCAGTCAGGTGATCGTCGAACAAACTGCTTGAATCATGAACTTTGTCAAACACGCCCCCTTGATTTTGGACATCGCTGGCACCACCCTCAGCGATATAGACCGCCGACGCTTGGCACATCCCTTGTGCGGGGGCATGATTCTGTTTGGCCGCAATTGGGTGAACCGCCAGCAACTCACGGCCTTGTGTGCTGATATCAAGCGCGTACGACCCGATGCCTTGATTTGCGTCGACCATGAGGGCGGTCGTGTCCAGCGTTTTCGCACTGATGGCTTCACCCATTTGCCGCCCATGGCTGAGCTCGGTCAACTCTGGTTCGATGATGACAAAGATGTACCCGGCAGTGGCGCTTTGAACGCCACCAACGCTGCCACGGCCTGCGGTTTTGTGTTGGCCTCAGAGTTACGCGCCTGTGGCGTGGACTTCAGCTTCACCCCGGTGTTGGATTTGGACTTTGGCACCAGCGGTGTGATTGGCGACCGCGCATTTGCCCGTGACCCGCGCTTGGTGGCTGTTCTAGCCAAGAGCCTGATGCACGGTTTATTGCAAGCGGGCATGGCCAATTGCGGCAAGCATTTCCCGGGGCATGGTTTTGTGAAAGCCGACTCGCACACCGATATTCCCATCGACAAGCGCAGCTTGAAGGCCATCTTGCATGATGATGCCTTGCCTTATGCATGGCTGACCACCAGCATGAGCAGCGTCATGCCAGCCCATGTGATTTACCCCAAGGTGGATGCACGGCCAGCGGGTTTCTCAGCACGCTGGCTTAAAGATATCTTGCGCCACCAACTGGGGTTTCAGGGGGCGGTGTTCAGCGATGACTTGTCCATGGCTGGCGCACGGTTGATAGACGGCAAAGAGGTGAGCTACACCAAGGCCGCGGTGACGGCTTTACAAGCAGGTTGTGATTTGGTGCTGCTGTGCAACCAAAGCACCGCTGACAGCCCCGGTGGCGGCAGCGCCGTGGATGAATTGCTGGACGGTTTAACCCAAGCGCAGCAAAGTGCAAGCTGGCAAGCCAGCGCTGCCAGCGAGCAGCGTCGAAGGGCGCTGCTACCCGCCACCCAGTCCATGGACTGGGATGCATTGATGCAAAACCCCAGTTATGTGCAGGCTTTGAGCTTGCTGCCCTGAAAAAAGCAAGCAATCAAGGGGACGGCACAAGGGCGGTCAAAGCGGTTAAAATAGACCCTCTTACCCCGAAGGCAACGGGGATTAGCAGGACTAAAGGATACCCATGGCAACCAAATCTGGCAAAACCTCTGTTGACGAGAGTGGTCTTCGTTTTACCAGTCGTGAGAATGGCTCCCCCTTTGCAGGCATGGGCAAAATGGGTGAAACCATGTCATGCATCAAATGCGGCATGCACAAACCCCGCCGTCAAGGCAGCCAACAGCGCTTCGCAGGTAGCTTGGCGTTTTTCTGCCATGACTGCAAACCGCCTAAGCCCGCGGCACCTGCTGCGCCTAAAGCAGCTTAAATAGTTTCCCGGCGCAAAGCGGGGAACAAGATCACGTCCCGAATACTGGGGCTGTCGGTCAAGAGCATCATTAAACGGTCAATGCCAATACCGCAGCCGCCTGCGGGCGGCATGCCATATTCCAGCGCCCGCACAAAGTCGTGGTCGTAAAACATGGCCTCGTCGTCGCCGCCATCTTTAGCATTGACCTGCGCATGAAACCGCGCCGCTTGGTCTTCAGCATCGTTCAACTCGCTAAATCCGTTACCAAACTCACGCCCCGTGATGTAGAGCTCAAAACGCTCGGTCACCTCGGGATGGCTGTCGCTGGCACGCGCCAAGGGTGAAATTTCCACCGGATGCTCGCAAATGAAGGTCGGCTCCCACAGCTTGTCTTCCACGGTTTCTTCAAAATACAGCACCTGCAAACCCGCCAAGCTGCGGGTGGAGAGCTTGTGTTTTTCTTCGGTGAAGCCTAACTTTTTCAAGGCTGTGGTCAACCACGCGGCGTCGTCCACATGGTCGCCAGCCTCGGTGTGCTTCTGAATAGCTTCGCGGATGGTGAGTCGGGCAAAAGGCTTGGACAAATCCACCGGCTTGCCGTCATAGGTCAGCAGCAAAGTACCCACGGCTTTTTGGGCGGCGTCGCGGATCAAGCTTTCGGTGAACTGCATCAGGTCTTGGTAATTCCAGTAGGCCGCGTAAAACTCCATCATGGTGAATTCGGGGTTGTGACGCACCGAAATACCTTCATTGCGGAAATTGCGGTTGATCTCGAACACCCGCTCAAACCCACCCACCAACAAGCGCTTGAGGTAAAGCTCTGGCGCAATGCGCAAAAACATTTCTTGGTCCAGCGCATTGTGGTGTGTGGCGAAAGGCCTGGCATTCGCACCTCCTGGGATGGGGTGCAGCATGGGCGTTTCCACCTCTAAAAAGCTGTGTTGCACCATGAACTCACGGATGCTGCTGACCGCTTTGCTGCGGGCCATGAAGCGCTGGCGCGAGGTGTCATCGGTGATCAGGTCGATGTAGCGCTGGCGGTATTTGATTTCCTGGTCGTGGATGCCATGAAACTTATCGGGCAGGGGTCGCAGACTTTTGGTCAGCATGCGAATGGATGTGACATGCACCGACAGTTCGCCGGTTTTGGTTTTGAACACCTGGCCTTCAGCGCCCACGATATCGCCCAAGTCCCAGTGTTTGAAGTCCTCGTAATGGTCAACACCAATTTCTTCGCCCTTCACATACACCTGCATGCGGCCTGTGCTGTCTTGCAAAGTGGCAAAACTGGCCTTGCCCATCACGCGCTTCAACACCATGCGACCAGCAATACGCACCGTGTGTTTTTCTTCCACCAAGGTTTCGGCGGTTTTAGCGCCATGTGCGGTGTGCAAAGCATCCGCGTGATGCGCTGGTTTGAAATCGTTGGGGAAAGCCACCGGGCCGCCTTGGGCCTGGCGAGCACGCATGGCGCTCAATTTGTCGCGGCGTTCTGCGATGAGTTGGTTTTCGTCTTGGGGTTCGGGGGAGGTGGTGTTTTCGGACATCCAAGGATTCTAAGAGTTCGCAGACAATGCAAGCTGTCATTGCAGAACACATCTAAACACCATGAGCGATACACCCACCCGCCCCGAACTCCCAGACCGTTTGTCTATCGATGCCCGCAGCCCGCATTACCTTGAGGCGGTGTTTCACCACGACATCGGTATTCGCTTCAACGACAAAGAGCGCCACGATGTGGAGGAGTACTGCATCAGCGAAGCTTGGATCAAGGTGCCTGCTGGCAAAACCTTGGACCGCAACGGCAAGCCCCTGCTGATCACCCTAAAAGGTCGGGTAGAGGTGTATTACCGCTGACCTCAGGCGACTGAATCCGCGGGTTGCTTGGTCAACATGGCCAAGGTATTGGCGATGGTTTTGCGTAAATCGCGGCGGTCGCAAATCATGTCGAGTGCACCTTTTTCCATCAGGAACTCTGAGCGCTGAAAGCCCTCGGGCAGGGTCACCCGCACTGTGCTCTCGATCACACGCGGACCGGCAAAACCAATCAAGGCCTTGGGTTCGGCAATCACGATGTCGCCCATGAAAGCAAAACCCGCTGACACGCCGCCCATGGTGGGGTCGGTGAGCACGCTGATGTAGGGCAGGCCTTTTTGCGCCAAGCGGGTGAGCGAAGCATTGGTTTTGGCCATTTGCATGAGCGACAGCAATCCCTCTTGCATGCGAGCACCACCGGTGGCGGTGAAGCAAACGAAAGGCACTTTTTGCTCGATGGCGGTATGCACACCACGCACGAAGCGCTCGCCCACCACCGAACCCATGGAGCCGCCCATGAAGTCGAACTCAAAACAGGCGGCCACCAGGTTGATGCTGTGCACCGAACCACCCATGACCACCAAGGCGTCGGTTTCACCGGTGTTTTCAAGCGCTTCTTTCAAGCGTTCAGGGTATTTACGGCTGTCTTTGAATTTCAAAGGGTCCATGGGCAACACCTCTTGCCCAATCTCGTAGCGCCCTTCGGGGTCGAGGAAAGCATCTAAACGCGCTCTGGCCGAAATGCGATGGTGGTGGCTGCACTTGGGACAGACGTTTTGGTTTTCTTCCAAATCGTTTTTGTACAGCACGGTTTCGCAACTGGGGCACTTCACCCACAGGCCTTCAGGCACGCTGCGTCTGTCGGCAGGGTCGGTTTGTTGGATTTTGGAAGGCAGCAGTTTTTCTAGCCAGCTCATCGGTGTTCCTTAATCAAAGTCCACAGCCATTATGCGTCCAGCGCTTGGCGTATCTCGGCCATGAAGCTGCGGGCCTCTTCAGCGGCTTGGCCGCTGGGGGCGGCTTCCACCAATTGAATCAGCTTGCTGCCAATCACCACCGCATCGGCCACTTGGCCAATGGTTTGGGCCGTGGCGGCGTCGCGGATGCCAAAGCCCACACCGACCGGAATGTGCACATGCTGGCGAATGCGCGGCAGCATGGCTTCGACCTCGTCGGTGTTCAAAGCGCCCGAACCCGTCACGCCTTTGAGCGAGACGTAATATACATAGCCACTGGCCACGGCCGCCACTTGCTGCATGCGTTTGTCGGTGCTGGTGGGGGCGAGCAAAAAAATCAAATCCATGTCGTGGGCACGCAAGCTGGCGGCAAAGTCCACGCATTCTTCGGGCGGGTAGTCGACGATGAGCACACCGTCCACACCGGCTTTGGCGGCATCGCTGACAAAACTGTTGACGCCGTGCTTGAGGTTGTAGTTCTCCACCGGGTTGGCGTAGCCCATCAACACAATCGGGGTGGTGCTGTCGGTGGCGCGAAATTCACGCACCATGGCCAGCACCTCGCCCATGCCCACACCGTGGCGCAGCGCGGCTTCACCGGCTTTTTGAATCACGGGGCCGTCGGCCATGGGGTCGCTGAAAGGCACACCCAGTTCGATGATGTCGGCACCACCCTGCACCAAAGCGTGCATCAGGCCCAAGGTGTGCGAGGGCTCGGGAAAACCGGCCATCAGGTAAGGAATCAAGGCTTTGCGGCCTGCACCTTTGAGTGCAGCCATGACGGGGGTGATGCGGCTCATGCTTTGCTCCCGTTCAATGCCGCCAGTGAAATGGCTTGTTCGCCTTTGACGGTTTGGCCTTGGCAGCTGGGGCGGCAGAAAAAGTCGGCGTTGGACAAATCGGCGACGGTGCCAATGTCTTTGTCACCACGCCCCGACAGGTTCACCAAGATGGATTGTTGCGGCGTCATGGTTTTGGCGAGCTTCATGGCGTGGGCCACGGCGTGGCTGGACTCCAGCGCAGGGATGATGCCCTCGGTGCGACACAGGTAGTGGAACGCATCCAGCGCTTCTTGGTCGGTGATGCCCACGTACTCGGCGCGGCCAATGTCTTTCAAAAACGCATGTTCGGGACCAACGCCCGGGTAGTCCAGACCCGCGCTGACCGAATGGGTTTCGGTGATTTGCCCATTGGCGTCTTGCAACACATAGGTGCGGTTGCCGTGCAGCACACCGGGCACGCCGCGTTGCAGCGAGGCCGAGTGGCGACCCGACTCCATGCCTTCACCGGCGGCTTCGATGCCGATCAAACGGGTTTTCTCAAAGGGGATGTAGGGGTAAAAAATGCCCATGGCGTTGGAGCCGCCGCCCACACAGGCCAGCACCGCATCGGGTTGCAAGCCGTGGTGCATGCTGGGCATTTGGGCGATGCATTCCTCGCCGATCACGCTTTGGAAGTCGCGCACCATCATGGGGTAAGGGTGGGGTCCGGCCACGGTACCGATGATGTAGAAGGTGTTGTCCACATTGGCCACCCAGTCGCGCAAGGCCTCGTTCAAAGCGTCTTTCAGGGTCTTGCTGCCCGACTCCACCGGCACCACCGTGGCACCGAGTAATTTCATGCGGTAGACGTTGGGGCTTTGGCGCTTGACATCCTCGCTGCCCATGTAGACCACGCATTCCAAGCCATAACGGGCACAAATGGTGGCGGTGGCAACACCGTGCTGACCCGCGCCGGTTTCGGCAATGATGCGCGGCTTGCCCATGCGCTTGGCGAGCATGGCTTGGCCAATGGTGTTGTTGATTTTGTGTGCGCCGGTGTGGTTCAGGTCTTCGCGCTTCAAGTAAATCTGCGCGCCACCCATCTCGCGGCTGATGCGGGCAGCGTGGTAGATGGGCGAGGGGCGGCCCACAAAATGCGCCAACTCGGATTTGAATTCGGCGATGAAAGCCGGGTCGTGTTGGTATTGGGCGTAGGCTTCTTTGAGCTCTTCAATGGCGTGGGTCAGGGTTTCGCTGACAAAGCTGCCGCCGTAGATGCCAAAGTGGCCGCTGGCGTCGGGTTGTTGGTAGGTGGACATATTTTTTTGAGAGGCTTGCAACCCCCAAGGGCTGCTTTAAAGATTAATTGGCAATTTCCGCGCTGCGCACGGCTGCCACGAAAGCACGGATTTTGTCAGCGTCCTTGATGCCCTTGGCGCTTTCCACGCCAGAGCTCACATCAACGGCCAGCGACAGTCCACGCGACTGCAGGGCGCGAATGCCGTCGACCACGTTTGCAGGTGTGAGTCCACCAGACAAAACGAGGTGAGCATTGACGTTTGTTGGAAGCTGTGACCAATTGAATGCGCTGCCACTGCCGCCATAGGCATCGACCAAGGTGTCGAGCAACAGGGCATGG
>CANGPV010000043.1 GCA_947455935.1 Comamonadaceae bacterium
GAACACGAGGTGATTGAAGTCTCCACCTTCCGTGCCCACCTGGACAGCAACGACGCCGAGCAGGTCAGCGGCAACGAGCGCACCAGCAAAAAAGCCCTCTCCAACATGACCCATGCGGTGGACGCCAGTGGCCGTGTGTTGCGCGATAACGTCTGGGGCCCCCAAGAAGAAGATGCGGCGCGGCGTGACTTCACCGTTAACGCCATGTACTACGACCCGCTCACAGGCGACGTCATCGACTACCACCATGGCTTGGAAGACGCCAAAAAACGTGTCTTGCGCATGATTGGTGATCCTGCCACCCGATACCGCGAAGACCCGGTGCGCATCATCCGCGCCGTGCGCTTTGCCGCTAAGTTGAACAACTTGGGCTTTGCCCTAGAGCCCCGCACTGCCAAACCTTTGAAGGCTTCGGCGGCCTTGTTGGCCGATGTACCGCAAAGCCGTTTGTTTGACGAAATGCTCAAGCTGTTGCAAACCGGCCATGCGCTGGCCAGCATTGCGCAGCTCAATACCTTAGGGCTGGCGCGGGGCATTTACCCCTTGTTGGATGTGGTGGTCGAGCGTGTCGATTCGCCCTTTGTAAACGCCGCCTTGCAAGACACCGATCGCCGTGTGGGCGAGGGCAAACCGGTCGCGCCCAGCTTTTTGTTGGCGTGTGTGCTGTGGGCTGATGTGCGTGAAGGTTGGCAGCTGCGCAGCGCCGAGATGCCCACGTTTCCCGCTTTGCAAGAAGCCATTGAAGATGTGTTCAATGCCCGCATCGGCGACGTCTCGGGACGCGGCAAATTGGCCGGCGATATGCGTGAAATTTGGACCATGCAACCGCGCTTTGACAAACGCAGTGGCAGTGCCCCGTTTGGCTTGGTCGAGCAAGCGCGGTTCCGTGCCGGGTTTGACTTCATGCGACTGCGCGCTGAAGTGGGCGAGATCGAAGAAGAATTGGCCGATTGGTGGGAAACCTTCAGCACCGCCAGTGACGATACCCGTGCAGACATGTTGCAATCGGTCAAAGCGCCACCCCGCGCCGTCAAAGCCGACGGCACACCGGTGGCACGTAAACGACCGCGCCGTCGCCGCAAGCCCGCAGGTGACGCCCCCACAAGTGGTGACAGCACGGCCTGACCGTTCAGCGCGGTTTGAACCCGTCAGTGCTTATGTGGCACTGGGTGCCAATTTGGGTGACGCCGTCTCGGCCGTTCGCCAAGCTATCGCAGCGCTGAATCAAGTTCCGCATACGCACTTGGTGCAAGCCTCGCCCTTGCTCAGCAGCGACCCAGTTGACGCGGATGGGCCCACTTACGTCAACGCAGTGGCTCACATCCAAACCCATTTGAATGCGGTACAACTCTTGGAAGCTTTGCAGGACTTAGAGCAAGCCGCTGGGCGCACCCGTGATTACCACCATGCGCCGCGAACACTGGATGTGGACTTGCTGTTTTATGGCGAGGCCCAAATGCAAAGCGTGTTTTTAAGCTTGCCCCATCCGCGCTGGCAGCAACGTGCTTTTGTATTGCTGCCTTTGCACGCCTTGTGTCCTGCCAAAGTCAGTCCGCAGATGTTGCAAGCCGTGGCCGATCAGGCAGCGGCTTGGTTGCCGGACTAAGCGCTTTATTTCCGTCTTATTGCGATATTTTTCGCGCCTCTTCGATTTGCGATTCGAAGTAGCGCTGAAAACCATAGGCCAAGGTGGAGAGCAAAGCGGTGGTGCCCACCATCAGCGACAGCACCAAGGCACCCACGGTCAGCCAGTTGCTGTTGCCGGCCGATGACTCAGGGTCAGCTTCGGGGTTGTAGATGCTGTTCCAACGCTCAGGCGACATCAAGCCCCAGTAAATTGCGTTCAGTGCCGAGCCTGCGATGGTCATGCCCAGCATGGGAACCAGCCACCAACTTAAGGGATCGTCTACGCCAAAGTCTTGCGCCCGATCGAAACCGTACAAGCCCAGCAAAGTGGGCCATGGAAGCAACCACGCCAAGCCATCGCCTTTGCCAAACATGTAAAACCGGTGCAAACCGACAGGGCCGCCCAGAAAGCTCAGCCATACGGCCAGTGTTTTGTTTTTCATGGGGAAGATTATCGGTTTGACGGCGTGAGCTCGCTGGCGGGGCAGGAATCTCCCGCCCCCAAGGTTTTTTGCATGAACACCGTGTCCAACCAACGGCCATGCTTCCAACCGCTGGCTTTCAAGATGCCGGTATGCGCAAAGCCCAAACTGTGGTGCAACCCAATCGATCCCGCGTTGGCAGAGTCGCCGATGACGGCCAGCATTTGACGAATACCCAGCGCTTCGCAATGGCGCAAAAGTTCTGCCAGCAGGGCGCGGCCAAGGCTTTGACCCACATGGTCGGCATGGATGTACACCGAATCCTCGGCCATGAAACGAAAAGCTGGGCGTGGCCTGAAGACACCTGCATAGGCAAAGCCCAGCACCTCAGCACCACGGCTGGCCACCAAGTGCGGCAAGCCTTTGGCCAGCACATCTGAGCGTCGCCGCGTCATTTCGGCCAGATCGGGCGCCTCCAGCTCAAAGCTGCCCGTGCCGTGAATGACATGGTGGGCGTAAATGGCCGTGATGGCAGGCAGATCGGCCTCCAAACTGGGGCGAATGAGCAGGGCGGAAGAGGGCATGGATGGTCAGTCTATAATGGCAGGCTTTTCAACGAGCGCTGGCCGGGTGGCCATGTCGCGTGTCTCATCGTTGAATCTAAGACTGCACCCAAGGATAAACCATGGTCGTCATCCGACTTTCACGCGGCGGCGCAAAAGCCCGTCCCTTTTTCAATATCGTTGTGGCTGACAAACGCGTTCGCCGCGATGGCCGTTTCATCGAGCGTATCGGTTTTTACAACCCCATCGCTGCCGGCGGTGAAGAGGGCTTGCGCATTGCCCATGACCGCCTGAACTACTGGGTTGGCGTGGGTGCACAAACCTCTCCCACCGTTGATCGCCTGATCAAGCAAGCCGGCAAGCCTGCCGCCTAAAGCCCAGCCCCAGCCCATGCAAACCGCTTGGGAGCCTGCTGAACTGCCAGCGGATGCTGTCGAAGTCGGACGCATTTTGGATGCTTGGGGTCTGAAAGGCTGGTTGAAAATCCTCCCTCACAGCGCCTCTCCCGAGGCGCTGTTTTCGTCTAAACGCTGGTTTTTAAAGCCCAACGAGCGCGGCGCTTCGCCCTTCAGTGGCACGGTGTTGCTGCGGGTGCGCGAAGCCAAAGAGCATTCCGATAGCGTGGTGGCCTCAGTCCATGATTTGGACGACCGCGATATTGCTGAAAGCCTCAAGGGCGCACGCATATTTGTCCCGCGATCCAGTTTTCCCACACCCGCCAGCGACGAATACTATTGGGTCGACCTGATTGGCTTGCAGGTGCGAAACCGTGAAGGTGTTGACTTGGGTGAGGTCACCGAATTGCTGTCCACCGGCCCGCAAACTGTCTTGGTCTTGCGTGATGCCGTGACCGACGCCCAAGGCAAACCTATAGAGCGCATGATTCCCTTTGTCTCGGCTTATGTAGACAAGGTGGATACACAGGCCCGTCTTATCACGGTGGACTGGCAAGCCGATTACTGAGGCTGCATACTGTGGCCATGCGTGTCGACATCATCACTTTGTTTCCCGAACTGTTTGTGCCGTTTGTGCAAGCGGGAGTGACACGCCGTGCTTATGAAAGCGGACAGTTAGCTGTCAAAACATGGAACCCACGTGACTACGCCGAGGGCAATTACAAGCGGGTGGACGACCGGCCATTTGGCGGCGGCCCTGGCATGGTGATGTTGGCCCAGCCTTTGGCGGCTTGTTTGGCAGCCGTTCGCGCTGAAAGCGGCTTGGATCGCCAGCAAGCGCCGCTGGTCTATTTTTCGCCTGTGGGCGAGGTCTTGAACCAAAGCTTGGTTCAGCGAAGCGGACAAACGGCTGGCGTGGTGCTGCTGTGTGGTCGCTACGAGGGCATAGACCAGCGCTTCATTGACGCACACGTTGACGCCCACATCAGCTTAGGCGATTTTGTTTTGTCGGGTGGCGAAATTGCCGCCATGGCTTGGTTGGATGCGTTAGCGCGTTTGCAGCCCGGTGTTTTGCATGACGAGCAAAGCCATTTGCAAGACAGTTTCACGCCTGCCTTAAGTGGTTTGCTGGATTGTCCCCACTTCACCCGCCCTGAGGTGTGGCAAGACCAATCGGTGCCTGAGGCATTGCTCTCGGGCCACCACGCGCAGATCGCTGCGTGGCGGCGTCAGCAAAGTTTGACGCTGAGTGCAGATAAACGCCCAGATTTGCTTGAAAAGGCACGTGCAGCGGGGCAGTTGAGCCGCGCAGACGAGCAACTGTTGGCTCAAAAGCCCAAGGCTTAGCCAGCCAGCTATAATGGCGGGCTTTCGATCCTCTGGATGGCCGCCTCGTGTTTCGAACACCATGGGCCTTTTGTGTAGCGCATCCACGATCGTTTTGAGGACAGTATGAATCTCATCCAAACTTTGGAACAAGAAGAAATCGCCCGCATGGGCAAAAAAGTCCCGGTTTTCGCCCCTGGCGACACCGTGGTGGTCAGTGTCAACGTGGTTGAAGGTACGCGCAAACGTGTGCAGGCCTTTGAAGGCGTGGTCATTGCCAAGCGCAACCGCGGCATCAACTCCAATTTCATCGTTCGCAAAATCTCCAGCGGCGAAGGCGTTGAGCGTACTTTCCAAACCTATAGCCCATTGATCGCAGGTATCGAAGTCAAACGCCGTGGCGATGTGCGCCGTGCCAAGCTTTACTATTTGCGCGACCGCAGCGGCAAGTCTGCACGTATCAAAGAAAAACTCACTGCCAAGGCGACACCCGCCGCCGCAGCCAAGTAAGACCATCACCGGCCTGTCCAGCATCCCCCATTTCTCGCCTGAGAAGGCCGAGGTCGTGGGGCATGACGCCCATTTGCCACCAGTACCAGCGCATCGCTTGGCACCTGAGGGCTTGCGTCAACACTTCGCTTTACTTGCCGCTTGGCAACCTGAGTTGGTTCGAGAGCCGCCTTTGAGCGTCAAGCCACCCGTTGCCGCATCGGTATTGCTTGGTGTGGTGATGCGTGCTGCGCCTACGGTGTTGCTCACCTTGCGAACCGCTCATTTATCTACCCATTCAGGGCAAATTGCTTTGCCTGGTGGGCGGCAAGATGAGGAAGACGCAGACGAAGTGGCTGCCGCTTTGCGTGAATCGCAGGAAGAGGTGGGCTTGGATCCCGCCCATGTCGAAATTTTGGGTTCACTGCCTTTGTATGTCACTGGCACGGGCTTCAAGGTCACGCCTGTCGTGGCTTTGCTCGACCCGTCCATGCGATTGAGCGCCAACCCCCATGAGGTAGCTCAGGTATTTGAGGTGCCACTGGCGCATGTGATGAACCCTGCCAACCATTACCGTCATGCGATGGAATGGTCCGGTGTGCGCCGAGAATGGTTCTCCATGCCCTATGAAGACGCCGAACAAACACGTTTTATTTGGGGTGTCACTGCTGGCATTTTGCGTAATCTTTACTGTTTTTTAAGCGCTGACCTCCGCCCCGCACAGGCCAGTACTCAGGCTTGACTATCATTGAGCCATGAGCTTTTTTGCCCTGTTGTTCGCTTTTTTGCTGGAACAAGCCCGCCCTTTGAGTTTTGGCGATGGTTTGGAGCGAGCCTGCCAAGCTTGGTCTGACAAGGTACGCAACACCTTAGACACAGGAGACCAACGCCATGCGTGGGCGGCTTGGGGCTTGGCCATAGGTGTACCTTGTGGGCTGGTCTTGCTGGTTCATGGCTTCTTGATGTGGTACCTCGGATGGGTATTTGCCATGCTCTGGAGTGTGGCGGTCTTGTATGCCACTTTGGGCTTTCGTCACTTCAGTCACCACTTCACTGGCATACGCCAAGCCCTGTCGGTGGGGGACGATGTATTGGCCAACGCCTTGTTGGCGGAGTGGTCGGGTGCCAAGGGGCAAAACTTGGCGCGTGCAGAAATCATTCGCCATGTGATTGAGTATTCGGCGATAGCTGCCCACCGCCATGTGTTTGGTGTGGTGGTGTGGTTCGCGGTGCTGGCGGGCTTGGGTTTGGGACCTGTGGGTGCTGTGCTGTACCGCATGAGTGAGTTTTTATCGCGGGCCTGGGAGTCCAGTCACGATTCAGCCCTGCCTGCTACCGAGCACAACAGCCCTGCTTTGGAGACCTGTGCCGACAGGGCTTGGCAACTCGCCGATTGGGTGCCTGCACGTTTGACCGCCTTGAGTTTTGCCGTGGTAGGCAATTTCGAAGATGCGGTAGAGGCTTGGCGACACGATGCGGCACATTTCCCCGACTCCAACGATGGTGTGGTGTTGGCCGCCACCGCGGGTGCCATCAATGTGCGCTTAGGCGGTAAGACCTTGAGCGATGACGATCCAGAAGCTTTGCTTGGCCCGCAGGCCGTTGAAACCACCGCAGGCCGTGAACCGGAGTTATTTCATTTACGCAGCATGGTGGGCTTGGTCTGGCGAGCCGTGGTGATGTGGATGTTGTTGCTGGCGCTTCTCACCTTAGCGCGGCTTTTAGGCTGAGCGTTGTTGCCTTAGTAGGTCTTGGGCGCAGACAGTTCAGCAAACAATTCGGTATAAATTTTGTAGCGACCCGGATCTATATCGTCGTTTTCCAGCGCATCGCGTACGCCGCACTCGGGTTCATGCACATGGCTGCAGTTATGAAATTTGCAGTGATCGGCGTGCTTTCGAATATCAGGCATGCAAGACGCTAACTCAGTAGGAGCGATGTGGTGCAAGCCAAAGGCCTGAAAACCTGGCGAGTCCATCAAAGCACTTTGCTTGCTGTCGTCCATCCAATACCACGTGGTTGAGGTGGTGGTGTGCTTACCCGATTGAAGGGCTTGGGAAATGATATTGGTCGCCGCATTGGCGTTGGGTACCAAGCGGTTGATGAGTGTGCTTTTGCCCGCACCCGAAGGGCCTAACACCAGCGTCACCCGGTTTGCAAGCTCAGCTTGTAAATCGCTCACATCAAACGCAGGGTTTTTCAAACTCAAGGGTAATACTGAGCAACCTAATTGTTGGTAGGCCAGCAATTTGTGCCAGGCCCTATCGAAAGCCTCACTCAGGTCTTGCTTGTTCAGTCCAATCAAAGTGCGAATACCTTCATGGCGAGCTGCAATCAGGGCGCGAGACAACTGGCTTTGCGAAAAATCGGGCTCGGCCGCCACCAGTACGAGCACTTGATCGATATTGGCTGCAAAGGATTTGGTGCGAATTTCATCTTGGCGATAAAAAATATTTTTACGCGTATCTATCGATTCAATGCTGCCACCGTCTTCGCTGGCTGACCACTGCACATGGTCGCCCACCACGGCTTGGTTTTTCTTTCCTCGCGGGTGACAGATACGCCGCTCGCCTTGCGCATCTTCCACCCACACATGGCGCCCATGGCTGGCCACCACCAACCCAGTATGGGTCATGCGCTTAGTCGGGCCAAGCGCTGCGCGGCCGGAGGGTGTGAGTGGTAGAAAGCCACGTACAAGGGATCAGGTGTGAGGGTAGAGGCGTTGTCGTGATAGAGCTTGAGCAAAGCTTGACGCAAATCAGCACCACTGGCGTGTTGACAAGCAAACGCATCGGCTTCAAATTCATGCTGGCGCGAACGGGCAGACTGCCAAGGGGTGATAACAAACGTCACCAAGGGAACAAACATCATGAACAGCAACAAGGCAACCGCGTCGTTGGCGCTGCCCCAATGCGGTTGAACACCCAGGCCTTCATAAAACCATGTTTGGGTGCTGAGCCAACCCAGACCCGCCAAGCCCACCAAGGTAAATACAAAACTGGTGAGCATGGATTTAGGAATGTGCTTGAGCTTGGCATGACCCAATTCGTGGGCCAACACTGCTTCCATTTCATCCGCACTGAGTTGCTTGAGCAAGGTATCAAAAAACACCACGCGTTTTTGTTTGCCCAAACCGGTGAAAAAAGCATTGGAGTGAGCGGAGCGACGACTGCCATCCATCACAAAAAAACCTTGGGCTTCAAACCCTGTGCGTTGCATCAAAGCCATGACGCGGGTTTTGAGATCAGCGTCTTCCAAGGGTTGGAATTTATTGAACAGCGGCATGATGACGCTGGGGGCCAACCACATCACAAACAACTGGTACACCACCAACACGCCCCAAGCGATCAACCACCAAGCCGAGCCGCCCGACTGCATCAGATACAGCACCAACCACAGCAGTGGTAAGCCAAGCACAGCACCTAAAACAGCACCTTTGAGCATGTCACTTAACCACAGGCCCAAGGTCATGCGGTTAAAGCCAAATGCTTGCTCGATGTGAAATGTTTGTAAGTAAGAGACCGGCAAACTGACGATGGCGCTGATAAACACAAAGCCCACCACCAAACTGATTTGCTGCGCCATGCCTGCGCCCATCATGTCTAGCAATAGTTGATCGAGCAAGCCCAAACCACCTAGCAAAGTCCATATCACCAACATAGCGCTATCGATCGCCATGTCCCATTGACCTAGGCGAAGTTTGGCAATGGTGTAGTCGGCCGCTTTGTGATGCGCAGCAACGTCAATCACCGAGGCAAACGCTTCGGGTACGTTGGCTCGGTGCATGGCTACATGGCGCATTTGTCTATGCGCCAACCAGAATTTCAGTAAGAGGTTTAACACCAAAAGCGTAGCGAAAACCAAGGTGAAGGTAAGAGCGGTAGTCATGCGACTAGTTTAGAGGACAATGCCTGTATGAAATTGACTGATATGAATACTGCTGCCTCCCCCGAGGATTTGGTGTTGGCCAAATCGGATGAGAACCTGATTTGGTTGGACTGCGAAATGTCGGGTCTTGATCCCGAAAAAGACCGACTGCTTGAAATCGCTGTGGTGGTCACAGGTCCGCATTTAACACCGCGCAAAGAAAGTCCAGTGTGGGTGCTTCACCAATCAGATGCATTGCTCAACGGCATGGATGCTTGGAACAAAGGCACACACGGCAAAAGTGGTTTGATCGACAAAGTTAAAGCGTCCACGCTGACCGAAGAAGAAGTGCAAGAGCAACTCATCGCCTTCATCAAGCCTTTCATCTCCAAAGGCATTTCACCCATGTGTGGCAACACCATCAGTCAAGACCGTCGGTTTTTGGTCAAGTACATGCCCAAGTTTGAAGCATGGTTTCACTACCGCAATCTCGATGTCAGCACGCTGAAAGAACTCTCTAAGCGCTGGAAACCTGAGGTGTATGCTGCTTTTAAAAAGCGCCAAAGTCATACCGCATTGGCCGATGTGCATGAGTCGATTGATGAATTGATGCACTACAGAGACCATTTTTTAAAGTTATAAAAAATATTTCTCAGGGTAGACCCTGATATGTGCGACAATGTTTGTTGTTGGGTTACAGACCCACTTGCTACATCTGCCTCACACCTTGGGTTCACAGAATTGAACCGCGCCAACATTCAGTTATTGGCTTGCTTTGTTTGAAGGTTGATGTTTTTTCAACCTTTGAACGGAGCGCCCGCCGTTAGGCTGGGCTTTATCTATGACTGATCTAAATTCAAATGCTTTAGCCGATGTGACCATTGACGCTGTCGATGTCCACGCAACTGAGCCCACGGTTACCATTCCCAAACAAGCCACTGCCGTTGATGGTTCGGGTTTTGTCGAGATGGGACTTGCCCCCGAATTGCTGGCTGCCTTGCGCGACCTGTCTTTTACCCAACCTACCACCGTTCAGGTGCGGGCCATTCCTTTGGCTTTGCAAGACAACGCCGACAAACCTGCTAACGATTTGCTGGTCTCCAGCCAAACAGGCAGCGGCAAAACAGCAGCTTTTTTATTGCCTGTGATGCACACCTTGTTGCAGCAACAAAAACAAGCAGAAAAGGCCGAGAACAAAGCATGGGCGGATAAAGTGGCTCAAGCTGTGGCCAATGGCGAGGAAGCTCCCAAAAAGCCACGCCGCAAGAACCCCACAGACACCCGCCATGTCAAACCTGCCAATCCTGGCGCTTTGATTTTGTGCCCCACCCGTGAACTGGCTCAACAAGTCGCCAAAGACGCCATTGATTTGGTTCGCCATTGCAAAGGCCTGCGAATCGCCTGTGTGGTCGGCGGCATGCCTTACCCCTTGCAAATCGCACGTCTGCACAATGCCGATTTGGTCGTGGCCACACCCGGTCGTTTGTTAGACCTGCAGCGCTCCAAACAATTGAATTTGGACAAAGTGCAGTTCTTGGTGGTGGATGAAGCTGACCGTATGCTCGATTTGGGCTTTGCCGAAGACTTGGCCGAAGTTCACAAACTCACCGAAAAACGTCGCCAAACCATGATGTTCAGCGCCACCTTTGCGCCTCGTATTCAGCAGTTGGCTGCTCGCATCATGCGCACCCCCCAGCGTTTGCAAGTTGATTCACCTCAAGAGGCACACGCCAATATCAAACAAGTGCTGTTTTGGGCTGACAACCAACACCACAAGCGTAAATTGTTAGACCACTGGTTGCGCGACACCACCATTGACCAAGCCATTGTGTTTGCATCTACCCAAATCGAATGCGATGCCTTGGCAGAAGACCTGCAACAAGTGGGTTTTTCAGCGGTGGCTTTGCATGGCGCCTTGAGTCAAGGTTTGCGTAACCGTCGCTTGCAGGCCTTGCGTGATGGTCGTGTACAAATTTTGGTGGCTACCGATGTGGCGGCTCGCGGCATTGACGTGCCCAGCATCAGCCATGTCTTCAATTTTGGCTTGCCCATGAAGCAAGAAGACTATGTGCACCGCATTGGTCGCACAGGCCGCGCTGGACGTGACGGCTTGGCCGTGACCTTTGCCGAATGGCGTGACCGTCGCAAAATTTTGGATATCGAACATTTCACACAGCAGCCTTTACGCGCTGACATGATCCCTGGCTTGGAGCCTACCCAACGTTCGCCTCGCGCAGCACCCAGCGGTGAACCGAAACGCTTTGGCAAGCCCTCGGGCGGTCGCTCTTACGCGGGTGCTGCAGCTAAGCGTGGTTCTGGCTTTAAACCACGCGGACCGGCTCGGGGCTAACAGTACCGCTTTGGGCTATCGCTCATTGAGCGAATTGCCCAAAGTTTTGATGACTGGCTTTAACAAATAGGTCAGCAAGTTTCGGGTGCCTGTACGGATGTCAATGCTTGCTGTCATGCCTGGCTTGATTTCCATGGAAGAAACCTTGGGATTGGACTGATCTTTATTTAGCCTGATATTGACTTTGTAATACACACTGGGTTGCCCCGTGGGAGTGTTAACCAAAGAGCCTTGTGCGTTCGTGTCCGATAACGTATCAGGGCTGATATCGACCAACTCACCCACGAGATTGCCATAGATGCTGTAGTCGTAAGCGTCTAGGGTGATTTGCACCACTTGTCCTTTCACCAGTTGGCCAATGTCAGCAGGCAAAACTTTGGCTTCCAACAGCATGGCATCGCCAACGGGTGCAATGTGCATCAACTCGTCACCAGGGCGCAAGACGCCACCCAAGGTATGTATCTTTAAGGTCTTCACTACACCGTCCATGGGCGCCGTGATATCGGTATGGAAAAGTAAATTTTCTGCGCTGTTGAGCTTTTGCAGTTGACTGGAAAGATCATCTTCAATGCGGGTGAGTTCCGAGCGGGTGTCTTGCAGGTATTTGTTTTTGGACGCAGCGATACGACCTTCGATATCGGTCACTTGGCGTTTGGCGCGGAGTACATCGAGTTCACTCACATCACCATTCTTGAATAAGTTATCGTTCATGCGCTTTTCTTGCAAAGCCATGGTCAAGGTGTCTTGCAGAGCTTTTAACTCTTCATCCAGCGAGCGTTTTCTCTGTGTGTATAAACCTTGTTGTGCTGCGACGAATTCTGGGTAGCGCTTGAACTCGGAACCAAATTGCGGTGCAGAAAATTGCACTTCGGCTTTGGCACGGAGCAAAGCCGCTTTGAGCGACATGATCTTGGCGCGGGTTTCTTCTAAATTGGCTTGAACACGTTCTTTTTCCAATACCGCTAACAACTGTCCACTGCGTACCGTGTCACCCTCCTGTACGTTCAATTCTTTCAGCACGCCACCATCAGCAGTTTGTACCAACTGGGTACGAGCGCTCAAAATGATTTGACCCGTGGTGTGCACGGTTTGGTCTATATCGAAATACCCTGCCCAAGCAACGAAAAGCGCTACACAGGCGCTGAGCAGAAGAACCAGTCTGCCACTGCTTCTGTCTTCATCGTGGTCATCCTTGCTCATGCTGTTTTAGCTTGGGCTCGAATAGGCGTGACAGCTTGCGGATTTTGCAAACGTGCCAACACCTTATCTTTGGGGCCATCCAAAACAATTTCGTGGTTAGCTACCACTATCAGTCTATCGACCAACTCCAATAATTCATGTTTATGGGTGGTCATCACCAAGGTGTCAGTGGCTCGCATCGAGCGGGTCAGTGCATCAATGACTTGTCGCTCGGTTTGTCTGTCCATCGAGGAGGTCGGCTCATCCAACAACCAAATTTTGGGTTGACGCAAAAACACACGGGTGAGTTGAACCAGTTGGCGTTGACCTGCAGACAAACCCATACCGCCTTCCGAAATGGGCAACTGCAAGCCTTTGGGGTGGGTTTTGATGACCAGTTGAAGCAAGCCTGTTTGTTCGGCTGCGGCCAGCAGTTTGTCGTCACCCGGATCCAACATGCCCAAGATCAGGTTTTCTCTCAAGGTACCTGCAAATAAACGACCCTCTTGCGCCAAGAACCCCATGTTCTCCGCCAACAGGGGTTTGCTGATCTGGGAGATATCCATGTGGTCAAGCAAGACCCGTCCTTCTTGGGGTTTGTACATGCCAGAGAGCAGACGAAGTAGGGTAGTCTTGCCTGAACCAATCGGTCCAATGATGCCGATTTTTTCGCCTGCTTGTACGGTGAGTTTGCCTACTTTCAGGGCCGAGTGGATATTGCCACGGTAAGCGGTACTGACCTTTTCAAAGGTATAGGAGCCTTGAATGGTTTCAGGCGTGAGAGGGTGGTCTTGTCCATGGTGGTCGTCTTCCAACTTCCACAATCTGTCTAAACCTTGCAAGGCGGCTTTCACATGACCCCATTGCAACAGCAAGGAGGGAAGCATAGAGACAGGCGTCAAGATACGCCCCGCCAAAATCGAGCAAGCCACCAAACCGCCGAGCGTAGTCATACCTGCCGATACCAGCAACGCACCCAAGGCCACCATCAGCACATACGAGACTTGTTGCAAGGTGGCTGTGGTGTGTTGGTTACGCTCAGTGATATGCCGAAGTGCCATTTCATGGCTGCGTGACTCGTCTGCGGCATTCATCCAGCGGTTAAGCATGCGCCATCCTCCTTGGCCTGACTTGATGCTTTCTGCGCCTTCGATGCTTTCCACCAAAATGCCTGTTTTGAAGTTACTTAACCCCGTGGCCTGCGAGGCCAAGTTTTCGATGCGCTTGCGATGCCAAATACCGCTGATCAATGCAATCAAGAAAAATCCGATGGGGACCACCGACAGTATCGGGTGTCCCACAAAACTGATCAACACCAAAAAAATGACCACAAAAGGCGCATCCACCATCAGATGGGTGGTGGCTGTTGTGAGAAATCCGCGAACAGTTTGGTAGGCGTTCATTTGGGCGGCTAAACTGCCTACGCTGGAAGGCATCTGGTCTAGACGCACAGACAGTAAGCGCATAAACACGCTACGTGAGAGACGTTGGTCAACGGCGTCAATCAAAGCGTCATACAAAGACGACCGTGCGTGTTTCATCAAATGTTCCACCACCATAGCAATGAGCACACCAATGGTGAGCACAGTTAACGTTTGGATAGCGTTGGTGGGTATAACGCGGTTGTAAATCTGCATGCTGTAGAGCGAGGTTCCCAAGGCCAGCACGTTGATGGTGACGGTAGCCAGCATGATCTCAATCAAGCGAGATGGGTGGGAAAACAACTGCTTCTTAATGAGGCTGTACACCGGGCTGGAGGACGACTCAAAGGGCTGCGTCAGTGATAACTTAACCAGTTGCGTTGACGTTTGTGTGGGCAAATGGCTGATGGACTCACTAAATTTCTGTGTTTCTTCGTCCCAAGATTCAATCACCCATTTCTCATGGGCGTTTTGCCCCCGCAGTACAAACCATCCCGTGGAGGGGTGGTGAGCCAATAGCGGCATATTGGCAGGATCGGGCTTGCGTTGCCAGCGAGGCAATGGGAGCATCATTGCGCGGCAGATTGCACCTACAGTTTGCTTTACATTTTTGGGCCGCTTGCGCTTGACATCCGCGATAGCTTGCATAACTGCAGTGCGATCGACAGGATTTTGTTGCAGTTGCGCAATACGCATCAAGCAAGCGGGAAGCGAGGTAAGCGTGCTCATGGTTTGGAGTTCACCTGGGTGTAGTTGTCACTGGTCAAAATATGCAGGTGCCAACTGGTTTGCAATTCGGTACCGCGCATGTCAGCCAGTTGGGTTTCGTTTTGGGCCACATCACGCACCACCGTCATCAAATCTAACCAGGTTTTTCGTCCCGCATTGAACTGCCGTTCAAAAGACTCCAGTACCAACAACGAGGCCTGCAAGGCTCCTTGCAGGGCCTGCATTTTTTGCTGCAAGCTACGCAGCACCGTCACATCGTTGAGCACTTGTTCTCGCAGCAGTTTTTGCTGAAATTGGATATCGAATTCGCTGCTGTCTTCTTGCGTCTTGGCGGCTGAAATTTGACTAAAGCTGGATAAGCCAGGTCCAAATTTACTGGTCACGCCGATGAATATTCGGTTGTGCGCACCCGTGTCACTGGCTGAAAAATAATTGCCATATTGACGCTCAGCGCGTAAATAAATATCTGGCTTCAATGCGGCTTGCTTTTCTTGCACATTGGCACGTGAGATTAGCGCTTGAGCCTTGGCTTTTTGCAATTCAGGCGAATGCATGAGCGCGTTGGCAAGCAAGTTGTCAATCAATAGGGTGTGCGTTATGGGGCCAGTCATATCAGCTTTGAGTTGAGCTGCATTCACGGCCACACCGGTCAGTTCTCCTAATTTTTGAAGGGCCAATTCAGCCTGAAGTTTGGCCGAGAAGAGTTCACCTGAAGTGGCATCGAGCCTGCCTTGCACCAAACTCAAATCGCTCGCCGGTGATGCGCCTTGTGCAATACGGTTTTTAGCTTGTTGCACAAGTTTTTGGTGAACCACCATGCTTTTGTCGATGGCCTGTACTTTCAGTTCAGCGCTCACCCATTCGGCGTAAGCCTGAACCACGCGAATCGCTACTTGACGGCGACTCTCGCGAACGCTGGCTTGGCTGACTTGCAAATTAGCTTTGGCCTTGTCAAGCTGGGCGTCATATTGGCCCCCATTGAAAATGGGCTGGGTGATGCGTATCGTAGCTACGCCATCGCTTCCCACATACGAAGTATCTGAGCTGCTTTTTTTGACGGATTCATAAGTCAATTGCGGCGTAGGGTAAGTTTGGTAGATAGCGGTTTCAATCCCAAATTGGGCAGAATTTTCGCTCGACAACTGGGAGCGCACAGATGGATGGGTATCCGTTGCGATCTGAATCAATTGCGCTAAATTGAATGTTTGCGCTGACGCTGCACCTTGTAGAAACAGGCTTGTAACCAGACCAACGATCAAGTGCGGCGTCGACATTTCAAAAGTTGATAAATTTTCAGAAAATTTCGATATAAAACATGTTATTGTGAGATTTATCGAATCTAAAACTTGATGCTTTCCTTCAGATGGAGGCAATTTCTTCCTTATTCTGCTGATGGCGTTGCAAATCAACCTCGAACTACCTATTTGGGGAGTTTTTTTGTTGATTTTTATGATTTGCTCGGTTTTTTGTATGAGTTAAATATAGCTTTATTTTTAAAAAAAATAAATACTATTATATTAATTTTAGCAAATTTAATTTTATTATGTTGCATCGAAACGATTTTTTTCTCAATAAAATCAATGGCTTCAACAAAAAACCTCATTTACATTGATTCTTTGCTAAGATGACCGCAAGGAGCATGTATGGCTAATCAATCCGATTCTTTAGAAAGCGTTGTCATTGGTGACGGCGTGGTTGTTAAGGGCGCGTTCACCGTGCCTTCCAAAGCCGTGATCAATGGTGTGATTGAAGGCGATTTAACGGCTGAAGAGGTTTTGATAGGGCCTACGGGCCGTATCACTGGTCGTGTATCTGCCAAAGTCATCGATGTGCGAGGCCAGTTGCA
>CANGPV010000044.1 GCA_947455935.1 Comamonadaceae bacterium
AATTTTTCAGGGCTGTCAGGGGTCACCACCACCTGATAGCGCCCAGACGCCGCCAAGCTGACCAATACCCCATAGTCAGGGAATGACTGGGCCAAGGCCAGCTTGCTGGCTGCTTGCCACACATCATTCAAATCACTCACCTCGAGATGCCTAAACGCAGACAAGGCTTGTTGGGCGTGTGGTTTGAAACGAAGCACATGGATGTGCATTTGGTTTTGCGAGCGAAACTGTTGAGGGTTGATGACCAAGACCAGGGAAGCAGCGTCCAGACGGGTCAGGCCCACTTGCCATGCGTAAGCCCATATCGCAAGCGGTCGTCGAGGGTCTTCCACACCCGTCACCACCTCCCTGGGCAGCACCAAGCCGTGAACAAAGTCTGTGGGGCAACCGCACATTTTGATGTCGCGTATCGCCACAAACTCGGCGTTCATGGCCCACACATCGGTAGTTTTTTGACAGGTTTTTTCTGTCGAACACACAGATGAAAGAGTGGGGGCACGACATTGCTGGCAGTAATGGGCTGCGGATGTATCCACGCAGTGTTGGACGATATCCAGAAGAATATCGCTGTAGAGCGTCGATGCGGCCTGACTTGACAAGCCAAAGAGCGCACAACATAGCAAAGCAACAAACTGGCGTGTGGTTGTCATAAAGAGATCATATTGATGTGACAAGCTGTGCAAATAACTTTGTGTCTGCTATGAATACTATCAACGCTACATTACAACTACCCATGGGACAGTTTAAAAAACAACTTCAAGAACAAGGCTTTATTTCGCCTGTCTTGGGTGAGTTGGAGCCCTTGTGTCAGGTCCCCAAGTCCACCAACCGTCAAGAAGTGTTTGGGATTATTTTGGAAGGCGACTTAACTTTAAAGTCAGAAGGAAGCAGCACCAATTACCTGAAGGGCGAATTGTTTTTTATCAACAAGGTCGCATCTTTTGAAATACAAGCGGGACCTCAAGGTGCTAAATACCTCTTTGCCTTTAAACAGGACAAACACGCTACGCAAGCGTACGACATCCCCTCAACCGTGTGAGGAGATGCAGGTTCAGGGTTCAAGAAGATTGTTGATACCTTGCAGGTCTTGCATTTGCAAAGTGCCGCTGACTTGGCGCAAACGTAAATGGCCAATCAGCACGTCATAACGGGCTTTGGCGAGCTTGGCTTTGGTGTCAAACAATTTGCTTTGGGCATCCAACACATTCATGTTGATACGCACACCCACGGTGTAGCCCAGTTTGTTGGCTTCCAGTGCGACTTGACTGGACTCGACGGCGGCTTGCAAAGCTTTGACTTGGCTCACTCCCGACAACACACCATAAAAAGCGCTGCGGGTGTTCTGAGCCACGTTACGGCTGGCTGCATCCAAATCGGCTTGGGCTTTTTGGGTCAAAGACAAGGTTTCACGAACACGGTTGTCCAAAGCGTTGCCCGTGTAGAAAGGCCATGACAACACCACCGCACCGGTAGTCAGGTTGGATGTGGCGCCATAGGGCACAGCGCCTGAAGATGAGGCATTGGTGTTGTTATTGAAGGTATGGCTGAGTTGAAAATCCACCGTGGGCTTTAAGGCCGCTTTGGCTTTTTGCGTTTCAAGCTCGGTGACTTGCAAGCCAATCACGGCTTGTCGCAAGCTGGGGTTTTTGTCTTTGCTCAAACTCACCCAGTCTTCAACTTGGTCGGGGCTGAGGGAGGCGGGTTCGGCTTGCGCGGCCATGGATTTGGGTTGGGTACCCGTTTTTCCCACGATTTGGTCCAGCGCCAGTTTCTTCACACGCAAATCATTTTGTGCAGCAATTTCTTGCGCAACCACCAAGTCATAGCCTGCTTGCGCCTCGCGGGTGTCAGTGATGGTGGCGGTTCCCACTTCAAAGTTGCGTTTGGCCGACGCCAATTGCTCGGCGACAGCGGTTTTTTGGGCTTGCACAAAGGCCAAGGTGTCTTGCGCAGCCAAGACTTCAAAATAAGCTTGGCTGACACGCACCATCAAGTCTTGCTCAGCAGCCAGCATTTGCTCTTGAACCACTTTCATTTGCAAACTGCTTTGCGCCACTTCGGCTTTGTCAGCAGGTCGGTACAGCGGTTGGGAGCCCACAACCGTCGCTGTGTTGGTGCCATAAAAACGAGTGAAGCTGGGGTTAGTAGCGACGGTCTTGGAGGGATCGTAACTTGCGTTATTTTTAGACACATTGACGCTCAAACTGCCGGTAGGACCAAGTTTGGATTGCGCTTGTTCAGCTTTTAAGCGGGTTGCCTCAAACTGCGCTTGCACCGACTGGTAGTTGGCGTCAAAGCCGCGTGCAGCGTCATACAGTTCGAGCAAGCTTTGCCCATGGGCCATGCCACAAAAGGCCAGAGCCATGGCCGAGATAAGAGGCAGAGGACGAAAAGAACGCATGGTCTTCCTTTGGGGTAATCGTTTCAAAATTGAAAAGCAGGGGTTGGGGCAAAGCCGTGCAAACGGGGCAACACCACATCCCACAAGACTTGAGAGTGCCTATGGCCGTGGTGGTCAAGGCTCAAGCGTGTTGCTTGCATCATAGGTTCTTCACCTACCACCGCCAGCAGACGACCGCCTGGGGCCAGCATCTTGAGCAGTTCTTCTGGCACCTGTGCGACAGAGCCGGTCAACACAATGGCATCAAAGTGAGCGATGTACGCGGGTACACCGCTGCTGTGGCGCAGCAGCACATTGGGGATGCCAGCTTGTTGCAAATGGACTTGGGCCTGCGCGAGCAAATCGTGATTGCTCTCCAAGCTGATCACCTTGCTCGACAAACTGCCCAGCAAAGCACTGAGGTAGCCACTGCCCGTGCCAATTTCAAGCACGTTGTCGCTGGGTTTGAGTAAGAGGTCTTGCGCCAAGCGCGCAGCAACACGCGGAGCCAACATGGACTCGCCATGCGCCAAGGGAATTTCGGTATCACTGTAGGCCACGTCATGAAAGGCCGCAGGTACAAACAGGCTGCGGTCCAACTGTGACAATTTGTCCAACACGGTTAAGTCCAGCACATTCCAAGGGCGGATTTGCTGTTCAACCATATTGAATCGAGCGAGTTCAAAGTTCATAGCGGCAAGGACAGGAGGTTGACGGGTGAAATTTTAACCAGCATGGTTGTTTCCATGGTCGGGTGAGACGCCCCACAGTCGTTTCAACCATTGGGTCAAGTCGTCTAAATAACAGTAGACCACCGGTACCACCACCAAGGTCAGCAACGAAGAGGTGATCACACCGCCAATCACGGCCTGACCCAAGGGCGCACGTTGCTCGGCACCTTCACTGGTGGACAAGGCCAGTGGCATCATGCCAAACACCATGGCCAAGGTGGTCATCAAAATAGGGCGCAAACGCACTTTGGCCGCCATCAGCAAAGCTTCGCTGCGACCCATGGGTGCTTCACGGGTGCCGTCGCCGTTGTCCAGACCTTCACGGGCGCGGATGGCAAAGTCGAGCAACAAAATCGCATTCTTGGTGACCAAGCCCATCAGCATGATCACGCCGATGACCGAGAACAGCGACAAGGTGGAGTGAAACAGCATCAGCGCCAAGACCACACCGATCAAGGTCAAGGGCAGGGCCGTCATCAAGGCCAAGGGCTGCAAAAAGCTTTTGAACTGACTCGCCAAAATCATGTAAATGAAAATGATGGCCATGGCCAGCGCTGAGATGGCGTAGGCAAATGACTCTTTCATGTTTTTGGTCGAACCGCCAAACTGGTAGCGATAACCATCGGGCAGTTGAATACCTGCCATCACGGCTTGAATGTCTTTAGACACATCGCCACTGGCACGGCCATAGGCATTGCCGCTGAAAGATACTTCACGCGACAGTTCGCGGCGGTTGATTTGGTTGGGACCCACGCCTTCGCTGACACGTGCGACTTGGTTGAGTCTGACGGTGCGGGTACTGCCGTCAGCAGCAGGGGGCAAGTTAAAGGGCAAACGCTCTAAATCTTGCGGCGCGGTACGAGCGTCAGGCGAGAGGCGCACCAGCACATCGTAGGTCTGGTCATTGTCGGCCCGCCATACACCGATGTTTTGACCTGCGACCAAGGTGCGAAGTTGGTCGGCAATGCTGCTGGCACCCAAACCAAAGTCAGAGGCTGCCTCATGTTTGATGGCAATGTCAATCGTGGGCTTATTGGGCTTGACGCTGGATTCGATATCGACAAAACCTTTGACCTGAGCCAGTTTGGCCATGACCTGGGCAGCCAAACGCTCCAATTCAGCTTGGTCAGACCCGAGCAAAAAAAACTCAATTTGCTTGGAGCCACTCACGCTGTCGAGTTGCCCGACATGGGTGACGGTGATGCCCGGCAGTTGCAACAAGCGCTGACGAATATCGGGCGTGATGCTGTTGAGATTACGCTGGCGCAGTCCGCGGTCAACCAAGCGGAAATACACATTTGCATAAATCTTGCCATTGGCATTGCCGGTGTTGATGGTGGTGAGGGTGTAGCGCACTTCAGGAAAGCCGCGCAGCAGGTTTTCCACTTCTTGCGCTTTGCGTTCAGTCACTTGCAAGGACGAGCCCACCGGCACATAAAACGTCACGGTGGCTTCGGAGTAATCGGCTTTGGGCACGAACTCAGTGCCCAGCAAGGGGACCATGAAAATACTGCCAATAAAAATACCCAAGGCAGCCAGCACGGTTTTGAGTTTGTGCAGCAAAGCCCATGCCAGCAAACGCTGGTACACACCGCTCAAACGATCGGTGGTGGTTTCAAACCAACCCGTGATTCGGCCGATGCTGCGGTCATACCAGTTGCGTGGCTTGAGCGCCTGCCCGTGGATATGGATGCTGGGGTCGTGCCAGACGCTGGACAACATGGGGTCCAAGGTGAAGCTGACAAACATTGAGATGACCACAGCCACCACAATGGTCAGGCCAAATTCATGGAAGAACTTGCCAATCACGCCTTCCATGAAACCAATCGGCAAAAACACCGCAACGATGGAGAAGGTGGTGGCCAGCACTGCCAAGCCAATTTCCTTGGTGCCTTCCATGGAGGCGGTGAAAGCGTTTTTGCCCATTTGCACATGGCGAACAATGTTTTCACGCACCACGATGGCGTCGTCGATCAGCAAACCAATACACAGCGACAGCGCCATCAAGGTCATCATGTTGACGGTGAAGCCAAACAAACTCATGAACAAAAACGTGCCAATCACCGCAATAGGTAAGGCCAAGCCAGTGATGATGGTCGAGCGCCATGAATTGAGAAACAAAAACACGATCAAGACCGTCAGCAAAGCGCCCTCAATCAGGGTCTTGCGCACATTGTTGACCGCCACGCGGATAGGACGTGAGCCATCAAAAATTGGCTCCAACTTGATACCGGGCGGAAGCTGTTTGCGCATGGACTCGAGGGTATCGATCAGGCCGTCCACCACCTCGATGGTGTTTTCGTCTTGCGCTTTCACCACAGACAGCAGCAAGGTGCGCTGACCGTTGTAGAGGGCCATGTTTTCCAGCTCTTGCGCACCATCATTCACCTTGGCGACTTGCGATAAGCGCACATAGCTGCCACCTTTGCGCGCCACGATGATGTTGCCAAAGTCTTCGGGGCGCTTCATGCGGGCTTGCACCTGCACCACACGGTCTTGTTGGACAGAGCGGACCGAGCCCACGGGCAGATCTTGGTTTTCATTGCTGACAGCCGCCACCACTTGCGCAGCGGTGACGCCCAGCGATTCCATGGCTTGCGGATTCAGGTAGAGATTGATCTCTCGTTTGGTACCCCCCACCAAGGCCACAGAGCCCACGCCGCGTACGTTTTCAAGCCGTTTTTTGAACACCTGATCGGCCCAGTTGGTCAACTCCACATTGCTCAAGGGCTGGCGCAGTCCGGTGGCTTTGTCGTCGGGCAACACGGCCACCGACCAAATCGGACGGCTGGTGGGATCGAAACGCAAAATGCGCGACTCTTTCACATCGGTGCGCAAAAACGGATGCACATTCGAGACTTTTTCACGCACATCGTCAGCCGCTTTGCGGCCATTCACGTACAGCTGAAACTCGATGACCACCACCGACAAGCCTTCATAGCTGCGGGAGGTCAGGGCGCTGATACCGGCGATGGAGTTGACCGCCTCTTCAATTTTCTTGCTCACCTCGCTCTCGATGATCTCGGGCGAGGCCCCGGGGTATTCGGTGGTGATGACCACCACGGGCAAATCGATATTGGGAAATTGATCGATCTTGAGGCGACCGTAGCTAAACAGCCCCAGCACCACCAAGGCGAGCATCATCATGGTGGCAAACACCGGATTGCGCAAACTGACTTGGGTGAACCACATGGCTTAGGGCTTGCTAGTAGGTGTTGCAGTGGAAGATGCGGGCGCAGTGCTGCCCGAACGAACGGCCAGTCCTTCGCGCAAGACACCCGCCGTGCCGCGCAGAATCAGACTGTTGACGGGCAAACCACTCACCTCTACCCACACCGTGGTGGTGTCCGTTTGACCTGCTAACTGACCACGTGAACCTGCGGTCACTTTGTGGTGAACCACTTTGTTGTTTTCAATGGCTTGCACATAAGGCTGAGGTTTGTCGGTGCGCACGGCATCCAAGGGGATGGCCAGTACCTGTTTTTGTCCCAAGGCAAGTTGACCTTGACCGTAGAGGCCTTGGCGCAAGCCGCTGGTGTTGTCCAAGCGCAAGTACACCAACACGCTGCGACTGCCCGCTTGTACATTGGGATTGATGCGTTGCACACGTGCGTTCACAGTCTGGTCCCGGCCTTCCATGCTCAGCGTGGCCTGTTGACCGATACGCACATCGATAGAGTCAGCAGGGCTCAAGGTGGCTTCCAATTCCAAGCTACCCAAGTCCACCACTTCCAGCAGCTTGGTGTCCACCGACACGCGCTCGCCGGGCTGTGCCAACCGTGCTGACACTTGTCCAGAGATAGGTGATGTCAGCACAGCATCATCAAGCACCTTGCGGGCCACATCAGCGCCTGAAAGCGCAGCTTTGTAGCTGGCCTCTGCGCCGGCCAAACTGGAGTAGGACGTATCCAAGGCGGTTTTAGAGATAAAGCCTTTGTCCACCAGCGAGACATTGTTGTCGTACTGGCGCTTGGCAATATCAACTTGCGCTTTGGCCGCGTCGGCTTGCTGCTCGGCTTGGCGCAGCTTGCGCTGGTACTCCACAGGGTCGATGCGAGCCAACACTTGACCTGCTTTCACGGTGTCGCCTTCGCGCACTTTGAGTTCGGTGATTTCGCCCGCCACGCGGGCTTTGATGGTGACGCTGTTGATGGCTTTGAGGTTGCCAGAGATGGGCAGGTTGTTGACCAAGCGTTGTTCGCTGGCTACCCACGTGTCGCTGAGCGGAATGTCAAATACTTGCACTGTCGCAGCCGGTGTTGTTGGCGCTGTGAGTGCAGGGGTACTAGGGTCTTGCTTGGGTGCAGATGTGCTGCGCATATACCAAGCTGCACCGCCTAACATGGCCGCCGACAGCAGCACCACGCCGCC
This sequence comes from Comamonadaceae bacterium, assembly GCA_947455935.1. Lineage (GTDB taxonomy): Bacteria > Pseudomonadota > Gammaproteobacteria > Burkholderiales > Burkholderiaceae_C > Limnohabitans. Next base: position 7,483 of record CANGPV010000044.1, read on the forward strand.
CCAGCCTTTGATTTTGAAATTCATCTGCGCGTGCTCCGAAAAAGTGACCGGCTCAGGACTTGCGCCAACCCTGCACCATCAGGTGCACGTGGTTGCGCAAGAAAGCCTCGGGGTTGAGGGTGTGCAGGGAAGCATGACAAGCCAAAGCGTGCTTCCACATGTTGATGTACAAAATAGCGCTGACCAAGCTGTGAACGGCCAGATCGGTGTTGAACTGGGCAAATTCGCCACTGTCAATGCCGCGCTGAAGGATGCGCTTGAACAGTTCGTGGCCAGGGCGAATCACCTCTTGGTCATAAAACTGCACCACTTCGGGAAAATTGTTGGCCTCGCTCATCACGAGTTTGGTGATGCCACTGGCATCGGTCGAGCCTATGCGCTGCCACCACGACACCATGGCGTACTCCAGCATATCGGGGGTAGTGCCTTGAAATTCTTCAAATTCTTGGTTCCATGCGGGGAAATGGTCGGCCAAATTGGCGCGTATCACCGCTTTGAACAGGTCTTCTTTGCTGGAAAAATACAAAAATAAGGTGCCTTTGGACACACCTGCGCTGGCGGCCACGTCTTCGACCTTGGTGGCGGAAAAGCCTTTGCTGACAAACAGGCTGAGCGCGGCGTCAAGTAACTCGCCAGGACGAGCCTCTTTTCGGCGTTCGCGCTTGTGGACGCTGTTTGTTTCGCTGTTGACGGGACTGTGGAAAGTGCTGGTATGCATATTAATGACTGACTGGTTAGTAATGTAACCGACCCAGCCATTCATGTAAAACCCTTCTGCTCACCTGTAAACCACCAGAGGATGGCAGGTAATCGGTGTCCCAGCGCATAGGTGGCTGGGTATAGCCCATGGGGGCGGGCAGTACGTCAAAGCCTGCTGCTTCAAACTGCATGACGCTGCGCTGCATATGCCAGTCGTGCGTCACCAAGGCAATACGGGTGATGCCTTGGGCTGACAAAGCGGCATAGGTGCGCAGGGCGTTTTCACGGGTGTCACGCGACGTTGCGTCCATCAACGCAAAGTGCATACCAAAATCGCGCTGCAACTCATGTGCTGCTACTTCGGCTTCGCTTTGGGTTTGCTGCTCGGCCGCTCCCCAGCCTTTGCCGCCGCTGTAGACCAGCGGCAGCGGGTGAAGGGTCGTCAAATAGCGCCCATACAACAGGCGCTGGTAGGCCTCTGCGCCTAGCGTGGCTTGGCCGTACTCAGGGGCATGCAAGTCAATACCTCCACCCAGCACCACAATAGCCTGAGCCTGTTTCAACTGGGCAGCGGTCACAGCAGGGTAGCTGCGCAGCAGCACATGGTTTAAGCCATAGGCGGTGGCATTGCATGACAACACCCACAACAACACCAAGCCGCTGACGCACAACCACTGACCCCAGCGCTTGACATACCGGCCCAAGACCAGCCCTGCCACCATCAGCAGCAAAGGGCTGGCGGGGGGCAGCAGCAGGGTGGAAATCAGGGGTTTGAAAGGGCCAATCCAATTAAGCATGGTCAAGAGTGTCCCATAGCACTAAGATTGCATCCATGGCAAATGCACATATCACCTTGGGCGGCGGTTGTTTCTGGTGCACAGAGGCGGTGTTTGTGCGGGTGCGGGGCGTCACCGACGTCGAGTCGGGCTACAGCAACGGCGCTGGTCCCGCGCGGCCCAGTTACGAGCAGGTGTGCACCGGCCAAACGGGTTTTAACGAAGTGGTGCGCTTGACCTTTGACGACAGCGTCATCACCTTGCGCGATATTTTGGATATTTTTTTTGAGATCCACGACCCCACCAGCTTGAACCGCCAAGGCAACGATGTGGGAACGCAATACCGCAGTGGCATTTATGTCTCTAACGACGCTGACCACATGGCGGCTTTGCAGTTCATCTCAGAGCTGACCAGCCGTGGCGACTTTGAACGTCCCATCGTCACCGAGGTGTTGCCGCTTCAACATTACTGGCCCGCCGAGGGCTATCACCAAGATTATTTTGAAAACAACCCCCACCAAGGCTATTGCACCTTTGTGGTGGCTCCTAAGGTGAAAAAACTGCAGCAGCATTTTGTGCAGTGGCTCAAACCTTGAGTTAAAGCACTGAACTAAGGCGCCAAGCGCTCTTGGGTCCAATCACCGTTTTGCAGTCCACCGTCTTGCAGTCGGTAAACCAAGCGGTCGTGCAAACGAGCGACACCCCCTTGCCAAAACTCCCATCTGTCGGGCGTGAGCCGGTAACCTCCCCAATGCGGTGGACGTGGTGGCTTCAAGCCAAATTTCGCCATGTAGCTGGCGGCTTGGGTGACCAGTTGGGTGCGTGAGTCAATGACTTGGCTTTGCGGGCTGGCCCACGCACCAATGCGTGAGTCCAGCGGGCGGCTGTGAAAGTAAGCGTCACTTTCTTGTTCGCTGACTTTGCTCACCCGCCCCTCGATACGCACCACCCGCTCTAATTCCACCCAGTGAAACTGTAGCGATGCAAAGGGGTTGCCTGCCAACTCTTTGCCTTTGCGGCTGTCGTAGTTGGTATACCAAACCAGTCCTTGTTCGTCATAGCCTTTGATCAGCACCACGCGGGTGCTGGGGCGCATATCGCTGCCCACGGTGGCCAAGGTCATGGCGTTGGGCTCAGGCACCTCTGCTTCCAGGGCTTGGTGCAGCCATTGCTCGAATTGGCGCAAGGGGTTGTGATGGGCCTTGTCTTCAAGCAGCTCTGCGCTTTGGTAGCTCTTGCGCATATCGGCCAGCGAAATTTTGGTCATCAACAACACCCCTCAGAAAGTGGTGTCTATCTTATTCCTTGACCGCGCCGGTCATGCCCGACACATAGTGATCGACAAAGAACGAGTACAGCACGGCCACGGGGAAGGAGCCCAGCAAGGCACCCGCCATCAGCGAGCCCCAGTGGTAAACGTCACCTTCAACCAGTTCGGTGACCACGCCTACCGGCACGGTTTTCACCTCTGAGGAGGAGATGAAAGTCAGGGCGTAAATAAACTCATTCCACGACAAGGTGAAAGCAAAAATTCCCGCGGAAATCAGCCCAGGCACGGAGAGAGGAAGAATGATCTTCCACAAAATTTCAAAGCGGGTGGCGCCATCAATCAAAGCGCATTCTTCCAACTCGAAGGGGATAGAGCGAAAGTAGCCCATCAGCAACCAGGTGCAAAACGGAATGAGAAACGTGGGGTAGGTGAGGATCAGCGCCCAGCGGGTGTCAAACAAGCCCAGCTTGAAAACAATGGTGGCCAAGGGGATGAACAAAATAGAAGGCGGCACCAGATAAGCCAGAAAAATACCCAAACCCACTTGGCGTGACCCTTTGAAGCGTAAGCGCTCAATGGCGTAAGCGGCCAGCACCGCACACGCCAACGACACGACGGTGGAGATGACCGAAATGAACACCGTGTTCCACAGCCACTCGGGGTAGGCGGTTTTGAACAGCAGTTTGTGGAAGTGTTCCAAGGTGGGCTTGATCACCCAAAAAGGGTTGCCGTCACGTGACAACAACTCGTTGTTGGGCTTGACCGAGGTGATGACCATCCAATAAAACGGGAACAACAACACAAACACAAAAATACCCAGCGGCGCATACACCGTTACCCAACGGCTGCGAGCCGTGTCCAAATAGCCCATGCCTTGGCTGTCGTCGTCCTTGGAGTCGCTCATGCGTCGCTGCCCCCTTGTTGCCAGGCGCGTCGCTGCAACCCGAAGTAGCTGAACAAAATCGCGGCTAGCAAAAACGGCACCATGGAGATGGCAATCGCCGCACCCTCGCCCAAAGCACCGCCAGAGATGGCGCGTTGGAAAGACAGCGTGGCCATCAGGTGGGTGGCGTTGAGCGGCCCACCGCGTGTGATGACGTAAATCAGCTGAAAGTCGGTGAAGGTAAAGAGCACCGAAAACGTCATCACCACCGCAATCATGGGGGTCAGCAAGGGCAAGGTGATGTGGCGAAAGCGTTGCCAAGCAGTAGCGCCATCAATGGCTGCCGCTTCATACAACGAAGGGGAAATGGTTTGCAAACCAGCCAACAAGGTGATGGCCACAAACGGCACACCACGCCACACATTGGCCGCCAACACCGAGAAACGTGCGTTCCATGGGTCACCTAAAAAATCGATGTAGTTGTCAATCCAACCAGCCTTGACCAGCACCCAGCTGATGATGGAAAACTGCGCGTCGTACAGCCACCAAAAAGCAATGGCCGATAAAGCGGTAGGCACGATGTAGGGCAACAAGATGACCGAGCGGAAAAAGGTTTTGAAGGGCAGTCGCTCGTTGAGCAAAATGGCCAACCACAAGCCCAAAAAGAACTTCAACACGCTGGCCACAAAGGTGTAGAACAAGGTGTTGAACAAGGCCAAGCGGGTGACCGCGTCTTCCCATAAAAACTCGTAGTTCTCTAAGCCAATGAACATGCCTTCGCGGCCCACCTTGGTGTCGGTAAAGCCCAGCCAAATCCCCAAACCCAAGGGGTAGGTGAGAAACACGATCAGCAGCAGCGTGGCGGGCAGCATGAACAGCAGGCCCAGCCCGTTGCGGCTGTTTTGTAGGCGAGTCAGCATCAGGTTTTGTAATAGCGTTCAGCGCGTTTTTGGGCGCGTTGGGCGGCTTCTTCGGGGGTTTTGGCGCCGGAGGCGGCTTCGGCCACCATGTTGCAGACGATGAAGTCGGCCATGGCACCTGCCGAGGCATAGCCCAGTTGACCGGCATAGCCAGCGGGGCGCATGTTTTTCACCGAATCGCGGTAGGGCGTGTGCTTGGGGTCCACCGTCCAAATTGGGTTTTTGCCATAGGCGGCCAAGGGGTGCGAGACATAGCCACCCGCGCCTTGCAACCAAGCGCCGTATTGCTCTTCTTCCATCATGAAGCGCAAAAATTCTTTGGCTGCATTGGGGTACTTGGTGTACTTGAAGATCATTTGATTGAAGAACAGGTGGTACTCGGTAGGGATGCCTACAGGTCCCATGGGGAAGGGCGCGTGTTGAATGTCAGCGGCGAGCGCTTTGACGGCAGGGTTGTCCGAGTTTTTGGCGGCGTAATAAATGGAAATGCCGTTGTTGGTGACGCTGAGTTGGCCATCCAAAAACGCTTTGTTGTTATTGGGGTCCAACCACGACAAGGTGCCAGGAATGAAGGTGGCGTACAACTCTTTGGCATAGGCCAAGGCTTTGATGGTTTGCGGGCTGTTGATGACCACTTTGTTGTTTTTGTCAACGATGGAGCCGCCAAAGGCCCAGATCAGCCAATGCGTCCAACCGCTGTCGCCGGTGGCGTTGCCCAGTGCCATGCCGCCAGGGGTGCCCTTGGCTTTGAGCGCTTGGAACATTTTCAAAAAACCGTCGGTGTCTTTGGGAAAAGTGGTGATACCTGCCGCCTTGAGGTGGCTTTGGCGGTACACCATGATGGCACCGCTGGCGCCCAGTGGCACGCCTATCCATTTTTTGCCGTCGGGCTTGAGGTAGGTTTCGCAAGCGGGGTACCAACCGCCGTATTTTTTGCCCAAGTAGTCGCAGACGTCGGAGACATCGAGCAGTTTGTCGGGGTACAGGTTGGCGTCGTCGTTGGTCGACAAAATGATGTCGGGGCCTGCGCCGGTGTTGGCCGCCACCGCCGCTTTGGGTCGCACATCTTCCCAGCCCTCGTTGTCCACCCGAACTTCTATGCCAGTTTTCTCGGTGAATTTCTTGACATTGGCCATGTAGGCGTCAATATCGCCTTGCACAAAACGGCTCCAGCGCAGCACGCGCAGCTTGGCGTCTTTTTCGGGAACGTTGGTCCATTGCGCATGGGCCGAACTGCCAAACAGCATGGGCGCAGCAGCCACAGCGCCGGTGGCGATGCTGGTGGATTGGATGAACTGGCGACGGGTGGATTCGGTCATGAAGCCTCCTGAGACAAAAGGGCGAACAACATCAAGCAGCCGTTAAGGCTTTGCCACTGACGGCATCAAACAAATGGGCACGGCTGGCATCGGCTTGTAAACGGATGGTGCTGCCCGGTGTGAAAGTATGGCGTTCACGAAACACCGAAGTGACTTCCACACCCGCAATTTTGGTGAACACCTGCGTGTCAGCACCTGTGGGTTCGACCACCACCACCTCGGTGGCCAAGCCCTCGCTGCCGCTGGCAATGTGCAAATGCTCGGGGCGGGTGCCGTACACCACCGCTTGACCTTCGCTGGCACGGGCCTGCAAGGGCATGGGCAACAAACTGCCATCCGACAAGGCCACATGCTGGCCACGCACGGTGCCAGGCAAAAAGTTCATCGAAGGCGAGCCAATGAAACCCGCTACAAACTGGTTGGCGGGGTGGTCATACAACTGCAAAGGCGTGCCAATTTGCTCGACCACACCGTCTCGCATGACAACGATTTTGTCGGCCATGGTCATGGCCTCGATTTGGTCATGGGTGACGTAGATGGAGGTGGTTTTCAGGCGCTGGTGCAATTCTTTGATCTCGGTACGCATGGAGACGCGCAGCTTGGCGTCGAGGTTGGAGAGCGGCTCATCAAACAAAAACACCTGCGGATCTCGCACAATGGCCCGACCCATGGCGACGCGCTGGCGCTGGCCGCCCGAGAGTTGGCGCGGAAAGCGGTCTAAGAGGGCATGCAAACCCAAGATGCCAGCAGCAATGTCGACCCGCTCGGCGATGACTTGCGCCGATTGTTTGGCCAGCAACAAAGAAAACGCCATGTTGTCCCGCACCGTCATGTGCGGGTAGAGCGCATAGTTTTGGAACACCATGGCGATGTCACGCTCTTTGGGCGGCATGTCGTTGACACGTTTGTCGCCAATGTAAATATCGCCACCCGAGATTTCTTCGAGGCCGGCGATCATGCGCAGCAAAGTGGATTTGCCGCAGCCCGAGGGGCCGACCAGCACACAAAACTCGCCATCGGCGATGTCCACGCTGACACCTTGGATGATGTGGGTGCGGCCAAAGTACTTGTGTACTTGACCGATGGTGACGCTGGCCATGAAAAACTCCGCAAGAGGGGGTGCGCACTGAGCGCAACATTGCAACCTAGCTTAACCGTCAAGGCGGGGCCGTCCATCAGGGCTAACCCGTTGACAAAACCCGCTGGCGGTTGGGGGAGGGCGGTTATGCTTCGCATCTTTCACCCATAACCGAGACACACCATGAAGCTGTTGATCACCGGCGGCGCCGGATTTTTAGGGGCTCGTTTGGCCCGTACCCTGTTGGCCAAAGGCACACTCGCCGGTCAACAACTCACCCAAGTGGTTTTGGCGGACCAATTTCCAGCCCCTGCTGATTTGGCGGCCGACCCCCGCGTTCAGGTGCTGACCGGTCCGTTGTTGGACCAATGCGCCGGTTTCGCCCAAGCCAAGTTCGATGGCGTGTTTCACTTGGCTTCAGCGGTATCAGGCGAGTGCGAAGCCGATTTCGACTTGGGTATGCGCTCCAATTTGGACAGCACCCGAGCCTTGCTGGACGCCTTGCGTGCTGCTGGCAACAAGCCACGTTTGCTGTTCAGCAGTTCGGTGGCGGTGTATGGCCCCGACCCTGCCCACCCCTTGCCCGACGTGGTCACCGACGACACCTTCACCACGCCGCAAACTTCGTATGGCGCACAAAAGCTGATGTGTGAATACATGGTGGCTGACTACAGCCGCAAAGGGTTTATCGATGGGCGCAGCGCTCGCTTGATGACCGTCAGTGTTCGCCCCGGCAAGCCCAACGGTGCAGCGTCTTCCTTTTTCAGCGGCATTTTGCGCGAGCCTTTGGCAGGTGAGGAATCCATTTGCCCCGTGGATGCCACGGTGTCGCACCCTGTGTCGTCGCCGGGTGTGACGGTGCGCAGCTTGATTGCGATTTTCGAAGCCAGCGCCGACGACTTCCAAGGTCGCAGCGCCATGAATTTGCCCGCCCTCAATGTGACGGTGCAGCAAATGCTGGACGCACTGGAAGCCGTGGCCGGTCCTGCGGTGAGAGCCCGTGTGAAGTTTCAACGCGATGAACGCATCGCCAATATCGTGGCCAATTGGCCCAAAGGTGCCAAAGCTTTACGCGCCCCGCGCTTGGGTTTGCAGCCCGACGCTAATTTCCAAGACGTGATTCGTCAGTACATTGACGACTGTAAGGCGGCAGGCTTAGAGAGCACCGTGCTCAAAGGGTTGTAAAGCCTTCAGTGGTTGTGGTGAAGTCATCACATGGCTGCGCCATATGAGCCTTCCCCCAATCACTGAAAACGTCGTTTTCAGTGATTGTCCTTAGGCACAAAAGAGCCTCGCTTGCCGCGTAAAAAGTCGAGGTCCACACCTTCATCGGCTTGGGTGACATGGTCGATGTACAGCTTCCAATAGCCTGAATCTAAGTCGGGCGTTGGTGGCTTCCAGGTGGCGCGGCGCTTGGCGAGTTCTTCCTCGCTGACATGCAGCTGGATACGC
>CANGPV010000045.1 GCA_947455935.1 Comamonadaceae bacterium
CAATGATCAGCACCTGCGCATGGTCCGCCGCATGGCGCTGGATAAAGTCAGCCAGTTGCGCGGGATGGTTGCGCTCATACAGCACATCGCTGCCAATGATGAGATCAAACTCACCCAGCAATGGGTTTTCGCGTTCCCAATGGCCACTTTGGTAAGCCATCACGGGCAAAGCGTTCAAGACCAAATTGGCTTGTAAAAACCGCTCGGTATAGGGGTGGTAATCCGACGCGGTGACATTGCCCAAACGCCGATGAATCACCAAACTGGCCAAGGCCAAGCCGCAGCCAATTTCAAGAATACGTAAATTGTCTAAGGGCCACGTCTGCATGAGATCGGCCATTTTTTGCGCCGAAGGCCAGACCAAACCAAACAAAGGCCATGTGGCAGAAGACACGCCCAACGCCAAAGCAAGACCTAGCGGGTCATGCCACTGTTGTTTGTCTAAAAGGGATCGAATATGAAGATCAGCGCCGCCTGCAATAGCGACCATTTCGCGCTTAACCAAATAGCCCAAACCGCTTGAATCGGTTGGGCTGGCAGTCAAAACCGACGTTTTCTGGGACCGCTGGGTCCTTTGCCTTCGATGTGTCGAAAGGTGATGCGACCCTTGGTCATGTCGTAAGGAGAGAGCTCCAAAGTGACCTTGTCACCCGCCAAGATGCGTATGTGGTGCATGCGCATTTTTCCGGCGGTGTAGGCCACGAGTTCGTGGCCGTTGTCCAAAGTGACACGGTAACGTGAGTCGGGAAGCACCTCACGTACCATGCCGGACATTTCCAGCATTTCTTCTTTGGACATCGTCCTGCCTAAAGCGTCGGGCGCTTAATCGGCGGATTTGATGTTGGAAGCTTGCAAGCCTTTGGGGCCGGTCGTGACGTCAAAGCTGACGCGCTGACCTTCTGCCAAGGTCTTGAAACCTTGATTTTGGATTGCTGAAAAATGAGCGAACAAATCTTTGCCGCCGTCTTCGGGAGTAATGAAGCCAAAACCTTTGGACTCGTTAAACCATTTCACTGTACCTGTTGCCATGTATTGCATTTCTTTAAAAAAAAGGGAAGCCCCCCTCGGGGTCGAAGGTCAAGAAGGCGATGAGACGAAGGGAGAAATACCGTGTAAGGGGCAGAACTAGAAACGCGCTACAACGACAAAAACTTGATATCGAAGCCAAGGACTATGCCTTGTATTTGGAAATAAAGCAAATTTATTCTGTTTTTGGGCTAATATGACTCATATGAGCGACATACGCACCCTTCGCCACGTTTTGCAAAACCACCGTACCTTGGCAGTGGTCGGCCTCTCAGCCGATTGGTTTCGCCCCTCTTACTTCGCAGCCAAGTACATGCAAGAACACGGTTACCGCATCATCCCCGTCAACCCCAAATACCCCGAGATACTGGGTGAAACCTGCTACCCCAGCTTGAAAGACATCCCACACCCCGTCGACATGGTTGACGTGTTTCGCAAGCCCGCAGATACCCCGTCCATCGCTCAAGAGGCTGTCGACATTGGCGCCAAAGTGCTGTGGTTGCAACTCGGGGTGGTCAATGAAGACGCACAGCGTATCGCTGAGCATTCGGGTTTGACCGTCGTCATGGACCGCTGCGTGAAGATTGAACATGCCCGTTTGTTTGGTGGCTTGGGCTGGTTTGGCGTGAACACTGGCGTCATCTCGGCTCGACGTCCACTTCCTCCCCACTGACACCATGGCTGATCGCAAATTTGGTTTTGACACTCTCAGCCTGCACGCTGGTCAAATCCCTGATGCCGCCACAGGCAGCCGTGCAGTGCCCATCTATCAAACCACTTCTTATGTGTTTGACAGCCCTGAACACGCAGCAAGTTTGTTCAATTTGCAAACTTTTGGCAATGTGTACTCGCGTTTGTCTAACCCCACCGTGGCGGTGTTGGAAGAACGCATTGCAGCGCTAGAGGGTGGCCGCGCAGCCGTGGCAACCAGCAGCGGTATGGCTGCACAAATGATTGCCTTGCTCAATGTATGCCAAGCGGGCGACCATATCGTGGCAGCTCGGACACTTTATGGCGGCACACACACCCAACTGGGTGTGAACTTCAAAAAGTTGGGCATCGACACGACCTTTGTTGACAGTGCCGACCCCGAGAATTTTGCCCGTGCTATCACGCCGCAAACTAAGGCGGTGTATGCCGAGACCATGGGCAACCCCTCGCTGAACGTGCTCGATATCGAAGCCGTAGCTAAGTTATGCAACCAAGCCGGTGTGCCACTTTTTATAGACAACACCTTTGCCAGCCCCTATCTGTGCCAACCCCTGCAATGGGGCGCGGCCATCAGTATTCACTCGGCCACCAAATTCATTGGCGGACACGGCACCACCATGGGCGGCGTCATCATCGAGTCGGGAAAGTTCCCTTGGGACAACGGACGCTTTGCCACCATGACCGAACCCTCCCCGGGCTACCACGGCGTGCGTTTTTTCGAGACCTTTGGCGACTTTGGCTTCACCATGAAATGCCGCATGGAGGGGATGCGCACCTTTGGTCCGGCGCTCTCACCCTTCAATGCGTTTTTGCTGTTGCAAGGTGTGGAAACTTTGTCGCTGCGCATGGACCGGCATTGCAGCAATGCGCTGGCCGTGGCCCAACATTTGCAGCAGCACCCCAAAGTGGCTTGGGTGAACTACCCAGGCTTAGCCGACCATCCCGACCATGCTTTGGTGAAGAAATACCTGACAAAGGGCGCCGGTGCGGTGCTGAGTTTTGGCATCAAGGGGGGTGCCGCGGCCGGGCAAAGCTTCATCAACCATGTGGAGTTTTTATCGCACTTGGCCAATATTGGCGACGCCAAAACCTTGGTGATTCATCCTGCGTCTACCACCCACAGGCAGTTGAGCGAAGAGCAGCAAATCGCAGCCGGTGTTCCACCCGATTTGATTCGCTTAAGTGTGGGTTTGGAAACCTTGGATGACATCTTGTGGGACATCGACCAAGCCTTGGCAGCTAGTTAAGTTCCAGCAATTGCGCACGGGTGGGTGGTGTACAACCTTGATGCGCGCAATTGAATGCCGCAGCTGACAAGGCTTTGCGCAAGGTAGTCGTTACCTGCGTTTGGGCAGCTTGACTGTCTCGCCAATCTGGTCGTTGCAACCACTCGGCTAAACACGTTGCCCAAAACGTGTCGCCAGCACCCACAGTGTCCACCAAGGTCACGGGAACTGCAGGACCATGTGCATGAACGTCGTCGACTTGTACCCATGCCCCTTGGTCACCGAAGGTCAACGCGACACGTTGACAACCTAAAGATCGCCAATGGGCAGCCAAGGTTTCGGCTTTGTCAAAGCTCACGTCGTTCATGCCCAGCAACTGCATGTCTTCGTCACTGGCTTTGAGCCAATCGGCCAATGCGGCCATTTTATTGACGGCTTCCAAGTAAGCCGGCAAGTCATAAGCCACACGGGTGCGTAAATTGATGTCAATACTGATGGTCCAACCCAGCGCTTTGGCAAACTGAATGACATGCATCACCTTGTGGTTCTCAGGCGGCATGGCCATCAACGAGCCGGTGTGCAACACACCCGCAGGATGTTTTTTCAGCAAGCTAACGATGTCTTCCGCGTTGTAATCACGGTCAGCGATACCGTCGCGGTAAAAGCCATAGCTGGGCTGACCTTGGTCAATATGGACCACTGCCAAGGATGTGGGCTTTGGTGAACGGGGGCGCAACGCCGTCGCCCCACATTGGTTCAGTTTGTCGGTCAAGGCTTGGCCAAATACATCGGTAGACAAGGAATTGAGATAGCCTACCTCCACGCCTTGCATGGCGGCAGCACAGGCCACATTGAAAGGGCTGCCGCCCAACATGGTCTGCAAGCTGCCATCAGCTTGCGCCACGCAGTCGATGAGCGCCTCGCCCAAGACCCACAAACCGTTGTCACTCATTTGCGCAACAGCCTTTGACGACGAATCACGTCAATCCATACAGCGATGATGACCACCGCGCCTATGGCCATCATTTGTTTGAATTGCGAAATCTCCATCAGGTTCATGCCGTTGCGCACCATGGTGATGAGGATGGCACCGAGCAAACTGCCCCAAATTGAACCTCGGCCACCAAACAAAGAAGTGCCGCCCAAGATGACCGCAGCGATGGCGTCGAGCTCGAACATTTGCGCCATCTTGCCGCTGGAGGAGTCCATGCGAGCCATCAACACGATGGCACCCAAGGCACAACTCAAACCCGAGACCACATACACCGCCAGCTTGTAGCCCTTGATATGAATACCGACTTGTCGGGCACCCATTTCATTGGAGCCCATGGCGTAGACATAGCGGCCCAGCTTGGTGCTAGAGAGCACAAAAGCCATGACCACAAAATACACCGCAGTGATAACGATGGGCATGGGCACGCCCAGCCACTCACCATAGCCAATGAAAGGCATAGGCTCAGGCAAACCCGCGTTATCAAAACCCCCTGTGGCCTCAAACGCCAAACCACGCCACAAGGTCAAACCACCCAGCGTCACGATGAACGAAGGAATGCCCACAAAAGCCACCAAATAACCGTTGAACAAGCCCACCGCCATGCCTATCGCCAAGGCCACAGCCAAAGCGGGGTAGACGTCTACGCCCAACTTGATCATCACATGCCCTGCCACCGCACCCGCCAAAGCTGTGAGCGCACCCACGGCCAAGTCGACCCCGCCGGTGAGGATGACAAAGGTTTGTCCACCCGCCAACAAAGCGATGACCGAGGCTTGCACCAAGATATTGGTGAGGTTGCCGGTGGTCAAAAAGTACGGCGATGCGATGCTCAGCAAGACGCTGAGCAACAGCACCGCCACCATGGCACCGTACCAGTCTTGGCGGTTGATGGCCTTCATGTCGTTACTTGACTTTCATGAACTGCGCGACGCCAGAGTCTTTGGCAAACTGGTCCACATTGCTGGGCAACACCAAGAAAGAGCCGGTGTCGATGCGGTCGGATACTTTTTTACCCTGCGCTGCAGCGATGGCAGTTTCCACGCCCACTTGACCGATCTTGGCCAACATTTGCGCCGCATTGGCTTGTTGCCAACCTTGCTTCATCATGTCCAAGCCGCCGGGGGAACCGTCAAAGCCCGCAATTTTCACGTCACCCGCTTTTTTGCCAGCAGCCATCAATGCAGCTTTGGCGCCCAATGCGCCACCGTCCCAAGCACAGGCAATCACTTTGGCACCAGGGTTGGCACGCAAAGCGGCTTCAACGCCGTTTTGAGCCATGGTTTGGTCCCATGTGGTGGGCACTTCAACCACTTTCACACCTTTGCGTTTGGCGTTCAAGCCGTCCAAGAATCCTTTTTTGCGTTCTTGGCCGGTAGATTGGCCGAGGTCGCCGGTGATGTAGATAACGGTATCGCCGTCTTTGACTTGTTCTGCAGCCCAGTTGCCCTGCACCATGGCGGCCTTGATGTTGTCGGTGGCGACATAAGAAGTGATCTTGGCACCGCTGATGCCTGTGTCCACCGCAATGACGGGAATGCCAGCAGCCAAAGCTTTGTTGATGGCGGGTGCAATGCCCTTGCTGTCGACAGGCGCGATGGCGATGGCGTTGACCTTGCGGGTGATCATGTCTTCCACGATCGCCAATTGCTTAGAGAGCTCGCCTTTTTCAGCGGCCAACTCGATGAATTTCACGCCAGGTGCCGAGCCCGCTTTTTTAGCGCCACCGTTGATCAGCGTCCAGCCCTCGTTGGTGTTGCCGTTGGTGATGTAGGCGATGGTGGTTTCAGCTTGCGCCATGGCCATCAGGCCAGCGGCGGACATGGCGAGGACCAAGCGTCCTAAGGTGCGTTTTGTGATCATGGTGTCTGTCTCCAAGGGGTTGATGGGCAAGCGTTGGGGCTTGTGGAAGGGAATTACAGCAGATTTTTGATTAAATAAACCTAGTAGATTTACTAATACCCGTTAAGATACATTTTTGGCATGCTCTCACCATCTTGATATCAAAGAGCGCTGTATGACCACCTCCACACCAGTACTGCACATCAACGGTTTAACCAAGCATTACGGGGGTGTTCGCGCCCTGAGCGAGGCTAATTTCGTATTACAAAATGGCGAACACGCCGCCATCGTGGGTGACAACGGCGCAGGAAAAAGCACATTTGTCAGATTGATCACCGGTGTGGAGCAACCCAGTGCGGGGTCGATTGCCCTGGATGGAAAGCCCGTGAGCTTCAGTTCACCCCTGAACGCCCGCGAACAGGGCATTGAAACCGTCTACCAAACCTTGGCTTTGGCTGAAGACTTGGATGTACCCGCCAACATTTTTTTGGGGCGTGAAATTACCCGCTTCAACCTGGGTCCCTTGTCGGTGTTGAACCACCGCGCCATGCGTGAACAGTCCATAGACATGCTGGCTAAAACCGGCGTGAACATTCAAGACATGACGGAGTCGCTGCGCGGCATGTCGGGGGGGCAACGCCAATGCGTCGCCATTGCACGTGCAGCAGGTTTTGCCAAAAAACTCATCATCTTGGACGAACCCACCGCCGCCTTGGGCGTGCAAGAAACTGCCAAAGTAGAAGACATCATCAAAGGCTTGAAGCAACGCGGGGTGCCGCTGATCATCATCAGCCACAACCTGCGTCAGGTGTTCGACTTGGTGGACCGCATTTGGGTCTTCAGACAGGGTCGCATCATTTGCCATCGCCGCACCTCAGAAACCAATCCGCAAGAAATTGTCGGTCTCATCACCGGTGCGATTGACCCCGCCAGTTTGCAAAGCGAAGAGGCTGTGGCATGTTGAAGGGTATCGATCCGATATTGACCCCCGAGTTGCTGATGCACCTGTGCGCCATGGGCCACGGCGAGTGGGTGGCGGTGGTGGACGCCAATTTCACCGCTGACTATTTAAGCCAGGGCAAAACGGTGGTGCGCTTGCCAGGGCTGAGTTTGGCAAGGGTCTCGCAAGCCGTGTTGTCGGTGTTCCCGCTGGCGGTGGATGTGCCCTGCCCTGCGGCTTATATGCAGGTCAGTGGCAGCGCTGCCTCGCACCGCACACCCGCGCAACAGGCGGTGGTGGATTTGGTGGTAGCTGAGGGCTTTGACGCCACGCAAGTCGAAGCGATGGAGCGATTTGCTTTCTACGAGAAGATCAAGACAGCCAGCCTGATTGTGCAAACCGGTGAAGGCACGGCCTATGGCAACGCCATGTTGTGCAAAGGGGTGATCCTGCTTTGAAGACCCTGCGTGGCTCCAACCACAATGGCATGCGCCAGTTCAATGAACGCACCGTTTTGCGCGCCATACGACACGCAGGTGCGATTCCTAAAGCCGACCTCGCCCGACTGACGCAACTCTCCACGCAAACGGTGTCCATCATCGTCAACCGCCTGTTGACAGACGGCTTGCTGCTCAAGCAAGAACGCATACGCGGCAAGATTGGCCAGCCCTCCGTGCCTTTGTCCATCAACCCCGATGGCGCCTACAGCGTTGGCATTCAACTGGGTCGGCGCAGCCTTGAAGTGGTGGTCACCGATTTTTTAGGGCAGATGCGGCACCAATGGGAGCACAGCTATCCCTATCCCAACCCCTCTGTGGTGTTGCCCAAAATCCAAGAAGCATTGCGCTTGATGCAAACACAGCTCGGTGATGCTTGGTCGCGCTGCGTGGGCATTGGCTTGAGCGCCCCATTGGCCATGCACCAATGGGGAGACGTCATGGGTGCGCAAGCCAGTTTGGAGATGGCGGCTTGGGAGCATATTGATTTGGTGGCCGAGGTCCAAGCCATGACGCCCTTGCCCGTGGAGTTCGCCAAAGACACCACGGCTGCCTGTGTGGCCGAGTTGGTCCAAGGCACAGGGCGTGAAGTGTCTCGGTTTTTGTATGTGTTTGTAGGCACCTTTGTGGGCGGTGGATTGGTGCTGGATGGCTTGATCGTCAATGGCCCCAGAGGCAATGCTGGGGCGATCGGCTCCATGCCCTTGGGGTTGGCCAAGCGTTCCTCGGCTGCTCAACTTCTGGAAATGGCCTCGGGCTGGCAACTCGAGCAAAGCTTGATGCAACACAAGCTCGATCCCTTGCTGGTACAAGACGATGCCATCATGGACAGTGCCCACCACAACCTCATCCAGCCATGGCTTGACCAAGCCAGCACTGCCTTGGCCATGTGCATTGCCTCTAGCTCGGCTTTGCTGGATTTGGAGGCCGTGGTGATCGACGGCTCGCTCAGTGGGCAGTTGTTGCAAGCCTTACGAGCGCACACACTTGAGGCCATGCAGCGCTATCGCTTTGACGGCATGCTGGCCCCGCGCTTGCTGGCTGGCAAAGTGGGTCGTCACGCCCGCGCATTGGGCGGATCGCTGCTGCCTTTGCATGCCCAGTTTTTCCCTGACAAAGACATCTTCTTGAAACAAGATCTGGTTTAAATCAGCCCAACCCACCAAGCCACCATGACCAGCCCACCAGAACAGACCGAACCACAAGACATCGTTATTTTTGGCGGGGCAGGCGATTTGTCGTTTCGCAAACTGCTACCCGCCCTGTACATGGCGCATTCACACGACAAACTGAGTGGGGCCACCCGCATCATTGGCGTAGGACGGCAAGATTGGAGCGACCAAGACTACCGCGATTTCATCCATCAGCACTCCCCCGCTTTCATCGAAACCGGTGCGATGAACGAGCCGCAGTGGCAAGGTTTTTTGCAGCGCTTGTTGTATGTACGTATCGACATCACCCAAGCCAACAACTTTCAAGCCTTGAAAACCTTGTGTCCGCAAAGCTGCTTGCGGGTGTTTTACTTGGCGACCGCACCCAGTTTGTTCACTGGCATATGCGCTCATTTATCGCAAGCCGGTTTGGTCGACGCGCACTCACGGGTGGTGCTGGAGAAACCTTTGGGTACCGACTTGGCGTCGGCCAGGCAGATCAACACCGAGGTGGCCAAGTACTTTGACGAAAAACAGATTTACCGTATCGATCACTATCTGGGCAAAGAGACGGTGCAAAACCTCATGGTGCTGCGCTTTGGCAATGCCATCTTTGAGCCCTTGTGGCGAGCGCCTTACATCAAGAGCGTGCAAATCACCGTGGCCGAAACCGTGGGTGTGGGCAGCCGCGCTGGTTTTTACGACAGTGCAGGTGCCATGCGTGACATGGTGCAAAACCATTTGCTGCAACTCTTGTGCATCGTGGCCATGGAGCCACCCATCTCGCTAGATGCAGACGATGTGCGGGACGAAAAACTCAAGGTGCTGCGCTCGCTGCGCAAAATGAGCTTGGCCGATGTCAAGCGTGACACCGTGCGGGGCCAGTACACCGAGGGAGCCAGCGACGGCGCACCTGCCATCGCCTATGCGCAAGAGGCCAATGTGCCACCCAACAGCCGCACCGAAACCTTTGTCGCTTTGCGGGCCCATATCAACAATGCACGCTGGGGCCATGTGCCGTTTTTTCTGCGAACGGGCAAGCGCATGCAAAAACGCCAATCGGAAATCATCATTGAGTTCACCGACCAACCGTTTTCCATCTTCAGCCCTTCCGCACACCATGTGCCCAACCGGCTCATCATCCGCTTGCAACCAGAAGAATCGATACAACTCGAAATGATGGTCAAGCAACCTGGTTCGGGCATGAACTTAAGCCCTGTCAAACTGGGACTGGATCTGCAATCGTCATCCGATATACGCCGTGCCGAAGCCTACGAACGCTTGTTGATGGACGTCATCAAAGGACGCCTCACGCATTTCATGCGCCGCGATGAACTCGAAGCTGCATGGACATGGGTGGAACCGATTTTGGCCGGATGGCGTGAGCTTGACGACAAACCCCGCGGCTATGCCGCAGGCAGTTGGGGACCTGCAGCCTCATCTGCGTTGATGGCACGTGAAGACCTGTGTTGGTTCGAGGAAGCATGAACGCCTACACGCCCAAGGCCTTGGCGCATCGCATGGCCGATTTACTTGGCAAAGCAATTCAAGAGCGAGGTCATGCCCTGCTGTGTGTATCGGGTGGCAAGTCACCCATCCCTGTGTTCCAAGCCTTACGAGACATCCCACTGGCTTGGGACAAGGTCACCATCAGCTTGGCTGATGAACGCTGCGTGCCTGTGGGTCATGAACACAGCAATGCCCTGCTGGTCGAAACACATTTGTTGCAAGGTTTGGCGGCCCAAGCCCGTTGGATTCGCATGATCGACACCGACAAGGTGGACGAGGCTGCGCTGGCCGCCCTCGCTCATCAAGCGCATCGCGCTTTGGCAGCACTTGGGCGCTGCGATGTGTTGGTTTTGGGTATGGGCGAGGATGGTCATACCGCGTCTTTGTTCAGTCACGCCACTGAATTGCAACAGGCCTTGGACTTGCGCAACCTCTTGACCTGCCAGTTGATGCACTTGAATCCCGCTCCCCCCGAAGCGCCTTATCCACGCATCACACAAACTTTGGCGCATTTGCTGCAAGCCAGACATATCTTGTTGGCACTGCAAGGCCCAGCCAAATTAGCTGTATTGAACCAAGCACAACAAGGCGCTGACACCCGCTGGCCGGTGTCTTTCGTGTTGAATCAACACACCACCCCTGTCGAGATTTGGAGCGCTTGATGAGCACCGCCCTGCACCCTGTGGTGGCTGAAGTCACCCAACGCATTGCCCAACGCAGCACAAACACCCGCGCTGCCTACTTGGCCATGCTGGACGCCGCCCATAAACCTGGACCCTACCGCAGCGGCATGGGTTGCGCCAACGCCGCCCATGCCTACGCAGCCATGCCTGCCCATGACAAACTCTCGCTGCGCCAAGAGCGGCAACCAAACATTGGCATCATCACCGCCTACAACGACATGTTGTCAGCCCATCAGCCGTATGAACATTACCCTGCGCTGCTGCGCGAAGCAGCTCGCAAAATGGGAGCCACCGCGCAAGTCGCAGGGGGTGTGCCCGCCATGTGCGATGGCATCACCCAAGGCGAGGACGGTATGGGCTTGTCGCTGTTTTCACGCGATGTGATTGCCATGGCCACCGCCGTGGGCTTGTCGCACAACGTGTTCGATGCCGCCGTGATGCTGGGCGTGTGCGACAAAATTGTCCCGGGCCTGTTCATAGGCGCTTTGCAGTTTGGCCATTTGCCGGTGGTGTTTATTCCTGCAGGGCCCATGACTTCGGGTTTGTCCAACGATGAAAAGTCACAGGTGCGCCAACAGTACGCGCAAGGCTTGGTCAGCCGCGATGTGTTGCTAGCAGCGGAACAAGCCGCCTACCACAGCGCGGGCACTTGCACGTTTTACGGCACGGCCAACTCCAACCAAATGCTGATGGAGATCATGGGCCTGCACTTGCCCGGCTCGTCGTTTGTCAACCCAGGTACGCCCTTGCGTGAAGCCTTGAGCGTTGCCGCCGTGGAGCGTGCCATTGCTTTGAGCAGCCAAGCGAAAAGCGGCATGGGTTACCAGATCACGGCCGAAGTGCTGGTCAACGGCATCGTTGGCTTGCTGGCCACCGGCGGTTCCACCAACCACACCTTGCATTTGGTGGCCATGGCACGTGCTGCGGGCTATGTGGTGAATTGGGACGACTTTGCCGACCTCTCTGCCTGCATCCCCTTGTTGGCTCGGGTGTATCCCAATGGCAGCGCTGACGTCAACCATTTCCATGCGGCAGGTGGTGTGCCATTCTTGGTCGGTGAGTTATTACAAGCCGGTTTGTTGCACGATGATGTGCACACCCTTTTGGGGCAAGGACTGCATCGTTATGCGGTAGAGCCTTGGCTGGACAAGACCCAGCTGGCTTGGCGATCCGCCCCCAAGCAATCCGGCGACTTGAATGTGTTGCGCCCTGTTGCTCAGCCTTTCAGCCCCGATGGTGGTTTGCGTTTGCTCAAAGGTAACTTAGGTCGAGCAGTCGTGAAAATTTCTGCGGTCAAGCCCCAACACCATGTGGTGCGAGCCCCTGCGGTGGTGGTAAACGACCAAAGCGAGTTGATTGCCCTGCACAAAAACGGCTTGCTGGAAAAAGACTTTATTGCGGTGGTGCGTTTCCAAGGCCCGCAAGCCAACGGCATGCCCGAGTTGCACAAACTCACACCGCTGTTGGGTGTGTTGCAAGACAAAGGCTTTCATGTGGCCTTGGTCACCGATGGCCGCATGTCAGGTGCCTCGGGCAAAGTACCAGCGGCTATTCACTTAAGCCCTGAAGCCTTGGCGGGTGGTGCTATTGGCAAAATCTGCGATGGCGATATGCTGGTGCTCAACTGTGAAACCGGTGACTTGCATACCGAGGTCAACGATGCAGAAATGGCTGAACGCAGCGCCGCTGTGCAGCCCCAGCATCCTCGCCAAGCAGCCAGCGGTCAAGGCCTCTTTGCTTTGATGCGGCACAACGCCAGCACGGCCGAGTCCGGTGCCTGCACACTGTTCAAGGATTGATGTGACCCCAGCTTTATTACCCCAATTTGCTTCACGCGTACTGCCTGTGATCGTCATCAGCGATGTCTCGCAAGCCGTTCCCCTCGCCCACGCTTTGCTTGAAGGCGGGGTGGATGTGATGGAAATCACCCTGCGCCATGCTGCTGGCTTGGCTGCCATTGAAGCGGTAGCCAAGCATGTGCCGCAGATGCTGGTGGGTGCGGGCACAGTTACCCACTCAGATGAGATGCAGCGGGTGAAAGATGCGGGTGCTCGTTTTGCGCTCTCGCCTGGCCTCACGCCGCAACTGGTCCAAGCAGCACAAGCGTGTGCCCTGCCTTTTGTGCCGGGCGTGATGACACCCAGCGAGGTGATGATTGCCCGTGAACAGGGTTTCAAGCTGCTGAAGTTGTTCCCCGCCGCCCAAGCCGGGGGTGTGGCCATGTTGAAAGCGCTGGCAGGTCCCTTGGGTGATGTGCGTTTTTGTCCCACAGGCGGTGTCAGCTTGAACAACATGGCTGAGTATTTAGCCCTGCCCAATGTGGCTATGGTGGGCGGCTCCTGGCTCACACCCTTAGACCTCATCGAGCAGGGGCAGTGGTCCCGCATCACCGAACTGGCTCGCCAAGCCTTGGCTGCAAACTAAGACAATCGCCCTATGCCTGATTTCATACCCGTTCACCAAACCCCCGCTTGGCAAGCTTTGCAAGGCTTGGCCCAAGCTGGGTTGCCCAGCTTGCGTGAGTTACTGTCCGACCCTGATCGCAATGCCTCGCTGCACGCCCAGGCTTGCGGCATACGCATGGATTTTTCTCACCAACGTGTGAATGCCAAGGTGATGCAAGCTTTACAAGCCCTCGCCACTGCCACCCATGTGGATGCGCAATTGAAAGCCATGGTTCAGGGTGAATGTATCAACACCACCGAACAACGCAGCGTGTTGCACATGGCTTTGCGTGGCAGTCATAGGCCCGATCCACCCTGGGGCGCAGCCATTTCTGCGCAAGTTGCTACCCAGCTAAATAAAGTCTGTGCGTTTGCCCAACAGATGCGTTCGGGTGCTTGTGTAGGGTTTTCTGGGCAAGCCATCACCGACGTGGTCAATATTGGCATAGGCGGCTCAGACTTGGGGCCACGCATGGCAAGCATGGCTTTGCAAACCCCCGCCAACACCGCCGTGCGTGTGCATTTTGTGTCCAATGTGGATGCATGGAGCTTGCAACACACGCTGCAGACTTTGCAGCCTGCCACCACCGCCTTTGTGGTGCAAAGCAAAACGTTCACCACCCAAGAAACCATGACGATTGCCGCTTCAGCACGGCGTTGGTTGAGTGATGGTGGTTGTTCAACCCCTTTGATGTCTCGCCATCTGATGGCAGTCACTGCGAGGCCCGACTTGGCCTTGGCACAAGGTTTTGATGCAGCGCATATTTTTGAGTTGTGGGACTGGGTCGGTGGGCGCTACTCCATTTGGTCGGCGATTGGCTTGCCTGTGGCCATCGCCGTGGGTGACACCGCTTTTCGAGATCTCTTACAAGGTGCTTTCGACATGGATGCACATGTTCAAAGTTCAACGCCTGACAGCAATCTGCCCCTGCTGATGGCCTTGTTAGGCATATGGAACCGTAATTTCTTAAGGGCCGAGTCTTTGCATATTGCGCCCTACGCCTCATGCTTAGGCTTGCTGGTGCCTTATTTGCAGCAAATGGACATGGAGTCCAATGGCAAGTCCACACACATCGACGGCTCTGCTGTTCAAGTGGGCACATCGCCCCTGCTGTGGGGTGGCTTAGGCATTGATGGGCAACACGCTTATTTTCAAATGATCCACCAAGGCACGCACTTGGTACCGACTGACTTCATTGGCGTGACCACTGAGCACAGCGGTTTGCCACTGGCCGCTGAACACCACCGTGTGGTGCTACTGAATATGCAGGCCCAAGCACAAGCCTTGGCCATGGGCAGAACGGTGCAAGAAACCCAAACCCTGCTGCAAGACAGTGGCATGAGCGAGAGTGAAGCCGCCGAGTTGGCACCCCACCGCAGCTATGCCGGTAACCGCCCTTGCACCACTTTGTGGCTAGAGGCCATCACGCCGCGCAGTTTGGGGTCGCTCATGGCCATGTATGAACACAAGGTGTTTTACCAAGCAGCTATTTGGGGCATACATGCGTATGACCAATGGGGTGTGGAGTTGGGTAAAACTTTAGCTAAGCATATGGAGAGCAGAGCTTAGTTTTTAAAAGCTTATTCCCACTCGATGGTCGCTGGTGGCTTGCTGCTCACATCCATCACAACCCTGTTGATGCCGCGCACCTCGTTGATGATGCGACCCGACACTTTCTTTAGCAAGGCATAGGGCAACTCGGCCCAATCTGCGGTCATGAAGTCGCTGGTGACCACGGCTCGCAAAGCCACCACATAGTCGTAGGTGCGACCGTCCCCCATCACACCCACACTTTTAACCGGTAAGAACACCACAAACGCTTGACTGGTGGCTTCGTACCAATTGCGCGGCGCTTGGGTACCACCAAAAGCCACCAAGGATGCATCGCCCTCAAACGGCGTGTTGCGCAGTTCTTCAATGAAGATGGCATCCGCTCTGCGCAGCAAGTCGGCATATTCTTTTTTCACTTCACCCAAGATGCGCACACCCAAGCCAGGACCTGGGAAGGGATGGCGGTAAACCATGTCGTGCGGCAAACCCAGCGCCACACCCAGTTCACGCACCTCGTCCTTGAACAAGTCTCGCAGCGGTTCAAGCAACTTCAAGCCCAGTTGCTCAGGCAGGCCGCCTACGTTGTGATGGCTTTTGATGGTGACAGCTTTTTTGCTTTTGGCGCCGCCGCTTTCAATCACATCAGGGTAAATCGTGCCTTGCGCTAAAAACGTTGCACCTTTGTGACCGCCAGTACCTGCTTTGAGTTTGGCAGCTTCTTGTTTGAACACCGTCACAAATTCTGCACCAATGATTTTGCGTTTGGCCTCGGGGTCAGCCACACCCGCCAACTTACCCAAAAACAAATCACTTGCGTCCACACGAATGACTTTGGCGTGAAGCTTGCCCGCAAACATCTCCATCACCGCGTCGCCTTCGTTCAAGCGCAAGAGGCCATGGTCGACAAACACACAGGTGAGTTGGTCTCCAATGGCGCGGTGTATGAGTGCAGCAGCCACAGACGAATCCACACCACCCGACAAACCTAGGATGACTTCTTCGGCACCTACTTGCTCACGAATGCGCGCAACCGCTTCTTCGACGTAGTTGCCCATCACCCAGTCAGGAGACGCCTTGCAAATATCCAACACAAAGCGGTTCAGCATGGCCCTTCCCTGCAGCGTGTGCGTCACTTCGGGATGAAACTGCACACCG
>CANGPV010000046.1 GCA_947455935.1 Comamonadaceae bacterium
ATCGTCTTGCAGCAAACGGTTGCGCCACGCTTCAGCCAAATGCAGCATCTGGGTTTCTTCGGCGCTGCCGTTGTGTTGCACGCTCAAGGCGTCCCGCATGGCTTGCACTTGCTCGCCGTCGAGCTTGCGCATGAGCTTGCCGACATACTGCATTTGGCGGCGCTTGCCTTCGAAATCGGTGATTTTTTTAGCCTGAGCAACCGCTTCATGCAGCGCATCGGGCAGATGCCCCAAGGTCAGCAACTGTTGCATCAGGTCGGTGCGTAAATCGAGCAAGTCTTCGCCGAGTTTTTGCAACTCGTTGCTTTCTCGCTTCAAATCGGTTTTGCTGATGAGGTCGTGGCCTTTGACCTCGCGTTGGAGTTCCAAGTCGAGTTCGCTGCCTTGAGCAACAAAATGACCTTTGACGTAATAACCTTTGGTGGGCTTGCGCGACATGACGACTTCCTCTGCCAAGTATCATAGCCGCCGATATGAACCCATCTTCCTCACCCTCATCAGCCGCCTCGGCACTGCCTGGCTTTAGCCACAGCCGAGCCCAATTCGAACATTTGGTGGACTCAGCAATTGCCCACGCCAAGCACCTGGGGGCCACAGATGCTGCCGCTGAAGCGTCTGAAGGCTGCGGACTGAGCGTGTCGGTGCGCAAAGGCGAGCTTGAAAACGTGGAGCGCAACCGCGATAAGTCGCTGGGCATCACCGTGTATGTGGGCCAGCGCCGAGGCAATGCCAGCACCTCTGATTTTTCGCAAGCCGCTATCGAGCGCACTGTGCAAGCGGCTTTTGACATCGCCCGCTTCACCGCCGAAGACCCGTTTGCGGCTTTGCCCGATGAAGCACTGATCGCCCACGAGCAGCGCGACCTGGATTTGTTCCACCCTTGGGACATTGACAGCGCGGGAGCTACCGCCTTGGCGTTGCGTTGCGAGGCGGCAGCCTTGGCCACGGACAAGCAAATCACCAACAGCGAAGGTGCCAGCGTGTCGGCGCAGCAGAGCCATTTTTTCAGTGCCCATACCCATGGTTTCAGGGGTGGCTACGCCAGTTCACGCCACAGCCTGTCGGTCGCACCTATTGCTGGCAAGGGCGACGATATGCAACGTGACCATTGGTACAGCTCCATGCGCCATGCAGCTGACTTGGCCAACCCTGAAGCGGTGGGTCGCTATGCCGCGGAGCGAGCCTTAAGCCGCCTGCATTCTCGCAAGCTCGCCACCACCAGCTGCCCTGTGTTGTTCGAGTCTCCCTTAGCTGCTGGTTTGTTGGGCGGTTTGGTTCACGCTTTAAGCGGTGGTGCCCTGTACCGTCAAAGCAGTTTTTTGATGGACTCGTTGGGCAAACAAGTTGCTGCCAAGCACCTGCAGGTGAGTGAAGACCCGTTTGTGATGCGCGGCAAAGGCAGCTCGCCTTTTGATGAAGAGGGCGTCAAAGTGCAGCCTCGTCAGGTGCTTCACAACGGCAAGGTGGAGGGTTATTTCCTCTCTAGCTACTCAGCCCGCAAACTGGGCATGCAAACCACGGGCAATGCGGGTGGTTCGCACAATTTGGTAATGACCTCCAACCTTACCCGTGCCAGCGATGACCTTGACGCCATGTTGCGCAAACTCGGCACGGGCTTGTTTGTGATTGAACTCATGGGGCAGGGCATCAATTACGTCACTGGCGATTACTCCCGAGGGGCCAGCGGTTTTTGGGTGGAAAACGGCCAAATCGCCTACCCTGTGCAAGAAATCACCATCGCGGGAAACCTCAAAGACATGTTGCTGGGCATAGAGGCGGTGGGAAGTGACGCCTATACCTATGGTGGCAAAACCGTGGGTTCGGTGCTGATCAACCGCATGAAAGTGGCAGGCGCCTGAACCCACCTTACTGGGTCAGCACCACCATGGCGTTGTCTTCCCAGTGCGCCCACAGGCGCTGACCTTCCTCTAGGTTTTCATGGTCTTGCTCGCGGTCGGTATTGGTGACCGACACCTTCAGGCGTTGGTTACCCTCGATACGCAAGCTGTAGCTGGTGTGGCTGCCAAAGTAAGACCAATCCTCCAAGACGCAGGGCATGACGTTGTGCTGCTTGCGCGGATCTGCCAAGCTGAGCACCACTTTTTCTGGTCGCAAGGCGATGGAGACCAGCATGCCCAGATTGCCCGAGATGCCATGACCCACAAAGAAGTTACCGCTGCTGCTGCTGACCACCACATGGTCAGCAGCGGATTCAGTGACCTTGCCGTCAAATAAATTCACATTGCCCACAAAGTCCGCCACAAATCGGCAGTTGGGGTTTTCATAGACCTCATTGGGTGAGCCCACTTGCAGCAAACTGCCTTCGCTCATGACGGCGATGCGGTCGGCCATGGTCATGGCTTCATCTTGGTCATGGGTCACCATGACACAGGTCACGCCCACTTGTTTGATGATGTTGACCAACTCCACTTG
Organism: Comamonadaceae bacterium; assembly: GCA_947455935.1. Taxonomy (GTDB): domain Bacteria; phylum Pseudomonadota; class Gammaproteobacteria; order Burkholderiales; family Burkholderiaceae_C; genus Limnohabitans. Next base: position 2,434 of record CANGPV010000046.1, read on the forward strand.
GGTTTGCTCACGCAGTTTTTTGTCCAAAGCGCCTAAGGGTTCATCCAGCATCAGCAATTGCGGGCGTTTGGCCAAGCTGCGAGCTAAAGCCACGCGTTGCTGTTGTCCACCAGAGAGTTGATGTGGACTGCGTTGAGCAAATTTTTGCAATTGCACCAGTTGCAGCATTTCTTCAACGCGCTGGTTCAATGCGTCTTTAGCAACCCCGTCGCGGCGCAAGCCAAACGCCACGTTGTCCCACACATTCATATGCGGAAACAGGGCGTAGGACTGGAACATCATATTCATCGGACGTTCATAAGGAGGCAGGTCGGTGACGTTCTTGTCGCCCAGCCAGACCTGACCGGCGGTGGGTGTTTCAAAACCCGCCAACATGCGTAGCAAGGTGGATTTGCCGCAACCCGAGGCACCTAGCAGGGCAAAAATCTCACCACGCCATATGCTTAAGTGGATGTTGTCGACCGCCAAGGTATCCCCAAAGCGTTTGGTCAGACCTTCTATACGCAAAAAAACTTCCGAAGCGTTCATGGCTAGCGACTATAGATCAATCGCTTTAGCCCGCCAGCGCGGCTTTGACCGCCGCACTGACCAAGCCCATGTCGGCCTTGCCCGCCAAGCGGCTTTTGACAGTAGCCATCACCTTTCCCATGTCGCCTGGGCCTGCAGCGCCCAATTCGGCGACGATGGCAGTCACTTCGGCGGTGATTTCCTCGGCGCTTAAACGCTTGGGCAAATACACCTCCAAAACCGCCATTTCAGCGATTTCCACATCCGCCAAATCTTGGCGCTGAGCGCTTTGGTAGGCGGCCACCGAGTCTTTGCGTTGCTTGATAAGTTTGTCGAGGATGGCGATAACAGCCACATCGTCCAACTCAATGCGCTCGTCCACCTCTTTTTGCTTCATCGCCGCTTGTAGCAAGCGAATGGTGCCCAAACGAACGCTGTCCTTGGCTCGCATGGCGGTTTTCATGTCTTCGGTGATTTGGGCTTTGAGGCTCATGGTGTTTTCCTAGGTATTCAGACGTAAAAAAGGCCCGCGCGGAACAAGCCGGCGAGCCATGGTCTTGCGCAAAGGCAGACCGAGATCAGTACAGTTTCTTAGGCAACTGCATGCTGCGAACACGCTTGTAGTGGCGTTTCACGGCAGCGGCTTTTTTGCGCTTGCGCTCGGCGGTGGGTTTTTCATAGAACTCACGGGCACGCAAGTCGGTGAGCAAGCCCAGTTTTTCGATGGTGCGCTTGAAGCGACGTAATGCAACGTCAAAGGGTTCGTTTTCTTTTACACGGATGGTGGTCATTGACAACAATTTTCAAAATGTGCGCCCAAAGTTTGAAGAAGATCGGACTTCAAAATTTGGGTAAGCGGTGGGTTCCCAACTTGGATGGGGCTGTTGGGGCTTGAGCCAAAAAGTTCGCCATTATATCGGTTTCAGCCGATGCGCCAAGGCCTGGGCGCAAGCAAAGCCGCTGGACCAGGCCCATTGGAAGTTGTAGCCGCCCAGCCAACCGGTGATATCGACCACTTCGCCAATGAAATAAAGCCCTGGCTGGCGCGATTCCATGCTTTGCTGGGAAAGCTCCTTTGTGTCCACGCCGCCAGCGGTCACCTCGGCCTTGGCGTAGCCTTCAGTGCCGGCGGGCGTGAGCGTCCACTGGCTCAGGGCATGGGCCAGCTGCTGCAGCGATTTGTCTGGCGTATCGGGCAGGGAGCGTTGCCAAGTGCTGTTTTGTGCGGTCCATGTGTCGGCCAAACGTGCGGGCAGCCAAGCAGTCAGGGCATTGGCAAGTTGTTTTTTAGAGGATTGCTTGGCTTCAAGCAAAACCGCAGCAAGGTCGGTTTGGGGGGCTAAATTCAGCTGAATCGGGCTGCCAGCTTGCCAATAGCTGGAAATTTGCAGCACCGCCGGACCTGATAAACCGCGGTGGGTGAACAGCAAATCTTCTTCAAACACCGTACGCTGCTTGCCCACGCCGGTGCTGATGTCCACCGGCAAAGACACACCCGCCAGCGCCGCAAATGGCTCCCAGTCGGCGGGGTTGAAGGTGAGCGGCACCAGCGCGGGGCGAGGCGTGACGACGTTCAAGCCAAATTGCTTGGCGAGGCGGTAGCCCAGGTCGGTAGCGCCGATTTTGGGGATGGACAGGCCGCCTGTGGCCACCACCACGGTCTTGGCTTGCACTTCGCCTTGGCTGGTATGGGCGGTGTAAGGGTAGGGCGATGCATCACTGAACTGTAGGCTTTGCAGGCTGCAAGGCTGCCGTCGGGTGACAGCGCCGCCCATGGCGCCGGCATCGCATTCGCGCAGCAGCATGTCGATCAGGTCTTGGGCGCTGCGGTCGCAAAACAACTGTCCCTTGTGTTTTTCGTGAAAAGCAATGCCGTGTTTGTGTACCAAGGCCACAAAGTCGGCAGCGGTGTAGCGGCTCAAAGCGCTGCGGGCGAACTGCGGGTTCTCGCCCAAAAAATGCTTGTGCGGCGAGCGTGGGTCGATGTCGTTGTTGGTGAAATTGCTGCGCCCGCCACCCGAGATACGGATTTTTTCTGCCACCTTGGGGCTGTGGTCGATCAGCAGCACTTGCAAGCCCTGTTGCGCTGCCACCCCTGCGCAAAACAGCCCTGCGGCCCCCGCGCCGATGATCAGCACATCCGTCTGGGTCATGGTTGGTTCAAAAACGCCTCGATGTGTTGCGCCAGTTCAAGGGGTCGGTCGTGGTGCATCATGTGGCCAGCGTCTTGGATGACCACGCTGTGGACATCTCGTACCGACTTCAAGCGTTCATGGTACTCAGCCAAGGTGTAGCGCCCTTTCCACCATTGGTCCATGCTGTTGTCGCTGGCTTCCACGTTCAGCACAGGTGCGGTGATGCGCTGGTAAAGCGCCAAAATTTCCTCCACCCTGAACAAATTGGCATTGGTTACTTTATGGGCGGCATGACCCAAAATTTCCCATGCACCTTGGGCGTTGGGGCGTGCCCAATGTTGGGCTAACCACTCGGCTTTGTCGGTACTCAAGCGGGGGTTGGTTTTCATCAGACGCTGGGCGACGGCCGTGGCATCGGGGTAGGTTCTGAGCGACTTTTCCCCTTGGCGCATGGCTTTGAGGTCGTCCAACCACTGGGCATAGCGGGTGGGCGCTTGCTCGGGTTGGGTGGCGGCCAGTCCAAAGCCTTCCAAATTGATGAGGCGACGGATGCGGGTGGGTCGCACCCCCGCGTACTGCATGACCACATTGCCGCCCATGCTGTGGCCCAAGAGGTCAATCGGCCCCTCGGGTTGGTAGTGATCGATCAAGGCATCCAAATCGGCCAAATAGTCGGGAAACCAAAAATTGTCGACCTCGCCCACTTCGCTCAGGCCGTAGCCGCGCCAATCGGGGGCGATGATGTGGCGGTCTTGTTGAAGTGCGTCGATGACGAACTGGAATGAAGCGCTGACATCCATCCAGCCGTGCACCATGAAAAGCGGGAGTTGATCGGTACGCGGTGTTCCCCATTCGAGGACGTGGTAGTTCAGTTGGCGCAGCGGCACAAAACGGCTGCGTGAGGGGCGTTGGACTTGGTACATTGTGCAGATCATAAGGACGTCTTGCATGACCACCCGTCTCCCTTCGGACAACCACGCCACCATGTTGGCGCAATTTCGCTGGCAAGTACCTGCTTCTTTCAACATCGCCGAGGTGTGCGTGAAGCGCTGGGCCAACCATGCCCACACCGCCCAACGCACGGCTGTCATCACCCACCAAGCTGATGCGCCGCCAATCTCACACAGCTTCGCGCAGGTGCAACACGCTGCCGATGCATTGAGCCATGTCTTGGCGGCACGAGGCGTCAAAGCAGGTGACCGTGTGGCAGTGGTGTTGCCCCAGCGTTTCGAGACCGTGGTGGCTTACATGGCGATTTGGCAATTGGGCGCGGTGGTCATGCCTTTGTCGCAATTGTTTGGTCCTGAAGCCTTGCAATACCGCTTGCAAGACTCAGGCGCGGTGCTGGCGGTGGTGGACGCCGTGTCCTCGCCCACCGTGGCCGAGTTGAAAAGCAGTTGTCCCGCGCTGCGCTTGTCCATAGGCGTGGACGCAGGCAGCGGCGATGTGGGTTTTGATGCACTCACCCAGAACGAGGTCGAAGAATGGCCGCTGCATCCCAGCTTGGCCCATGACCCTGCGGTGTTGATTTACACCAGCGGCACCACCGGCCCGCCCAAAGGGGCACTCATTCCGCACCAAGCCTTGATTGGCAACCTCACGGGGTTTGTTTGCAGCCAAAACTGGTTTGGTTTTTCGCCCACAGCACAGTCTTCCAACGCCCATTCGCACTTCGACCATGCGGGTTTGCCGCAGGGCAGCCATGCGGTGATGTGGTCACCGGCAGACTGGACCTGGACCGGCGGCCTGATGGACGCATTGCTACCCAGCCTGTATTTCGGGCGGCCCATCGTGGCGTGGGCAGGGCGTTTTTCGGCAGAGTTGGCCTTTGGTTTGATGCAGCAGCACCGCGTGACCCACACGTTTTTGTTTCCTACAGCTTTGAAGGCCATGATGAAGGCTTATCCCCATCCGGCATCGCAGTTCCACCTTGAGTTGCAAGCCATCATGAGCGCGGGGGAGGCGGTAGGCGACGCGGTATTTGCTTATTGCCAAGACCAACTCGGCGTGACAGTCAACGAGATGTTTGGCCAAACTGAGGTGAATTACATCGTGGGCAACTGCGCCATGAATGGCGACACCATGGATGGCGTGGGTTGGCCCGCCAAGCCCGGCAGCATGGGCCGCGCCTACCCTGGGCACCGTGTGGCGGTGATCGATCAAGAGGGGGTGGAATGTCCCGACGATGTTGCAGGCGACGTGTCTTTGCATCGCTTTGATATGCACGGTGAGCCCGACCCGATTTTCTTTTTGGGCTACTGGAAGCAGCCCGAAGCCACAGCTAACAAATTCACCGGCGACTGGTGCCGCACCGGCGACCTCGCCACCCGCGACGCCGATGGTTACCTGTGGTACCAAGGCCGCGCCGACGATGTGTTCAAGGCGGCGGGTTACCGCATCGGTCCCAGTGAAATTGAAAACTGCTTGGTCAAGCACCCTGCAGTTGCCAACGCCGCCGTGGTGCCCAAACCTGATGCCGACCGCGGTAATTTGGTGAAGGCTTATGTGGTGCTGGCGGCTGGTTTTGCTGCAACAGATGCCTTGGTGCAAGAGTTGCAACAGCATGTGCGTGGCCTGCTGGCGCCTTATGAATACCCCAAGGAAATTGAATTCATCGACGCCTTGCCGATGACCACGACAGGCAAGGTGCAAAGGCGGTTGTTGAGGTTGAGGGAAGAAGAACGGGCGGACAGTATCAGGCTGACCAAGGGTTGATCACTTGCAGGCCTGCGGCCACAAAGGGCCCCGTGTCTCGGCTGGCGACGGTGAATTGCTTGGCTGCCGCAATGGCGGCGATATAGCCATCTGCAGTCGGAAAACCGTGGCCTTTGGATTTTGCCAAGACGGCGAGTTGGGCGTAGGTTTTGGCCGCATCCAAGTCGAAGCCCAAGATTCGCCCTTTGTACATGTCTGCCAGTCCATCCACGGTTTCTTCAAGCCTCAGTTTGCGTTGTCCTTGAGGCATTGCGGCAACACCAAACCACAATTCAGCGAACGTGATGGAAGACACAAACAAAGTTTCAGCGGCTTGCGCATTCAGCCAACCCAAAACCTGGCTGTTGGGCAAAGGCTTCATGGCTTCTGAAACCACATTGGTGTCGAGCAAGATCATTCGAAACGCATAGGTTCGGCGGCGATTCGTGGTCGAATTTCCTCCAAAGCTTCGACGTCTTCATTGGTCAAGCCCATTTGCTGACCCAAAGCAGACATGGCATCTCCTATCTTGATTCGGTCCGGTGGATTGACCGCATTGGCCAGTATTTGGCGAACTTCGGCCTCAGTGCTTTGCCCATGAGCGGCCGCCTGCAGGCGCAGGGCGCGGTGCACCTCATCAGGAAGATTACGAACAGTCAGCATGGCCATGGCTTCACCTTAGGTTGTATGCAGTCAATGCATTCATTTTATACACATGAATGCATTTTCCAATGCTTATGCCCTGAGCGCGGGCAAGCCCACCCCTGTCGCTTCAAAGCCGCCGTCCACCGCCACCACTTGGCCAGTGAGGTAGCTGGCTTCCTCGGACGCCAAAAACACAATCACGCGGCCAATTTCGGCTTCGCTGCCATAGCGGTTCAGAGGTATGGCGTCGTGGTAGGCGCTGATGATTTCAGGGCTGTGCACCGCCATGGCGAGCTTGGTTCTCACCGGGCCGGGGGCCACGCAATTGACCCGAATGCCATATTCCCCCAACTCCACCGCCTGCTGCTTGGTCATGTGAATAACCGCTGCTTTGGACGTGCCATAGGCCACGCGCAGGGTAGAGGCTCGCAGCCCGGAAATGGAACCGATATTGACGATGGCCCCACGGCTTTGGCGCAGTGCAGGGATGACCGCTTGCGAGCATAAAAATACGCCATCCAAGTTGGTGCGCATCACGGTTTGCCAACGGGCAAACGTGGTTTCCTCGATCGGGCCGAAGTCGGCCACCCCTGCGTTATTCACCAAAGCGTCTATACGACCTGACCAATCCAACACAGCGTGCACCATGGCGGCCACTTGGTTTTCGTCAGACACATCGCAGTCCACGGGTTGTACGTTTTTCAACTCCTTGGCGACGCGGTGCAGTTCGTCGCTGTCGCGGTCGATCATGGCCACTTGGTAGCCCTTGGCCAAAAAGAGTTGCGTGGTGGCCAAACCAATGCCGCGAGCGGCGCCGGTGACGATGGCGGTTGGTGTGGGGGTTGAAGTCTTCATAGCTTCATTCTCGGTCAAAGACTTCCATTAAGCTGTCGCATTTGTCGCATCCCCACCCCACGTAAACTCCGCTCCATGAACACACTTGACCTCACCCCCGTTCGCTTGGGTCAAAGCGATTTGCATGTCACCCCCATCTGCTTGGGCACCATGACTTTTGGTCAACAGGTGGATGAAGCCACCAGCCACACCATCATGGACCACAGCATGGCGCGGGGCGTGAACTTTTTCGATACCGCCGAGATTTACGCGGTACCACCCACCGCCGAGTCGTTTGGCAAGACCGAAACCTATATCGGCAACTGGCTGGCCAAGCGCCCAGGTATGCGCCAAAACATGGTGCTGGCCTCGAAAGTGGCGGGACCTTCACGCGGCATGCCTTGGGTTCGCACAGGCGAGGGCATGACAGCGGCGGACATCGTGGCCTCGTGTGAAGCCAGTTTGAAGCGTTTGCAAACCGATGTGATTGATCTCTACCAAATCCATTGGCCCGAGCGCCATGTGCCCATGTTTGGCGGCTTGTACTACGACCCCGCCAAGGAAAACAGCGCCACTTCTATCCATGTGCAACTTGAAACTTTGGCCAAACTGATCCAGCAAGGCAAGGTGCGTTACATCGGCTTGTCCAATGAAACGCCCTATGGTGTGCATGAGTTTGTGCGCTTGGCCGAGCAGCACAATTTGCCCCGCATCGTCAGCGTGCAAAACGCCTATTGCTTGGTGAACCGATTTTTGGAAAATGGCTTAGACGAAACCATGCACCGCTTGGACGTGTCCTTGCTGGCTTACTCTCCCCTGGGCTTTGGCTTGCTCACAGGCAAATACGACGCCTCCGGCTTTTTGGGCGAGGGTGCGCCCAAGGAAGGGCGCATCACCAAGTATGAGAGTGTGCGTAAACAGCGATGGTCACGCCCCGAGGCCTTGGCCTCGGCCAAGCGCTACAACCAACTTGCCCGCGACCACGGCATGACGCCCACGCAAATGGCGCTGGCGTTTTGCTACACCCAATGGCGTGTGGCCAGCACCATCATTGGCGTGACCTCGGTGGCCCAACTCGATGAAGACTTGGACGCTTGGGGCACCACCTTGTCGCCCGAGGTGTTGAGCGCCATGGACGCCATTCGCTGGGAAATGCGCGATTTGGCGTTCTGAAAAATGCTGGATTTTGATACTGCGCTCCTTTACCCCTTGGCGGCGGCGGTGGTTGCCTACTTGGTGGGCTCTTTGTCCTTTGCGGTGGTGGTCAGTCGCTTTATGGGCTTGGCCGATCCTCGCACCTATGGCAGCAACAACCCGGGGGCCACCAATGTGCTTCGCTCGGGCAACAAACTGGCGGCAGCCCTGACCTTGCTGCTCGATGCGGTCAAGGGTTGGTTACCGGTCTGGACAGTGGTGCATGAAGGCGCGGCTTATGGTTTAGGCGAGGGCACCGTCGCGATGGTGGCTTTGGCCGCTTTTGTCGGCCATGTGTGGCCGGTGTTTTTCCGCTTCCAAGGTGGCAAAGGTGTGGCCACTGCGGCAGGTGTGCTGATTGGTATACAGCCTTTGCTGGGTTTGGCGACCTTGGCCACGTGGCTGATCGTGGCGTATTTCTCACGCTACTCCTCCTTGGCGGCCTTGGCCAGTGCATTGTTTGCACCCGCGTATTACTTCTTCGGCCACCGCGTTGCTTGGTATGTGGACAACCGCGTCTTGCTAGCTGCCACTGTGATGAGCGCGGTGCTGATTTGGCGTCACCAAGCCAATATCGGCAAACTCATGCGGGGCGAAGAAAGCCGTATTGGCGGTAAAAAATCGGAACAATCGGGGTCAGATCCCAATTAATCGCGGAAGTTGTCGAAGCTCAGCGGTAAATCGTTCATGTCTTTGCGAATCAGCGCCATGGCCGCTTGCAAGTCGTCCCGCTTGGCACCCGTTACCCGAACCGACTCGCCTTGGATAGCGGCTTGTACCTTCAGCTTGCTGTCTTTGATGATGCGCTGAATTTTTTTGGCGTCTTCGCTGGCAATGCCGTTGCGCACTTTCACCACCTGCTTGACTTTGTCACCGCCCATTTTTTGCACGTCGCCTTTGTCAAGGAAACGCACATCCACATTGCGCTTAGCGAGTTTGTTGCGCAAGATGTCGTCAATTTGTTGCAACTGAAAGTCGCTGTCGCCGATCAAGGTGATATCTTTGTCTTTGAGTTCGATGGCCGCAGAGGTACCTTTGAAATCGAAACGGGTTCCAATTTCTTTGGCGGTGTTATCAACGGCATTTTTCACTTCAACCACGTCGGCTTCGCAAACAGTATCAAATGAGGGCATGGTGGTTACTTCAGTAGTTCTCGGTGCGACAATTCTCACATGATTACCGAGACCCAGGTTCCCCTGCAAACCTACAACACCTTTGGCATTGCCGCTCGTGCCGAGCGGCTGCTGCGACTGCGCAGCGACGCCGATGTCGAGGCGTTGCTCGCCGACCCCGTGCTTAGCCGTGAGTCGCATTTCATCTTGGGGGGAGGTAGCAACATCGTCATTACCGGCGACATCAAACGCTTGGTCATCAAGGTGGAGCTTGAAGGTCGGCAACTGATTTCTGAGGACGATAAAGCCTGGGTGGTGCAAGCGGCGGCTGGTGAAAACTGGCATGAATTTGTGGCCTGGACCCTTGCGCAAGGCTGGCCTGGCTTGGAAAACCTGGCCATGATCCCCGGCTTGGTGGGCGCGTCGCCCGTGCAAAATATCGGTGCATATGGGGTGGAGTTGCAAGACCGCTTTGAATCCTTGGATGCGGTGGATCTGCACACCGGCCAGCACTTCACCTTGGATGCTGCGCAGTGCGCTTTTGGTTACCGTGACTCTGTGTTCAAACACGGCGCCAGCGACAGCCGCGACCTCGGGCTGTTGGGTCGAGCGCTCATCACCCATGTGCGCTTTCGTTTGCCCAAAAAATGGAAGCCTGATATTGGCTACGCCGATTTAGAAAAAAAACAAGCCCAAAAAGACATTGCCCATCCGACAGCGCAACAAGTATTCGACTGGGTCTGTGAAATTCGCAGTGCCAAGTTGCCCAACCCTGCGGTGGTCGGTAATGCAGGCAGTTTTTTCAAAAACCCCACGGTCAGCCCCGAACAATGCCAAGACATCATTGCCCGTGAGCCGCGTTTGGTGCACTACCAACTGGCCGATGGCCGCTTCAAGCTCGCCGCTGCTTGGTTGATTGATGCCTGTGGTTGGCGTGGCAAATCGGTGGGTAATGCGGCGGTGTATGACAAACAAGCCTTGGTCATCATCAACAAAGGTGGCGTGACCCAGCCTTGCACCGGCGGCGAGGTGGTGACCTTGGCGCAAGCCATTCAAACCAGTGTGTACGAACGCTTCGGCATTCGCCTCGAACCCGAGCCGGTGGTGGTATGAAAAAAATCTTTTTTTGGGGTTTGGTGATTGGCAGTTTGTTCAGCGCACAGGGCTGGGCACAAACCTACCCCAGCAAACCCATACGCTTGGTCGTGCCGTTTGCGGCAGGTGGCACCACTGACATGATGGCGCGTATCGTTGCGGAGCCTTTGGGCAAGTTACTTGGGCAAGCGGTGGTGGTGGACAACAAGGCGGGCGGCGGCGGCGTCTTGGGTGCAGCAGAGGTTGCCCGTGCCGCAGCCGACGGCTATACCTTAGGGCTGGCCACGGCGTCAAGCAACGCCACCAATCCTGCGATCAATCCCAAAGTCCCCTATGACCCATTGAGGGACTTTTCACCTGTCACCAATATGGCAGCCACACCCAATGTGCTAGCCGTTAACCCCGCTTTTCCCGCCAAGGACTTTGCAGCGATGTTGGCTGAATTGCGACGCAAGCCCGGACAGTACGACTATGCCTCGTCAGGCACAGGCGGCATTGGGCATTTACAGATGGAGTTGTTCAAAAACCTGACCAAAACCTTCATCGTTCACATTCCCTACAGCGGCGGCGGCCCCGCTTTGCGCGACACGGTGGGCGGTCAGGTCATGGTCATTTTTGACAACCTGCCCTCGGCCTTGCCGCACATCAAAGACAAACGCTTGGTGGCCATGGCCGTGGCTTCGCCAGAGCGACTGCCTGAGTTGCCTGGTGTACCTACTTTCAAAGAACTGGGTTTGGAGCCCGTCAACCGTCCTGCTTTTTATGGCATCTATGGCCCTAAAGGCATGTCCAAAGAATTGGTGCAAAAACTCAATACTGCGCTGTTGAAAGTGTTGCAAGACCCTGTGGTGGTCAAGCGCATTGAAGCGACGGGTTCCAAGGTGATTGGCAACACCCCAGAGCAATTTGCGCATCAGCTCAAGGCTGAGTTTGAGGTCTACAAAAAGGTGGTGAATGCCCAAAAGCTCAGCCTTGACTGACAGCCCGTCCGTGGTGGACGCCTTCATTGACGCTTTGTGGCTGGAGGACGGTTTGTCGCCCAATACCTTGGCAGCCTATCGGCGCGATATGCAAGCTTTTGCCCAGTGGCTGCAAGTGCAAGCGCTGGATGTGCAACACGCTGGCGAGCACGATGTGCAAGCTTATTTTGCTGATCGCCACCACCATACCCGTGCCAGCACCGCCAACCGACGACTGACGGTATTGCGGCGTTTTTACCGCTGGGCTTTGCGTGAACAGCAGGTGAGCACCGACCCCACCTTGAAACTGCTGACGGCCAAACAAGCCCAACGATTGCCCCAGACCTTGAGCGAAGCGCAGGTCGAAGCCTTGCTGGCTGCGCCTGACACCGACACGCCCTTGGGTGTGCGTGACCGTGCCATGTTGGAATTACTCTACGCCAGCGGTTTGCGTGTCAGCGAGTTGGTGAATTTGCCCATGCTGTGCCTGAACATGCGCGAAGCCGTGTTGCGCATCACTGGCAAAGGCAACAAAGAGCGCTTGGTGCCTTTTGGCGAGGAAGCTGGGCACTGGTTGCAAACCTACCTCAGCCAATCACGCGCTGTTTTATTGGGCAAGCAGAACTCACCGGCGGTGTTCATCACCCAACGCGGCGGTCCTATGTCACGCGTGATGTTTTGGATGCTGATCAAAAAATACGCGCTCTTGGCAGACATCCACGTACCTTTGTCACCGCATACCTTGCGCCATGCATTTGCCACGCATTTGCTCAACCACGGCGCTGACTTGCGTGCTGTGCAAATGCTCTTGGGCCATTCGGATATTTCCACCACCACCATCTACACCCATGTGGCCAGAGAGCGCCTGAAAGCGCTGCATGCGCAGCACCATCCGCGTGGTTAAGGGTTGGAAGGGGTGAGTTCCGTCAAGCGCTGCGCCATCAACCAATCCATTTCTTCTTGGGTAAACCCTGCGGCCAAGCGAGCGGGTTTGTTGAAGGGCGGCTTCAAGCGCGGTGCTGCATGGCGCTGTACCAGAGCGGGGTAATGGGTGAGCGGATCTAAGCCTTGTTGGCTACACAAATGCCTGAACCAATGGTTGCCAATCGCCACATGACCCACCTCATCACGCAAGATGGTGTCCAGCACAGGCTGAAATGCAACCGCGTGAGGGGACGAGGACAACAGCAATTTGGCTTGAATGAGAGGCGTGGCGTCCAAGCCTCTGGCTTCCAAGGTGCGTGGCACCAAGGCCATGCGGGCCAGCACATCGTCAGCGGTTTTCTCGCACATGGACCACAAACCATCGTGGGCGGCAAAGTCGCCATAGGCATAGCCCATCTGGCTTAGCAAGTTTTGTAGCAAATCAAAGTGGGTGGATTCTTCATAGGCGACACGCAGCCAGTCTTGGTAATACGCTGGCGGCAAGCCGGCGAAGCGCCACACCGCGTCCAGCGCTAAATTGATGGCATTGAACTCGATATGGCACACCGAATGCACCAAAGCGGCCAAACCTTTGTCGGTATGGACTGAACGTTGAGGCACTTGCTGGGGGTTTTGCAGCAGGGGTTTGTCGGGTCGACCAGGGGCTTTGTGGTCAACGTCTTGCAGCGGGGCTTGAACATCCAAAGCAAGATGCTTGCGCTCCAACCAAAGCCGTTGCACCGCCTGTACTTTGTCGGTGGCTTGGGTTTCACACAACGCCCTTAAGGCGGCTTCTCGCAATTCCATCTCTACAATTGTAGAAACCTCAATGAACGGCAAACTTATGGCTATTTACCAGCTCGACGACCACACCCCCCAGATTGACCCCAGCGCTTGGGTGGCGGACTCTGCCCAAGTGATGGGTGCCATCACTTTGGAGGCCAACACCAGCGTGTGGTTTGGCGCAGTTTTGCGCGGCGACACCGAAACCATCCATATTGGCGAGGGCAGCAATGTGCAAGATTTGGCCGTCAT
>CANGPV010000047.1 GCA_947455935.1 Comamonadaceae bacterium
ATTTCAATATGCGCAAGACCACCATTTACGGTGGCTCGAATGAAGTGCAACGCAACATCGTTGCACAAACTGTTTTGGGGTGAAGCATGGACTTTGATTTTTCAGACGAACAAGAACAACTGCGCGACGCGGTGCGCAAATGGGTGGACAAGGCCTACAGCTTTGACGAACGCCGCAGCGTGGTGGCCGCAGGTGGTTTTTCGGCCAGCGCTTACCAAGCCATGGCCGAATTGGGTCTGTGTGGCCTGTATGTGCAAGACGCTTATGGCGGCATGGCCATGGGGCCCACCGAGGGCATGGTGGCCATGGAAGAGCTGGGTCGCGGCATGGTGATGGAACCCTTGGCCCACACCTGGATCTGCACCTCGGTGTTGCAAGCCTTTGCCCCTGAAGCTGTCAAAACCGAATGGCTGCCCCGCTTGGCGGGTGGCGATGCCTTGCTGGTGTTGGCGCACCATGAAAAAGGCGCTCGCTACGACTTGCACACATGCCAAGCCACTGCCAGCCCAGTGGGTGGCGCATGGCAGATGAGCGGGCACAAGAGCTTGGTGCCGGCCGGTGACCACGCCCATGGGTTTGTGGTGCCTGCCAATGTGAATGGACAGCTTACCCTGTTCTTGGTGCCACGCAGTGCAGCCACCAACACCGCACAGGCCTACCTTGCGCAAGACGGCAGCCGCATGTCAGAGCTAAAACTGAAAGACGCACCTGCTCAACTCATCACCATGGACGGTTTGGCTGCTTTGCAACTGGCGGTGGATGTGGGTGCGGCTGCTTTGTGCGCCGAGGCCGTGGGCTTGATGGAAAAAACATTGGCTGTCACCGTGGAGTACCTCAACACCCGCAAACAGTTTGGTGTCGCCATTGCCAGTTTTCAGGCGCTGCGCCACCGTGTGGCCGATATGAAAATGCAACTCGAGTTGGGCCGCTCCATGAGCTATTACGCCACGCTCAAGCTCAACGCCCCAGCGGCAGAGCGTTCACTGGCGGTGTCCCGGGCCAAATATCAAATTGGTCGCTCCACCCGCCATGTGGGCCAAGAAGCGGTGCAACTGCACGGCGGCATTGGCGTGACCGATGAGTACATCGTCAGCCACTGCTTCAAACGCTTGACGCAAATCGAACTCAGCTTGGGCGACAGCTTGCACCACTTGGGCCAGGTGTCCGCGCAGATGCAAGAAACGGCTGGGGTCTTTGCCTGACGGGTGGGTGTTTGCTAGACTGAACCTCAAATCAAGCACGGAGGTGTCTCATGCAACTGGACGACTTGAGCAAATTGAGTCCCGCTGAGCGTTTAAACGCCATGGAAATACTGTGGCAGTCTTTATCCGTTGATGCCGACTTGCACAAAGACATTGTTCCTGAGTGGCATCGGCAAGTTCTGGCTTCACGCCTACATCAATTGCAAACCGGGATTGAAACAACGCTACCTTGGGAGCAAGCCAAAGAGCGCTTGGTCTTGCTGGTCCGTGATGGGGCTTAGCATTTTTTCAATCCAGCATCGCCATGAACGGTTGCGATTCAATCGTCATCACGCAGTCCGCCCAGGACGATCTTTTGGCTGGATTTTGGTTTTATGAACAGCAACAATTTGGCTTAGGAAGCTATTTTTTAAGCAACTTGATGGCAGACATTGATCATTTGAAAATATCTGCGGGTGTGCATCGGTCTGACCATGGCATCTTTAGAAGCTTGGCAAAAAAGTTCCCCTACGCGATTTACTACCTCAGGGCTGAGAGGGCAGTGACCTTGATTGCAGTTTTGGACACCCGCCGTGCCCCCACTTGGATCACATCAAGGCTTGGCTAAAGCAAAGCGCGGTTGCTTAACGCCCTCAATCACCACTTCTTCGGTGAACATGGCAAAGGGCCGCACCCACAGTCCGCGCTCACCGTATTCGGCGCGGTACAGCACCAAAGGCTCCAAGGTTTCGCTGTGGCGCACCACGCCCAGCACTTCATAGGGCAGGCCTTTGTAGTGCATGTAGGGCCCCAGGGGCAGGGTGGGCAGGGGGGAGAGGTCGGTGTCGGACATAGCCTACAAGCATAAAGCTTATCTGGCAAAGCCGATAATCCCTGTATGCATCCAAAAGCCCTGTTAGACGCTTGCACCGAACTCACCCGTTTGCTGCTTCGCTTTGACCACCCTGCTGACAGCGTGGTTTCCAAATATTTCCGTGATCAACGTAAACAAATGGCCTTGGGGCCGCGTGAGCGCGGCGTCTTGGCCGAAACCGGCTACAACGTGCTGCGCCAAAAACTGCGCTTTGAGCATTTAGCCAAGTCTGGTACCGGCGTGAAAGAGCGCCGACTCGCTATTTTGGGTTGGGCAGCCTATTTGGATGCGCAAGCCTCGTTGCTGCAACCCCAAGCCACGCATGGGGACAGAGGCTTCATGAAGGCCGCCATGAGCGAGATGGAGTTCAAGTGGTTGGCTGATTGCGACGCCGCTGGCGAGGACGCATTTTTGGCGCCCCACAAACATAATTTGCCACCTTGGTTAGCTGAAGCTTTGCAAGCGCAGTTGGGCGAGGAGTTTTGGCCGTTGGTGGAAAGTCTGCAACATACCGCTGGCTTGGACGTGCGAGTCAACACCTTGCTGGCCAAACGTGCCGATGTGCAAGCTGAACTTGAAAAGCACAGCATTGCGGTGGTGCCCACGCCTTTCTCACCCTGGGGCTTGCGCATGAACGCCAAACCCAACCTCAGCAAGCTGATGTTGTTTGAAAAAGGTTGGATAGAGGTGCAAGACGAAGGCTCGCAACTCTTGGCGCTGTTGGTGGACGCCAAGCGCGGTGAGATGGTGGCCGACTTTTGCGCAGGCGCTGGTGGCAAAACCTTGGCGCTGGGTGCGTCCATGCGCAACACGGGGCGCCTGTATGCCTTTGACACGTCGGCGCACCGCTTGGAAGCACTGAAGCCTCGACTGGCCCGCAGTGGTTTGTCCAATATCCACCCTGTGGCGATTGCCCATGAACGCGATGAGCGCATCAAGCGCTTGCGCGGCAAGATGGACCGTGTGCTGGTGGATGCGCCTTGCACAGGAATGGGTACCTTGCGGCGCAACCCCGACTTGAAATGGCGTCAAACGCCTGAGGCTGTGGCTGAACTCTCTGTTAAGCAAGCGGCTATTTTGGACAGTGCGGCACGTTTATTGAAACCCGGCGGACGCTTGGTGTACGCCACTTGCAGTTTGTTGCCTGAAGAAAACGAGCAGATCGCCCAAGCGTTCAGTGCCGCTCATCCCGATTTCAAGCCCTTGCCCATCAAAGACTTGCTAGAGACGTTTGACGTCAACCAAGCGGCCAGTTTGTGCACCTCGGATGCGCTGTATCTGCGTCTGTGGCCGCATCGCCATGCGACCGATGGGTTCTTTGCTGCTGCATGGACAGCGGCTTAAAATATGGGTGTATTTCCTTTAAAGGATTCTTATGTTGTTACCTGCTTGGCCTTGGTTAGATGCCGTCTTGAATTGGTTGGCTTATGGCACTTGGCAGTTAAGCGGCTGGCAATTGCTGCTCTTCACGCTGGGCATGACGCACATCACCATAGCTGCCGTCACTATTTACCTGCACCGCCACCAAGCCCATCGCTCACTTGATTTGCATTGGCTGCCTTCTCACTTTTTCCGCTTATGGTTGTGGCTGACCACCGGCATGACCACCAAAGCGTGGGCGTCGATTCACCGCAAGCACCACGCCAAATGCGAAACCGAAGAAGACCCGCACAGTCCCCAAGTGTTTGGTATTCGTAAGGTATTTTGGCAAGGGGCTGAGCTCTACCGCCAAGAAGCTGCCAATGAAGAAACCTTGCGCAAATATGGCCATGGCACCCCCGACGACTGGATTGAGTGCCATTTGTATTCACGTTTTTCGTGGCAAGGTTTGGGTGTCATGCTGATCATTGACTTGGCATTGTTTGGTGCCATTGGGGCCACCATCTGGGCAGTTCAAATGATGTGGATTCCTGTCACGGCAGCAGGTGTTATCAACGGCATTGGTCACTACTGGGGCTACCGCAACTTTGAGGCACCGGACGCCAGCACCAATATCTCGCCTTGGGGTATTCTGATTGGTGGCGAAGAGCTGCACAACAACCACCACACCTACCCCACATCAGCCAAACTCTCGGTCAAGCCTTACGAGTTTGATATTGGCTGGTTGTACATCCGTGTCCTTGAAACTTTGGGTTTGGCAACGGTTAAAAAAACGCCGCCTAAATTGCACTATGCCGCCGCCCAACCTGTGGCAGATGAAAATACATTGGAAGCTTTGATTGCCAACCGTTACGAGGTCATGGCCGGCTTTGCCCGTCAACTTAAAGTAGCGTTGAAGCATGAGGTGGCCAGCTTGCCCAAATTGCCCACCGATGCGGTATTGCAGGCTGCGCGTCGTTGGATGCACCGCGACGAATTGCAAGTGCCAGAAAAATTCCGCGCCCAACTCGCACTTGCGCGGACAGCCTTGCCTAATGTCGACACCATGGTGCGTATGCGTGAAGAGTTGCGCCAAATGTGGCTCAACACCCATGCCAGTCGCGCACAGTTGGCCTTGGAATTACAAGCTTGGTGCAAACGCGCAGAGGACAGTGGCGTGGCAGCTTTGCGTGATTTTTCTTTGCAATTGCGCACAGCGCGCATGGGATGACCGCCCCCCAATTTGACTATGTGATCGTGGGCGGTGGCTCAGCCGGTGCTACCTTGGCCAACCGTTTGAGCGCAGATCCCCTGTGCAACGTATGTTTGTTGGAGGCGGGTGGGGATGGCCGAGATGTGCTCATACGCGCCCCCATGGCAGCAGCTCTTATGCTGCCGGGCAAGCCTCTCAAAATCAACAACTGGGCATTTGAAACCACACCCCAAGTGGGATTGAATGGTCGTCGTGGTTACCAACCACGCGGCAAAGCTTTGGGAGGGTCAAGCGCCATCAATGCCATGTTGTATGTGCGGGGACAACGTGAAGACTACGACGCTTGGCGCGATGCAGGTTGTGAGGGCTGGGGCTTTGACGATGTACTTCATTATTTCAAACGTGCTGAAAATAACCAACGCGGCAACAACGCTTGGCACGGCACTGGCGGTCCTTTGTCAGTGGCGTTCCAGCAGTCACCCCGCCCTGTATCTGCGGCTTGGGTTGCTGCAGCTCAGCAGTGTGGCATTGCATTGAACGAGGATTTCAACGGACCTGAGCAAGAAGGTGTGGGATTGCACCAGGTGACGCAGTTCTGGGACGACCAACGCAATGGTGAGCGTTGCTCTGCAGCTGCAGGCTATTTGCATCCCATCATGGCCCAACGTCCTAACCTGACCGTCATCACAGGTGCCCACGCCAGCGCACTGCTGTGGGACAAACAGCATGTGAAGGGTGTGCGGTACCAGCGTGGCACGCAGTCTTTAGAGGTTCATGCCAAGGCTGAGGTCGTGTTGAGCGCTGGGGCTTTTCAATCACCCCAGTTATTGATGCTCAGCGGCATAGGCCCTGCAGCGCAATTGCAAGCTATGGGGATAGAGGTCAAACACGATTCGCCCGGTGTCGGTGTCAATTTGCAAGACCATTTGGATGTCACCTTGGCTTACCGCTCATTGCGTAACGATGTGCTGGGCATTGCGCCTGCAGCGACATGGGCCCTGCTCAAGGGGATTCAGCAGTGGCGTAAAGACGGCACAGGAATGGTAGCCACACCCTATGCAGAGGCTGGTGCTTTTGTGCGTTGTGCGCCCGATGCCTCTAGACCCGATATACAGTTTCACTTTGTGGTGGCACGGGTTGAAGACCATGCCAGACGCTTGCACTGGGGCTATGGCTATTCGTGTCATGTGTGTGTGCTCAGACCCTATTCGCGCGGTAAGGTGAGCTTGCAAAGCACTGACCCTTTAGATGCTCCAAGGATAGATCCCAATTTTCTCAGCGATACCAGGGACATGACCTTGATGGTTGAGGGTGTCAAACAACTGCGCAGCATCATGCAAGCCCCAGCCCTCAGCGCTTACCGTGGACAGGAAATCGACACGGCTGATATTCAAACTGACGAGCAATGGGCTTCCTATATCCGACAACGTGCCGACACGATTTACCACCCCGTAGGCACTTGCAAGATGGGCGCAATCAGCGACCCCATGGCCGTGGTGGACCCACAGTTGCGGGTGAAAGGGGTATCGGGTTTGCGCGTGATTGACGCCTCGGTCATGCCCACCTTGGTGAGTGGCAATACCAATGCCCCCACCATCATGTTGGCGGAGAAGGCTGCTGACTTGATGCGTCGCGCATCAACGAGATAACTGGGGTTTGGTTGACCTAAATAAATGTTTTTTCAGGTCAACATGCTTGAGCTGCTTGGCGTTGAAGATGCACTCCAAAGTTTTGGAGCATGTTCAAACCAACCTTAGGAATATCCATGAAAAAAGTTTTAGCCTCCCTCATCGCCAGTGCATTTGCTGCCAGTGTGTTTGCTGCTTCTCCCACGCCTGCACCCAGCTCGCCTACGGCTGCGCCTGAAGCCGTTAAAGCTGCCGTGACCGATAAAAAGCACAAAGCTTCTAAAGTGTCCAAGAAGAAAATCGCGCCAGCTGCTCACGCACCTGCCACTGCTGTCGTTAAATAAGTACGACAAACTTTGACCGCTGATTTTCAGGGCTTGCCATCCGGCTTGATCGCCCTGAGAATCAGGGCCAAAGTTGCAGCTCTTTTTTTATACGCTATGTACCCTTTATCCACCATACGGCTTTTGTTGTGTGCCTCCCTTTTACTTGTCAGCAGCGCTTGGTCGCAAGAGCAAGCCCGTGTCATCGCCAGCACCCCCACCTTGTCGCCATCAAATACTTTGAACAGCAATGGCGAAGTGATCATGGTCACCATGTTCAATGTGGTGTATGAATATGCAGGTAAACAGTACACGGTTCAAATGCCCAACGACCCAGGCCCTTACGTCACACTGCAAATCACGCCCACTTATTCAGCTTCAACGCTTGCCCCACCTTTACCACCAACCCCGCAGGTCATTTACATACAAAATCCACCGCAGGTGTTAAGTAATCCTGTGTATGTCATGCCTTATTCGCCCCCTTATTACTACAGCAACCCCTTTCCCTTCACCTTCAGTTTGGGCCTGGGTTATTACCGTTGGCGACGTTGATAGAGGCACCCAAAACAAAAAACCCGCCTAGGCGGGTTTTTTGTTGGAAGCAGCGGTAATTACTTGAGTTTGATCTCTTTATATTCCACATGCTTGCGTGCCTTGGGGTCGAATTTCATGATCGACATTTTTTCAGGCATGGTTTTTTTGTTTTTGCTGGTGGTGTAGAAGTGACCGGTGCCAGCAGTTGATTCAAGCTTGATTTTTTCGCGTCCGCCTTTGGAAGCCATGATGAAGTCCTTTCGAAGTCGGTGAAAAATTAAGCTTGACCGCGAGCGCGCATGTCTGCGAGCACAACGTCAATGCCTTTTTTGTCGATCAAACGCAACGCAGCGCTGGAAACGCGTAAACGCACCCAACGGTTCTCGGTTTCCACCCAGAAACGACGGTACTGCAAATTGGGCATGAAACGACGCTTGGTTTTATTGTTGGCATGGGAAACATTGTTCCCAACCATGGGGCCTTTGCCCGTAACTTCACATACACGTGCCATAGAGACACTCCTTGTAAACACAGATTGAAAGCTTCAACGCTTGTCAAACTTGACCTCGCCAGATAGGGGGGCGGTATCCCCTGGATGTTATCCACAGAGCCGAAAATTATAGCCTGAAAGCCAATCAGCGCTGAAACTGCCCTTTATTGCTCTAAAAAGCGCTGCGCGTCCAAGGCGGCCATACAACCCGTGCCAGCGCTGGTGATGGCTTGTCGATACACATGGTCTTGCACGTCGCCAGCGGCAAAAATCCCAGGCACACTGGTTTGGGTGGCCATGCCTTGCAAGCCGCTTTGGGTGATGATGTAGCCGTCTTTCATGGCCAGTTGGCCTTCAAAAATGCCAGTGTTGGGCTGGTGGCCAATGGCAATAAAGCAGCCGTGTACCGCCAAATCGCGGGTGCTGCTGTCTAAAGTGCTTTTCAATCGAACACCTGTGACACCGGAGGCGTCTCCCAAAACTTCGTCCAACACGCTGTGGACCTCCAACACAATCTTGCCTGCTTGAACTTTGTCCATCAGTTTATCAATCATGATGGCTTCGGCTTTGAATTTATCGCGGCGGTGAATCAAATGCACTTTGGTCGCAATATTGGAGAGGTAGAGCGCTTCTTCTACTGCGGTGTTACCCCCGCCGACCACGCAGCACACTTGGTCGCGGTAGAAAAAACCATCGCAGGTGGCGCAACCTGACACACCACGGCCCATGAAGGTTTGCTCGGAGGGCAGTCCAAGGTATTTGGCAGACGCACCCGTGGCGATGATGAGGGCGTCACAGGTGTAGGTGCCGCTGTCACCGATCAAGGTGAAAGGACGTTTTGAAAAATCCACCTTGTTAATGTGATCAAACACCATCTGGGTGTTAAAGCGCTCGGCGTGTTCCAAAAAACGCTGCATCAGGTCGGGGCCTTGTACGCCGTGTACATCGGCCGGCCAGTTGTCCACCTCGGTGGTGGTCATGAGTTGACCGCCTTGGGCCATGCCGGTGATGAGCGTGGGCTTGAGGTTAGCGCGAGCGGCGTAAACGGCGGCGGTGTAGCCGGCAGGGCCGGAGCCCAAAATAAGTACTTTGCTGTGTTGGGGGGAGGTCATGAGGTGTGTGTCTTTGAGGCAAAAGCGTGGGTATGTGCTGCATCACGGAAAGAGATAATTTTAGGGCTTGCTGCGTTGGCTTGCTGGCAAGCGCCTGTTAAGCTTAGGTTCTGTCATGACTTACTCATTACACACACTCAACAACACCCGTGAAAAACCTGCCGAAATGACGGGCTGGCAGCGGTTTCTTCAAGAGATCGCCTTAGCCGTGGGCTTGGTGGTGTTGCTGTTTTGGTTGCTTGCCATCGTCAGCCATTCTGCACTTGACCCAGCATGGACCACCTCGGGGTCCAATCCGACCATACGCAACTGGGGCGGCAGGATAGGCGCAGCCATCAGCGATCTGTCCTTCTTCTTGTTGGGTTATTCCGTGTTTTGGTGCTACTTAGCCGGTTTGGTCAGTTGGTTGTCTGCACTGGCCAATCGTTTGCGAAACGAAGAAGACGCGACGCCCGAAGTACATATGTGGCGACTAAGCCGCTGGGCTTTTTGGAGCGGCTTGGCGATGTTGCTGCTCTCAAGTACTGGTTTGGAATTCACGCGACTTTACCGTTTTGAAACGCAATTGCCCGGTCACCATGCAGGTGGCATCGTCGGTTACTTGGTAGGTGGTTTTGCTGATAAATGGCTAGGCTTTAACGGCTCGGGTTTGGTGTTCATTGTCTTCATGGTCATTGGTTTGTCGTGGGTGTTTCGTTTTTCATGGATACAACTGGCCGAAAAAATGGGGGCAGCCATTGATGGTTTTATTGAGCAGCAACGTGAGAAGCGTGAATTAGCGCAAGACTTGGCAATGGGCGAAGCAGCCGCACGTGCACGTGAAAAAGACATGGTGTGGGAGCGTGATGAAAACGCCGACATTCCCCTGCACCCCGTTCGAATTGTGGTGGAGCCCGAGCCCGCACCTCCCAAAAGTGAGCGGGTCGCACGTGAACGGCAAAAGCCCTTGTTCAATGATTTGCCCGATTCCCGCTTGCCGCAGGTTGAGTTGCTTGACGCCTCACAAGTCAAGCTAGACCCTGTGGATGCAGAAACGATTGAGTTCACCAGCCGATTGATAGAGAAAAAACTGCGTGACTTTGGCGTGGAGGTCAAGGTGTTGGCTGCCGCGCCTGGTCCCGTGGTGACTCGTTATGAAATCGAACCTGCCACAGGCGTTAAAGGCTCGCAGGTTGTGAATTTGGCCAAAGACTTGGCACGCTCCCTCAGCATGGTGTCGATTCGCGTGGTTGAAACCATACCGGGTAAGAACTTCATGGCTTTGGAGTTGCCCAATAGCAAACGACAAACCATACGCTTGAGCGAAATCTTGGGCTCATCGGTGTACAACGAAGCCAAGTCCATGCTCACCATGGGCCTGGGCAAAGACATTGGCGGCAACCCTGTGGTGGCTGATTTGGCCAAGATGCCACATGTCTTGGTCGCTGGCACCACCGGTTCGGGCAAGTCTGTCGGTATCAACGCCATGATTTTGTCGCTGCTCTACAAAGCCGAAGCACGCGATGTGCGTATGCTGATGATCGACCCCAAGATGCTTGAGATGTCGGTCTATGAAGGCATACCGCATTTGTTGGCGCCTGTGGTGACCGACATGAAGCAAGCCGCTCACGGTTTGAACTGGTGCGTGGGTGAAATGGAGCGCCGCTACAAACTGATGAGTAAGTTGGGTGTGCGCAACTTGGCTGGCTACAACCACAAACTCGATGAAGCCAAAGAGCAAGGTCACGCCTTAACCAATCCATTCAGCTTGACGCCTGACGAACCTGAGCCCCTTGATCGTTTGCCCCACATCGTGGTGGTGATCGATGAGTTGGCCGATCTGATGATGGTGGTGGGCAAGAAGATTGAAGAGCTGATTGCGCGTTTGGCGCAAAAAGCCCGCGCTGCAGGTATTCACTTGATTTTGGCTACGCAACGTCCCAGCGTAGATGTGATCACGGGATTGATCAAAGCCAATATTCCTACGCGTATCGCTTTCCAAGTGAGCAGCAAAATCGACAGCCGAACCATCCTCGATCAAATGGGCGCTGAAGCATTGCTGGGCATGGGTGATATGTTGTACTTGCCTAGCGGCACGGGTTTTCCCATACGCGTGCATGGCGCATTTGTCAGTGACGATGAGGTTCACCGTGTGGTCAGCTACTTGAAAACTCAGGGTGAGCCCAATTACATCGAAGGCGTTCTCGAAGGTGGCACGGTGGATGGCGGCTCAGAAGGTCCCGACCTGTTTGGCGATGTCGCTGGTGAAAAAGACCCGCTCTATGACCAAGCGGTAGAGGTGGTGTTGAAAAACCGCAAGGCCAGTATCTCCTTGGTGCAACGCCATTTGAAAATTGGCTATAACCGTGCAGCCCGACTGGTGGAGGACATGGAAAAAGCCGGCTTGGTCAGTGCCATGAGCACCAATGGTCAGCGCGAAATTTTGGTACCCACACGTTCAGAATGAAAACGGTTCAACGCTTTGTAGGGATGTGGCTGTTGGCCCTGAGTGCGGGGGGCGTGTATGCCGACAGTTTGGATAGCTTGGCGCAATTTTTAAAAAGCACGCGCAGCTTTCGCTCCGACTTTGTGCAAGTGGTCTCCGCACCGGCCAAAGAAGGGCGACCTGTCAAGCCCAAAACTTCCTCGGGCGTGTTTGCTTTCATTCGGCCCCATGTGTTTCGCTTTGATTACAGCAAGCCTTATGTGCAAAACATCGTCGCCGATGGGCAGCAGTTGTGGTTGTTTGATGCAGATTTGAACCAAGTCACGGTGCGTAACCAAGCCCAAACTCTTGGTAGCACACCTGCGGCGCTGATTGCATCTGCGCAAGATTTGGCCACTTTGGGTAAAGAATTCACTTTGAAAGCAGCGTCCTCAGAAGATGGCATGGATTGGGTAGAGGCCATACCCAAAATCAAAGATGCCAGCTTGCGAACCGTGCGCATCGGTTTGCGGGTTGAGGCGGCGCAAGTTACTCTGAGTCAGCTCGATATCGTCGATGCCTTTGGAAACCGTTCACTTATTCGTTTTGAGCGCACCGAAGTTAATCCCAGCAATCTCAGCCCTGCGCAATTCAGCTTTGTTCCGCCCAAAGGTGCGGACGTGGTACGGCCTTGAACGCTCATACGCCGTTGGCCGAACGCCTGCGCCCCCGAACCTTGGGTGAGGTGATTGGTCAGCAGCAGGTGTTGGGCGAGGGCATGGCCCTGCGGGTGGCATTTGAATCGGGCCAGCCGCATAGCTGCATTCTGTGGGGGCCGCCGGGGGTGGGCAAAACCACCATCGCACGGTTGATGGCTGATGCTTTTGATGCACAGTTCTTGGCCATCAGCGCGGTGTTGGGCGGCGTGAAAGAAATCCGTGAAGCGGTGGACACGGCGCTGGCAGCACGTGACGGGCTGGAAAAGCGCCGCACCATTGTGTTTGTCGATGAGGTTCACCGCTTTAACAAAAGCCAGCAAGACGCGTTTTTGCCGCACGTCGAGTCGGGTCTGTTCACCTTCATTGGCGCGACCACCGAAAATCCCTCGTTCGAAGTCAACTCTGCCCTGTTGTCGCGGGCCGCGGTGTATGTGTTGCAGCCTTTGTCAGAAATTGATTTGGCGCACATCATCGACAAAGCCCACGCCATCCAAGCTGTGCCGGCCTTGGACGCGGACGCCCAAGCGCGCTTGATTGCCTATGCCGATGGCGATGCGCGGCGCTTGCTCAATACCTTGGAAACCTTGGCGGTGGCGGCCCAGCACGAAAAGCTGTCGCAAGTGAGTGATGCGTGGTTGATGAAAGTGTTGGGCGAGCGCATGCGCCGCTACGACAAGGGTGGCGAGCAGTTTTACGACACCATCAGTGCCTTGCACAAATCGGTGCGTGGCTCGGATCCAGATGCGGCGTTGTATTGGTTGGTGCGCATGCTCGATGGCGGGGCCGAGCCCAAGTACATGGCGCGGCGCATGATCCGCATGGCCGCCGAAGACATTGGCTTGGCCGACCCGCGTGCGCTGCGCTTGGCCTTGGATGCGGCTGAGGTTTACGAGCGCTTGGGCTCACCCGAGGGCGAGTTGGCCTTGGCCGAATGCATTGTGTATTTGGCGGTGGCACCCAAGTCCAACGCGGTTTACAAGGCCTACAACAGCGTGCGCAAACTCATCAAGGCCGATGGCACCCGCCCGGTACCGCTGCACCTGCGCAATGCCCCGACCGCCTTGATGAAAGACCTGGACTACGGCAAAGCCTATCGCTATGCCCACGATGAACCCGATGCGTTTGCCGCTGGCGAAAACTACTGGCCCGAGGGCATGACGCCACCCACCTTGTATGAACCTGTAGAGCGAGGTTTGGAAATCAAGATCGCTGAAAAAATGCGGGCTTTGCGTGAGAAAAACCAGCAGGCCCGCAAAACTTAAGCGCTGGCTTTGTCGGCTTCACTGGTGAAGGCGTCGGCATAAAACTCGTCAGGCGACAAGCCATGCGCAACATAGTCACGTTGGGCTGAGTCCACCACGATGGGTGCACCGCAGGCATACACCTGATACCCCGCCAAGTCGGGGGTGTCTTGCAGCACCGCGCTGTGTACAAAGCCAGTTCGACCCGTCCAAGCGTCCTCCGGCAAAGCGTCAGACACCACGGGGATGTAGTGCAGATGGGGCATCAAAGGCAGTTGGGTCAATACCCAGTCGTTGAGATACAAATCTGCAGGTCTGCGGCCACCCCAGTACAAACGTGTGGGTCGTGTGATGCCTTTGTGTTGCATGTGTTCCATCAAAGCTTTGATGGGCGCAAACCCTGTACCCGAGGCCAGCAGCACAATGGGTGCATCACTGTCTTCGCGCAAGTAAAAGCTGCCATGGGGTCCTTCAACCCGTTGGATGTCTTTTTCTTTCATCGCACCAAACACATGGTCGGTGAATTTACCTCCCGGCATATGCCGGATGTGCAGTTCGATTTTGGGAGCGTCAGCAGCCAAAGTATGCGGAGCATTCGCCATGGAATAAGCGCGGCGAGAGCCATCGCGCAGCAAAAACTCTACATACTGACCCGCATGGAATTGCATCAACTCGGTGGTTGGCAGTTGCAGCGTGACACGCATGACGTCGCTGGAGACTTTGTCCAAAGCAGCTACTCGAACAGGCATTTTTTTGATGGGAAAGGCGTCGGCCGAGGTGACTTGTTTGGACTCCAACACCACATCCGACAAAGCTGTGGCGCAGCAAGTTAACACCCAACCTTGGGCGCGCTCTTCGTCACTCAGCGCTTTGGTTTGGTAAGTACCCAGTTGCACATCACCACTGATTTTTTTGCACTTGCAAGAACCACATGCCCCGTCTTTGCAGCCATAAGGCATGTTCAAGCCTTGGCGAATGCCAGCAGAGAGCACAGTTTCATCACCCTCCACCGTGAAGCTGCGTCCGCTGGGTTGCACCACAATCTGAAAAGCCATGCTTGTTATCCTTGGAAAACACAGAATTAAGAAAGCGCTGATTTTGCCCTCAATCCAATCCCCCTTGGGCGCCTTGCCCGCTCGGTTCCGCCGACCCCGTGTATTGATCGTGGGTTATGGGGATGTGGGTGCCCGTGTCGCAGGCTTGCTGCGATCATCCAGCCGTGTTTTTGCTTTGACCCGTTCATCCAACAAATTGACCGCCTTGCAAGGCCAAGGCATCACCGCTTTGCAAGGTGATTTGGATGCGCCAGATACTTTGCGTCGCTTGGCCGGTATTGCCACCCATGTGGTTCATATGGCTCCCCCGCCGCTTGAAGGCCATGCCGACCCGCGTACCCGTGCCTTGGTGTTGGCGCTGCGCTTGCGCAGTTTGCCCTGCGCGATGGTCTATGGTTCGACCACTGGCGTGTATGGCGATTGCGATGGTGCATGGATTGATGAGGCGCGTCGATTAAACCCGCATACTGCCAGGGCGCAACGGCGCGTAGATGCCCAAGACTGGGTCAATTTTTTGGGCAAAAGCGGCTTCCCCAGAACACAGGTTCTGCGTATTCCTGGCATTTATGCCATGGACCGGGAAGGAGGAACACCACGAGAGCGTTTGCTGCGTGCTACTCCCGTGCTGCATGCGTCTCAAGATGTGTATACCAACCACATCCACGCCGATGATTTGGCACGTGCCACGGTTTTGGCCATGTGGCGAGGCCAACCTTTGCGTGCC
Source organism: Comamonadaceae bacterium (assembly GCA_947455935.1). Lineage (GTDB taxonomy): Bacteria > Pseudomonadota > Gammaproteobacteria > Burkholderiales > Burkholderiaceae_C > Limnohabitans. The sequence continues at coordinate 14,858 of CANGPV010000047.1, forward strand.
ATGAATGTCTGTGATCAGTCGGACATGAAAATGGGTGACTACATGGACAGTGTGGCTGCGATGTGGGGACTGGCTAAACCACCACGCATCACCCGAGAAGAAGCGCAAACACAGTTATCACCTATGGTGATGAGTTTTTTAAACGAATCACGTCGCATACGTGCAGACCGTATGACGCAAGAGTTGCGCCTGCGATTGAAATACCCCACGGTGATGGACGGCCTAAAAGGCAAGACGTCTTAGCGCATACCTATCTTGGCATCGCCAAAAATACCGTTGGCTTCTTTGGGCAGGCTGCGCCAGTATTGCTGGGTGGCCTGAACTTGTCCGCCAAGAGCGGCGGCGGCTTCCCAGCCCCAGCGAGGTTTGTACAAAAAGCTGCGACCCAAAGCCACCAGATCGGCTTCGCCTTTCACCACAACCTCTTCAGCTTGTTCAGGCTGTGTGATGAGTCCCACCGCAATGGTGGGCATCTGTGTTTTTTGTCGCACATGGTGGGCAAAAGGTACTTGGTAGCCTGGGCCAATGCTGATTTTTTGTTGGGGCGCAATGCCACCCGATGAGATGTGAATGAAG
>CANGPV010000048.1 GCA_947455935.1 Comamonadaceae bacterium
AGCACGGAAGTACTGTTTGAAATCGATCAGGTGTGATAACTCGACGGATTCGAAATTCACATGGCCTTGACACATGATGGCCATGATGATGTTGCGACGAAGTAAATCGTCCCGTGTGAGCGCAATACCACGCTCAACTGGCAAACGACCTTGGGCCAATATATCTTGGTAGTCGGCGAGTGACTTCGTATTTTGCTGGTAAGTTGGACCGATATTACCGATAGACGACACACCCAGGCCAATCAAGTCGCAATCGGGTTGGGTGGTGTAGCCTTGAAAATTGCGATGCAAACGCCCTTGGCGCTTGGCAATGGCCAAGGCATCTGCTGGCAAAGCAAAATGGTCCATGCCAATGTAGACATAACCCGCTGCTTGAAGTTGCTCAAGTGCCATGGTCAGCATGGCGGTTTTCATATGTGCAGTGGGAATATCGTCTGCGTGAATATGCCGTTGTGGTTTAAACCGAGCAGGTAAATGTGCGTAGGCATACAAAGCAATGCGTTCAGGCCGCAATTGCACAATGCTTCGCATGGTCACTTCCCAAGAAGATACAGTTTGCTTGGGTAAGCCATAAATCAAATCCAAATTGACCGAGTTAAAGCCCAAAGTTTTGGAATGCTGCATCAAGGTTTGCACTTGCTCGAATGACTGTTCGCGGTGAACCGCCTGTTGCACCATGGCATCAAAATCTTGTACCCCTAAGCTCAATCGGTTAAAGCCCAGCTCCTTGAGCGTTTCCAAACGTTGTGCATCGACTGTGCGCGGATCGACTTCGACAGAATATTCCCCGCTGTCTTGCCAGCGAAAGGTTTCTCCCAGCATTTTCATCAAGGCTTTAAGTTCGGGGTCACGCAAATAGGTAGGTGTTCCTCCCCCTAGATGCAGTTGGGACACCTTATTGGCTTCACCCAGGTAAGGTGCGAGCAAGGAAACCTCTTGCCGCAAGGAATCGAGGTAACTCAACGCGCGGTCATACTGACGGGTAATGATCTTGTTGCAAGCGCAGTAATAGCACAAAGATGCACAAAACGGGATATGCACATACACAGAAAGTGGAAAGGCATGGCTTCTGGCGCTGTGGCCTCTTTGGCGCAAAGCGTCGACATACTGGGTTTCGCCAAATGCTTCCACAAAGCGGTCGGCCGTTGGGTATGAGGTGTACCGAGGTCCGGGGACATCAAAGCGTTGCAGCAGTTCGGTAGAAATAATCATGGATTCATACTGATAAGAGTCCATAATATGTCTCATGTTCCCTTTGCAAGATTTGCGCTGAATCAATAAAACACGGATTCAGCGCAAACTCAGAGAAATCATCAGAAGTTATGGATACTGAAACAATTAAAGCCGCATGCTCTAACTGCAATTTACGCGAGTTATGTATGCCAGTTGACTTAAGCGTCAACGACCTTGACCGCATAGAAAACATCATTCAAAAACGCAAACGTGTCAAACGTGGCGAGCAGCTGTTCCGCAATGGCGACAGTTTTCATGCCCTTTACGCCATTCGTACTGGCTTCTTTAAAACCAGCGTCAGCAGCACCGATGGACGAGAACAGGTCACGGGGTTTCAAATGGCCGGAGAAATCATGGGGCTGGACGGTATCGTGAGTGACCGCCACACCTGCGACGCTTTGGCCTTGGAAGATGCCGAGGTCTGCATCATGCCTTTTGATCGCATTGAAGAACTTTCACGTGAAATTAACGCCTTGCAACACCATGTGCACAAAATCATGAGCCGTGAAATTGTGCGAGAGCACGGGGTGATGCTGCTTTTGGGAAGTATGCGAGCAGAAGAAAGGGTAGCCGCCTTTTTGCTCAACCTCACCCAACGACTGCACGCCCGAGGGTTTTCGCAGTCCGAGTTGGTGCTGCGCATGACACGGGAAGAAATCGGCAGCTATTTAGGGCTTAAGCTTGAAACCGTCAGTCGAACGTTTTCTAAATTCCAAGAGGACGGCATTGTGGAGGTCAAACAGAAAAACCTGCATATTCTGAATGCGGAAGCGTTGAAATTGATTGTCAACGCTGCCCACTGCGAATAAGCCTCAGGGTTGCTTTTTCAGAGTCGTTCCTTCGGGTGTAGCCGCATGGTTGCGAGCTTGAATGGCGGGCACCAAATTGCGGTTGCTTGTTGACTGCAAAGCACGCAACGCAGCAATTTCGGACTCATCTTTGGCTTGCAAGACCGTGTCGTTGCCTTGAAAGGCAACAAACGCAGAAATAAAACTGGCTACAACCACCAGTAAAGGTCCTGAGATAACCAACCAAACATGGCCGTAAGACCACCAAGGGCTTGCATTTGATGGATGGGACATGACAGTGCTCCTCATAGTGATCAGTGGGGGACAACAAACACGGATGCTTCGGTGATGTTGACATTGCCTTGATCGTTGCTGATATCAAACCAAATTTTGTGTGAACCTGGGGGAAGTGCCTCATAGGGCAAAGACACATCCACCACCGCCCAACGTGATTGGGCAGGCAGCACATCGGCAGTGGTGCCCGACGTGATGGCTAAACCAGCAGCGCCTCTGACCTTGATATGCATATGCTGCTCCACTTCAGTGGCATTCATGATTTGCAAGCGGTAAACATTTTCTAAATGACCCTCAGACGTGATGCGCGCCAAGGTGCCACGGTCACGCAACACATCCACCTTCATGGGTGTACGCAACCACAGACTGACACCCAAAGCAAAAATCAAGGCCCACAAAATTGCTGTGTAAACCAAAACCCGTGGGCGAAATATCCGTTTGACCATGGTTGCAGTATCCCAATGGTTCACCAAAGCATTTTGGGTGGTGTAGCGCACCAAGCCTTTGTCGTAGCCCATTTTGTCCATCACACCATCGCACACATCGGCACAAGCGCCGCAACCAATGCACTCGTACTGCAGACCTTGTCGGATATCAATTCCCGTTGGACAGACTTGTACACACAAACTGCAATCGACACAGGCACCCAGGCCTGATTGATTCAATGCGACTTGGCGTGAACGTGAGCCACGAGGCTCACCCCGTTCGCTGTCATAGGTGACGATCAAGGTGTCGTGGTCAAACATGGCGCTTTGAAACCGCGCATAGGGGCACATGTATTTGCACACCTGCTCACGCATGAAGCCCGCGTTGCCATAGGTGGCAAAGCCATAGAAGAACACCCAAAACACTTCCCATGAGCCCATGCGTGTCTGTAGAAACTCCATGCCAAGGCTATGTATAGGCGTGAAATACCCGACGAAAGTGAACCCTGTCCAAATAGAAAAACCTAACCACACAATATGCTTGTAGGTCTTCTTCACCAGTTTTTCCAGTGAGAAGCTGCCTTCATCCAAGTGCATACGTGCACCTCGGTCACCTTCAACCTTGCGCTCTATCCACATGAATATTTCGCTGTAGACCGTTTGAGGACAGGCATAGCCACACCACAAACGCCCTGCAACCGCAGTGAACAAAAACAGCGACAAGGCCGCCACAATCAGCATACCGGTTAAGTAAATAAAATCCTGGGGATAGAACACCAAACCAAACACATAAAAACGCTTGGCTTGCAAATCAAACAACACCGCTTGTCGTTGCCCCCACTCCACCCAAGGCAATCCATAAAACACCAGTTGCGTGATGAAAACGCCTAGCCACCGCCAATAGGCAAACACCCCATGCACCGCACGGGGGTATATCTTTGGCATGGATGCATAGAGAAACTCAGGGTTTTGCTGGGCCATCTTGGTGGTGAGAAAGTGACCATACGTAGGCTGTTAACGCATGAATTTGCGAAGGGGTGAGACGGTCCTTTTGGGCAGGCATTTGGTTGATCTTGCCGTTTTGAATCATCGCCACAATAGCGCCTTCACCCCAACCATGTAGCCACGTTTTATCTGTGAGATTGGGCGCACCCATGGTCTGGTTGCCTTTGCCATCCATACCATGACACGACGCACACACACCAAACTTCGGTTTACCAAAACCTGCCTTCAAAGAATCGTGAGGACTGCCAGAGAGGCTCAATACATAGTTAGCCAGGTTTTGAATATCCTCGGCAGAACCTACGGCAGCAGCCATGGTGGGCATTTGACCTAAGCGACCCAGGGTGATGCTTTCCTTGATTTTTTCAGGTGTGCCGCCGTACAACCAATCGCCATCGGTCAAGTTGGGAAAACCTTTGGAGCCGCGAGCATCTGAGCCATGGCACTGCGCACAATTGTTCATGAACAAATGCTCGCCAATCGCGTGGCCTTCTTCATTGAACGCCAGTTCTTCGACGGGCATGGCATCAAAACGCTGATACAGAGACGCCAGTTGTGCATTGGTTTGTGCAATTTCGGTGTCGTACTCGGCTTTGGAAGACCATCCCAAACTGCCCTTGTAGGTGCCTAAACCGGGGTATAGCCACAGGTACGACAAGCCAAAAATGATGGTAATAACAAACAAGCCCACCCACCACAGGGGCAAGGGGTTGTTCATCTCACGCAAATCTTCGTCCCACACATGGCCTGTGGTGTTGTCTGCGTGTCCTGTATTTTTCTTGCGAGCCGTCACCCACAGCAACACCAAGCACGCCAATATGCCCACGATGCTGATGATGGTGATGTAGCTCGACCAAAATGATCCTGTGAAGTCACTCATGGCAATCCTTATTCATCCAAAAAAGGTAACTGGGCTGCTTCTTCAAAGCGTTTGGTTTTTTGTCGATCAAACACCCACAGCACAATGCCCAGAAAACAGAGAAAGCCCACCACCGTGGTGGCGATACGTAATGTCGTGATGTCCATGCTGAGTCCTTATTTCAATGCGCGGCCTAGGCCTTGCAAGTAAGCCGTCAAAGCTTGCAACTCTGTTTTGCCTTGCACTGCTTCAGTGGCACCTGCGATGTCTTGATCGGTATAAGGCACACCGACTACGCGTAAAGCCTTCAAGTGGTTGGGCAAGGCTTGCGCATCCACCAGGTCTTTTTCAAGCCAAGGGTAAGCAGGCATATTCGATTCAGGAACCAAGTCGCGTGGGTTGACCAAATGGATGTGGTGCCAGTCATCGCTGTACTTGCCGCCTACGCGGTGCAAATCGGGTCCTGTGCGTTTGCTGCCCCACTGGAAGGGGTGGTCATATACAAACTCACCCGCCACGGAGTAATGGCCATAACGCAATGTTTCAGAGCGGAAAGGACGAATCATTTGCGAATGACAGTTGTAGCAACCCTCACGCACATAGATATCTCGTCCCGCTAACTCAAGCGCTGGCAAAGGCTTGACGCCCTCCAAGGGTTGGGTGGTGGAACTTTGGAAAAACAGTGGCACGATTTCCACCAAGCCACCAAAAGCGATGACCAACACAATCAGCACCACCATCAAAAAGCTGTGGGTTTCAATTTTTTCGTGGCTAAAGCCTTGGGGTTTTTGATCAGACATTCTTGTAACTCCTTAGGCGTGAACCACTACAGCGGGTACGGGGATGGCGATGACCTTGCCTTTCACAGCGGTCATCATCACGTTCCACAACATCACCAACATGCCAAATAAATACAGCGCACCGCCTACCACCCGAACCACGTAGTAGGGGTAAGTGGCTTTCACGCTTTCCACAAAGGTGTAGGTGAGCGTGCCGTCTTCATTGATGGCTCGCCACATCAAGCCTTGCATCACCCCCGCAATCCACATGGCGCTGATGTATAAAACAATGCCAATGGTGGCTGTCCAAAAATGCAACTCGATGGCAGGTACGCTGTGCATTTTTTTCTGGCCAAACAAACGTGGCACCAAGAAATACACCGCGCCCATGGAGACCAAGCCCACCCAACCCAAAGCGCCTGAATGCACATGGCCTACAGTCCAGTCGGTGTAATGCGACAAAGCATTGACAGTCTTGATGGACATCATGGGACCTTCAAAGGTGCTCATGCCGTAAAAAGACAAGGACACGATCATGAAACGCAGCACAGGATCGTCACGCAATTTGTGCCAAGCGCCCGATAAAGTCATGATGCCGTTAATCATGCCGCCCCAGCTGGGCGCCAACAAAATAAGTGAAAAAACCATGCCCAGCGACTGTGTCCAGTCAGGCAAAGCGGTGTAGTGCAAATGGTGGGGGCCCGCCCACATATAAGTGAAGATCAAAGCCCAGAAGTGAACAATCGACAAGCGGTAGGAGTACACAGGACGCTCGGCTTGTTTGGGGATGAAGTAATACATCATTCCCAAGAAACCTGCTGTCAAGAAAAAGCCCACGGCGTTATGGCCGTACCACCACTGCACCATGGCGTCTTGCACACCTGCATAGGCAGAGTAAGACTTCATCCATCCCGCAGGTACAGCTGCACTGTTGACCAAATGCAGCACAGCCACTGTCAGGATAAATGCACCATAAAACCAGTTAGCGACATAAATGTGGCTGACTTTGCGTTTGACGATGGTGCCAAAGAAGACGATGGCGTAGGACACCCAGACCAAGGTGATCAAAATATCAATCGGCCACTCGAGTTCAGCGTATTCCTTGCCACTGGTATAGCCCAAAGGCAAGCTGATGGCAGCAGCGACGATGACCGCTTGCCAACCCCAAAAGGTGAATGCGGCCAAGCCGGGTGCAAACAATCGGGTTTGACCCGTTCGCTGCACCACGTAGTAGCTGGTGGCAAACAAAGCACATCCGCCGAACGCAAAAATCACCGCATTGGTATGCAAGGGGCGCAATCTCCCATAGCTGAGCCAAGGGATGCCGAAATTCAATTCAGGCCAAGCCAGTTGGGCCGCAATGATCAACCCTACCAACATGCCGACCACGCCCCAGATCACCGTCATCAGGGTGAACTGGCGAACGACCGTATCGCTGTAGGTGCTTTCAGTGATGGAATTCATGGCTAACCTTTCTTCTCTTCAATTCATTCATGGCGCAGGATGCGTTCACCCTCGCCATCTAAGCGTTCAAACTGGCCCTTGTCGATGGCCCACCACAGACCAATCAAAATCAGCAACACCAACACGACTGACAAAGGGATGAGTAAAAATAAAATTTCCATGTCAGGCTTTCAAAGACCAGCGCAATGGCTGCGCTAATTGCAAGGAATAGGCCACCACCACCACCGAACTGAGCGCCATGCCCAAACCTGCCAGCCAAGGCGGCAAATAACCCATGAAGGCCAAAGGCACACACACAGCGTTATAGACACCAGCCCACACGAGGTTGTGCATAACCACACGGCGGGTTCGCTTAGCCAGCGACAAGGTTTGGGCAATCGTGTGCAAGTGTTGACCTTGCACCACCACATCCGCACGGGCACGTGCCAAGGGCACTGACTCACCAAAAGCAAAAGACACATGCGCACCGGCCAAGACGGGCATATCGTTAAACCCATCACCCACCATGGCCACACGGCGACCCATCGCTTGCAAAGCCTTCACACGTTGAAGTTTGTCCTGCGGTGTGCACTCGGCCAGCACTTGGCCATCGGCTAAGTTCAAACGCGTTGCCACGGTTTTGACGGCAGTTGCTTTATCGCCTGACATCAGAAACACTTCCAGCCCTTGATCTCGCAGTGCTTGAACGGTTTCTTGCGCATCAGGGCGAAGTGCTTCACGAAACGCAAACGACGCCAACCAACCTTGGTTGTTACACAGATGCACTTGGGCTGACTGCGCAGCCAATGGTGGAACATGGCAATTGCCCAACCAGCTTTGGCAAAACGACAAGGACCCCATTCGCAAGGACTGCACAGCGTTTTGTGCATCATTGCTTTGCCAATTGGCCGACATGCCCTGCCCCACGGTTTCTTTCACACTGCTCAAGCCTGTGGCCACAGAGATTGATTTGGCCAACTGCACCACCGCACGTGAATAGGGGTGAAACGATTGTTGTGCCATGCCTGCTGCCAAAGCCAACAGGTGTTGGCTTGATGGGCTTGCGAGGTCCTCTGCGTTCATCACACCTTCGGCGCTGTACATGGCCTTCAATTCGAAGCGGTCGCTGGTGAGGGTGCCGGTTTTGTCAAAGACCACGGTATCCACCTGCGCCAAGGTTTCCAGCGTCTGCACATCGCGCAATAAGACGCCTTGCCTGGCCAAGGTTCCCGCCGCCGACAACATGGCAGCGGGGGTAGCCAAGGTCAATGCGCAGGGGCAGGTAACGATGAGCACCGACACCGCCACCATCAAGGCATGTGAGGGCGAGACAGACCACGCCAACCAAGCGCTTAAAACTGCAGCGAACAACACTGCCAGTAAAAAAGGCTTGGCAATGCGGTCTGCCAAGATAGCCAAACGTGGTTTATGGAGGGAGGCGCTCTGCATCAAATCCACAATTTGGGCAAAGCGGGTGGACCGCCCTGTTTGCTCGACACGCACACGCACGGTTTGGCTGACATTGTGCGAACCCGCCAAGACCTGCTCTCCCATGCTGCGTTGCAAGGGCTTAGATTCACCTGTCAACAAGGCTTCTTCCACCAAGGTTTCGCCACTGATGAGGGTGGCATCAGCGGGGAAGACTTCGCCCGGCCTGACCTCCAACACATCGCCTGTTCGCACATCATCCAAACCTATGGTGTCAAAGCCTTGGTCAGCGTTCAAGCGGCGCACACTTTCAGGCAAGCGGTTGATGAGCGCCTCTAATGAGCCTGCGGTTTTTTCACGCAAGCGAGCTTCGAGCCAACGCCCCGTCAGCAAAAAGAACACAAACATGGTGATGGAGTCGAAATAGACTGCATCGCCAAACAGCCCCGTAGGTTCGAACATGGCGACGGTACTGACCATGAAGGACACCCACAGGCCCAGTGCCACAGGCAGGTCCATGCTGATATGGCCTTGACGCATATCACGCCAAGCTGCGCTGGTGAATACGTCAGCGGAAAAAAACATCACCGGCAAGGTCAGCACCCACGATGCCCAACGCAGCAAGGACAACATATCGGGGGTGATTTCATCTGGACCAGAGAAATACGGCGGCAAGGCGTACATCATCACTTGCATCATGCAAAAACCCGCAACTGCCCAGCGCCACAGGTTTTGCCGCAAGCGCAAAGTGCTGGCATGACGGGCAGCATGGTCTTGTGCCGGAACAGCGTGGTAGCCAGCAGTGTCGATGGCGCTGAACCAATTGGATGGTTTGACTTCGTTATCAGCCCACACCACATTGGCGCGGTGGGTTGCGCCGTTCACATGGGCCGACTTGACCCCTGGCACGGCGCGCAAGGCAGACTCGACATTGAGCGCACAAGCGCCACAGGTCATGCCTTCAATGACGATCTGTGATTGCCACAGGTGATCGTCAGATGCCTCGGATTTGAGTGAAGCACTGAAAGTGCCCCACTGCTTGGGATCATCCAGTAAGCCATAAACTGCATTCATAGCCCCGAGGCTAAAGGGACTTAAGTGTCAAGCACTTGATATGGATCAAAACCCTGTCAAAAAGCCCTCGTTACTTACGGGTGACTGACGTTTGTAGACGAGAGTGCCCAAGCGATGTGCTCACGTACAACATCGCTGGGATGGTCCTGCCAACGTTGTAAGGCTTGGCGCAAATCGTCGGACAAGGTCTGGCGCAAGGCGTTGCCCGCGGCCACCGCCAAGTTTCTGAGCCATCTCGCATGGCCAATGCGACGGATCGCACTGCCCTCGGTATGGTGCAAAAAATCAGCCTCATCCCATTGCAACAAGGCCACCAAAGTCGCCGTGCCCAAGCCATGGCGTTCGTCAAAGTCGAGCAACGGTGAACGTTGGGCGTATTTGTTCCAAGGACATACCAGTTGGCAGTCGTCGCAACCATAAATACGGTTGCCCATCAAAGGACGCAGTTCCACAGGAATGCTGCCAGCGTGTTCGATAGTGAGGTAAGAAATACAACGCCTTGCATCCAACTTGTAAGGCGCGGTAATGGCCTGGGTGGGACAGGCGCTGATGCAAGCGTGGCACGTACCGCAATGCTCGCTGACCACTGGGGTGGGTTCCAGCGCCATATCCACAAAAATTTCACCCAAAAAAAACATCGAACCCGCTTCACGGTGCAAGACCAAGGTATGTTTGCCGCGCCAACCTATGCCACTGCGCACAGCCAACTCGGCTTCCAACACGGGGGCGGAATCGGTGAACACACGGTGACCGACAGGACCCACTTCAGCCTGCAATTTGTCGGCAAGTTGCTGCAAGCGCTGACGCAAGACCTTGTGGTAATCCCGTCCTCGGGCGTACACGGACACCACGGCTTGCGTGGGGTCGTGCAAGCGCTGCATTTCGTGGTCAATCCAGTCCGCTGAGGATGAATCGCTCTTTTGAGGCAGGTAGTCCATGCGAGCGGTGATGACGCTCAAGGTACCTGGTACCAACTCGGCAGGTCGGGCGCGGGTGAGGCCGTGACGCTGCATATACGCCATCTCGCCGTGGTGTTCTTGGGCCAACCAGGCCAGCAATCCCGGCTCCGCATCCCGCAGATCGACAGGGGCTACGCCAATTTGGGAGAATCCCAGTTGCAAACCCCAGTCTCGCAGTTGTGCGAGCAATGCAGATTGATTGATGGACACACATTCCCTTTGAACGAAACGCCGATTGTAAAAACCCTGCACTGGCCCGATGAGCTAGCCAGCGCTGCCTATGCACAGCGCTTGGCGCTGTGTCCCGCGCTGTCGCAAGCGCTGGTGTGTTTGCATGGCGAGTTGGGTGCAGGCAAAACCACCTTTACCCGCTATGTGTTGCAAGGCTTGGGCGTGACCGATCGCATCAAAAGCCCCACTTATGCGGTGGTTGAACCGTATGAAGTGCGACAAGGCGATCGTGTGTTGTCCATTTGGCATTTCGATTTTTACCGTTTCAATGATCCGCAAGAGTGGGAAGACGCTGGCTTTCGGGACATCTTTGCCAGCACAGGTTTGAAGATGTGTGAGTGGCCCCAAAAAGCCCTCGGCATGTTGCCCACCCCCGACCTCGATATTCATCTGAGTGTCAATACCGACGGCAGCCGAGATGTGCGTTTGTGTGCCCATACCGAGATCGGCAACGATTTGCTGGCATGACTCATCGCTTAAACACACGCAGGTCTATCCTCCAATCCGCTGCTTGGGTGTTGCTGTTGGGTCGTGCCCAACTGTCTTGGGGGGCAAGCATTTTGGCGGTGCGGGTGTGGCCTGCCGCCGAGTACACCCGTGTCACCATCGAGTCCGACACGCAACTGAAAGTGCAGCACACCTTTGTTGCAAATCCACCCCGATTGGCCGTGGATATCGAAGGCATTGAACTCAATACCGCGTTGCGTGAACTGGTAGGCAAGGTTCGCAACGACGACCCCTTCATCACGGGCGTACGTATTGGTCAATTCACCCCCACCGTCGTTCGCTTGGTGTTGGAACTGCGTCAACCTGCCAAACCACAGGTGTTTGCGCTGGCGCCAGTTCAAGCAGGTCAATCGAATTTTCAGCACCGCTTGGTGTTGGACCTCTACCCCAGCCAAGAAGCTGATCCGCTGGAAGCTTTGATCGCAGAACGCTTGATGGGCGACAAACCAACCGTCAGCAAAGATGCTTTAGGCGATATGGTTGCCAGTCACCAAAAACCAGCGACGGGCATGACGGCCTCGCCGCCGGTGACCCCAGCACCGACCGCCCCTGCGCCTTCAACCCCAGTTGCTAAAGCGCCTGAGATGACTGACCGCTTTGTGGTGGTGGCCTTGGACCCAGGTCATGGCGGCGAAGACCCTGGAGCCATTGGGCCTAATGGAACACGTGAAAAAGATGTGGTACTTCAAATTGCCCAACTATTGCAAGAACGCATCAATAAAACGGTACTCAAAACCAAACGTGGGGAATTGCCACTTCGTGCGTTTTTAACCCGTGACGCTGATTACTTTTTGCCCTTGCATGTGCGTGTGCAAAAGGCAAGAAAAGTGCAAGCCGATTTGTTCATTAGCTTGCATGCCGATGCCTTTTTAACACCGCAAGCCCGCGGTGCGAGCGTGTTTGCATTGAGCCAAGGTGCGGCGTCGAGTGCGGCAGCGCGGTGGATGGCCAACAAGGAAAACGGCGCAGATGCGATTGGTGGCTTGAACATCAAGGTGCAGGATCAGCATGTGCAACGAGCCTTGCTGGACATGAGCACCACCGCGCAAATCAATGACAGCTTGAAGTTGGGCAATGAAATGCTGGGGCAAATTCGCCGTGTGGGCAAACTGCATAAACCCCAAGTGGAGCAAGCAGGGTTTGCCGTGTTGAAAGCACCTGATATTCCCAGCTTGTTGGTAGAAACCGCCTTCATCAGCAACCCCGAAGAGGAAGCTTTGCTGGTGAGTGCCGCCTACCAAAACCAGTTGGCTGATGCGTTGATGCGAGGTATTGAAAACTATTTTTTACGCAATCCACCGCTTGCGCGGAGCCGCTCTATTTGAGCGTCATTGCGAGGAGCGCAGCAACGAAGCCATCCACATCTTGCGCACCGCCGCCTGCAAGTCCTGTGCATAAGCGTCGATGTCCCATGCAGGCAAGGCCAGCAAACGGTTGCGCAAACCTTGTTTAAGGGTCAGCAAGGCAGCGCGGTCTTGCGACAAAGCCACAGCGCGGCGCACAAAGTCGGCATCATCCTTGGCCACCCACTCGGGCAAACCAGCCGCTTGCATGAAACTCGCCCCCATGCGTGAGACAAAGTGGCCCCCCTCAATGGTGAGCACCGGCACGCCCATCCACATCGCTTGTAAGCTGGTGGTGCCGCCGTTGTAGGGGGCAGGGTCCAAAGCGATGTCAACATCAGCGTACTCCGCCATCATGTCGCTCAAGCTGCTAGGGCCGCGAAACTCCAACCGGTCCAGCCCCACACCGAGTTGCTTGAAGCGCTGGACAAACACCTTGACGGCTGCTTCGTCTTTGAAGCTCGGCGCTTTGAGCATCAAGCGGGAATGGGGCACAGCTTGCAGCACCTGCGCCCACAAGTTCAAGGAGCGGGGCGTGAGTTTGGATACGTTATTGAATGACGCAAAGGTCAGCGGCCGCTTGGCGTGTTCATCGGAGAACGTGGGGAAGGGATAGTTCTCTTCTGGCGCGTAGCAAAACACCGTGTTTGGCAAACGAATGACCTGCTCGGAGAACAAGGCCTCGCTGCCCTCGGGGGCAACCACGGAATCAGCCACGATCCAATCCATATGGGGCACACCCGTAGATCCTGGGTAGCCCAAGAAGGTGACTTGCACAGGCGCTGCACGTTGGGCAAACAAGGGCATACGCTGCATACCGGTGTGGCCAGCCAAGTCCATCAATACATCGATGCCATCTTCTTCAATGCGCCTTGCCAGTTGAACATTGTTCAAAGTGGTGACCTCTACCCACTGGCTGACGCGGCGTTTGGCCAGCAAGGTTTGTTCGTCGTAACTCACACCCGTGAAATACACCGTCACCTCAATGTCTTGCGCATCCCATCGGGCCAGCACCGGTTGCATGAAGATGTTGACCGGATGCTGATGGTGAAAGTCGGCAGTGACCAAGCCCAAACGCAAACGCTTGTTAGCGTCACGTGGGTTAGCAAAACTGTCGCGGCTTCGAGCGCCATCGCCCATGGGCGCAAACAGCTCACGGTGCAAAGTGGCAACAGCCTTGGGCGAAAGCTGATCGCTGTAAAGCGAGGCCATAGCGGTGCTGGACCGCATCTTGGACAAGGGACCTTCTTTTTCGGCAATCTCAGCATAAGCGGCCAAGGCGGTGTCGGCGTCACCCAAACGCCCCGCCACCGACGCACGCAGCGAGGCTGCACCGGGCTGAGGAGCGATGGCTTCGGCACGCTCAAGTGTGGCAATGGCCAAGTCCATTTCCCATGTTTCAGCGTAGCCGTGGGCGAGGTTCCACAAAGCAGAAGCACTGTCGGGGTGCAACTCGGCGTTACGCTGCAACACGGCTTGGGACTCTTGCCACAGGTTGAAGCGAAACGAGGTTTCGGCCAAGCGAACCAGCGTGGCCTCGGCAGTGGCTTGCGAGGCTTGGGTCAGCACGGGCATGGCGTCTTCACGTGCGTTGATGCGCAAGAGCAACTCGCCCAAGTCGATCAGCAATTCACAACGCTCGTTGAGTGGCAATGCAGGTGTCAGTGCATCGGCACACAACAGGGCTTGGCGCAAGCTGTCGAGCGCTGCTGAAGTGTCGCCCCGCTCTTGGCGAAACTTGGCCATGCGTTGGTGCATGAAGTGGCGTTTATCGGCAGGCACCAAGGTGCTGGCTCGGTGGTAGAGCGCTGCCCCCTCTTCGTGCCGCCCCATGTCTTCTAATAAACGGGCTGCACCCAAAGGCGCTTCATAGCGTGTGGGTGCAACCACCATGGCACGTTGGTAACTGACCAAGGCTTGCTCGAAAGCGCTTTGCTGACGACACAAATGGCCGGCCTCTAACCAAGCGCTGAAGTTGTCGGGGTGGGCTTTGAGCAGCGCGGCAAAACGGTCTCGGGCCAAACGCCCCTCGCCCATCTGTACCGCACAACGTGCGTGCTGCAAGGCTGCCCATTCATGCGTTGACTCGGCTTGCAACAGCGCGGCATACGCCTCGTCTGCTTGGCCGAATTGATTTTGCTGAAACAGTTGGTCAGCCGCGGCGCTAGAGGGTGTGGGTCGGGAGGTCAAGATTGCTTCCTGAGTCTTTTAGAGATTATGTCGTGGGTGGATTGCTTCGCTTCGCTCGCAATGATGCAATGACGCTATGACGACTACAACACATGCCCCGCATTCACGATGTTTTGATCGACCAGCACCTGCGCATACACGCTGCTGTTGGCGTTGTACACCTTGTAGGCATGGGTGCCGTAAGTGACGACGGTGGTGGACAAGGTCCAGTTGGACACACCAATGGTGGCGTAGTCCTCGGCGCCACCTGTGATCATGAGTTGGTGTTTGGCTACGCTGGCGCCCAAACTGGTGCCGCTGACGGCGATGGTATTGCTGGTGGTGAACAAGTTCATACCTGCCATGTCAATCACATCGGCAACGGTGAGGGTCAGCGTGTTGGCAGCGGTGTCGCTGGCCAAGTCGATGATCTCTATGCTCTCTATGCGGCTCAATCCATCGGGCGAGCCAGCACCCACGTTTTTGATGGAGGTTAGATTCACGTTGCCACCGGATTGGGCAATTTGCAAAGTGTCTAAGCCTGTGCCACCGTCTACGCGGGACAACTGTGCGGTGTTACCACCCGCACCAAACACCGCTTGCAAAGCCGTCAAGTTGCTGGCATTCACAATGAAGGTGTCGTTGCCTGCGCCGCCATACATCACGTCAGCGCCACCGC
>CANGPV010000049.1 GCA_947455935.1 Comamonadaceae bacterium
ATGTGCAAACCTTGGTGCGTATGCTGGACTACCAACAAAACCCGCAAACGGCTTGTGACGCACCGCGATGGCGCTACAACGAAGGCTTGGTCATCAATGTCGAATCGGTCATGGACCCGCACACCGTCAAAGGCTTGCAGGCCTTGGGTCACCAAATGGAAGTCATCAACGACAGCTACCAAGACTTTGGCTCGGGCCAATTCATTTGGCGCATGGGTGACCCCAAAGTGCAGGGTTATGTGGCGGCCAGCGATTCACGCCGCGATGGGTTGGTCGCAGGTTTTTAAACGGTGAACACTGCTTCGCAGGTGGTTCAACCCCGCCTGTCTCCTCATGCCATGGGTGTGGTGTTGGCGCTGGCCGGCGCCATCACCTTCAGCGGCAAGGCCATCATCGTCAAGCTGTCGTACCGCTATGGCGTGGACGCGGTCACCGTCATCATGGTGCGCATGCTGTGGTCGCTGCCCATGTTTGTGGCGCTGGCATGGTGGGCCTCGCGCAGCACCCATGCCCAAGCCAACCCATTGCAGTGGCGCGATGCGCCCATCATCATCGCCTTGGGTGTGCTGGGTTATTACTTGGCCAGCTTTTTAGATTTTTTAGGTTTGCAGTACATCAGTGCGAGCTTGGAGCGTTTGATTTTGTATTTGAATCCCACCTTGGTGCTGCTTTTGAGCGCATTGATTTACAAGCACCGCATACGACCTTTGCGGGCTTTGGCCATGGCCATCAGCTACGCGGGTGTGCTGCTGGTGTTTGGCCATGAGGTGAGTTTGGCGGGTCCTGACGCCGTCAAGGGCAGTCTGTTTGTGCTGGCCAGTGCGCTGAGTTACGCTTTGTATTTGATGTTCAGCGGGGAAGTGGTCAAGCGCATAGGCTCGATGCGTTTGGTTGGTTGGGCCTCGTCCGTAGCATGTCTTTGTTGTTTGGCACAATTTGCCTTGCTGCGGCCACTCGATACCGTGATACCTGTGGAAGTGTGGTGGTGGGGTTTGCTCAACGCCACTGCTTGCACCGTGGCGCCGGTGTTGATGGTGATGCTGGCGATCGAGCGCATAGGCGCGGCACTTACCGCGCAAACAGGTATGGTGGGGCCCTTGTCCACCCTGCTGTTGGGTGTGTGGGTGTTGGGCGAGCCGTTCAATGCATGGATTGGGCTGGGTACGGTGTTGGTGCTCAGCGGTGTGTACTTAGCTTCTAGATATGGAGATAAATAATGGATTTAGGAATCAAAGGTAAATGGGCTTTGGTGGGTGGCGCCAGCAAAGGTTTGGGTTTGGGTTGCGCCACGGCGTTGGCACAAGCGGGTGTCAATGTGGTGATGGTGTCGCGTGGCGCTGAAGCTTTGGAAGCCTCGGCGGCCAAATTGCGTGCCTTGGGTGTGACGGTACTCACCGTCGCGCAAGACATCACCACCGAAGCAGGTCGTGCGGCGATTTGGTCGGTGGCCGGTGGCCCTGGCAAAAACTATGACATCGTTATCACCAATGCAGGTGGCCCACCCCCTGGCGATTTTCGTGAATGGGACCGCGAGGCGTGGATCAAAGCGGTGGACGCCAATATGCTCACGCCTATTGAGCTCATCAAAGCCACGGTGGACGGCATGGCCTCACGCGGTTTTGGTCGCATCGTCAACATCACCTCCAGCGCGGTGAAGGCACCCATCGATATTTTGGGTTTGTCCAATGGCGCTCGAAGCGGCTTGACAGGTTTTGTGGCGGGTTTGTCACGTACCACGGCTTTGGCGGGTAACAACGTCACCATCAACAGCTTATTGCCCGGTGCTTTCGACACTGACCGCTTGAAAACCACCTTGGCAGGTGCGGCGGCCAAAACCGGTCAAAGCATTGAAGCCTTGGCCGAAGCCCGCAAAAAAATGGCGCCTGCCCAACGCTTTGGTCACCCCGATGAATTTGGCCAAACCTGTGCCTTTTTGTGCAGCCAACACGCGGGCTTCATCACCGGTCAAAACATTTTGATCGACGGCGGGGCCTTTCCAGGAACGCACTGATGTTGGCAAGTCCTGTGCACAGCGTCTTGGACGATGCGCTGTGGCCTGCACACCGTGCGGTCGCGCATCTGCCTGGCTCCTTGCCCATGGGCGGTGTGGTGCCTATGACGCCAGTCCATGCTTTTGAAGCAACGCCTGAACCCTTGCGATGGGGCGCAGCACCCGATACACCCGCCCAACGCCGCGATATCGATGTGGGCGGCCTGTTGGCGTTTGTCATCGATCCCGTGGTCAGCGCTGCCGAGGCCGATGCCATCGTCACGGCCAGCGAGCGCATGGGCTACCGCGAAGAAGCCCCAGGGATCGCCACGCCACCTGGGATGCGAATGAATAAGTCGGTGCATTGGGTGGCAGATGAAGAACTGATGGGACCCATGTTCGATCGCATAGGCCATTTGCTGCCGCCTACTTTGCAAGGCGAAGTGTTGGTTCCCGCGTTCAGCCGACGCATCAATATGTACCGCTATGACGATCAAGATGTGTTCAACCTGCACACCGATGGCGCGTGGCCTGGCTACAGCTTGAGCGACGACCGTCAACAGATGTTGGAATGGCCTTCGCACATACGTTCTGGTTTGACCATGCTGCTATACCTCAACGGACCAGAGGACGGGGTGCAAGGGGGAAATACCCGTTTATTCAAACCCGATGGCACCTGGGTAGATGTCTCGCCGCGCAAGGGCTCGGCTTTGTTTTTCCGCCATGGCTTTGGCATGGACTCGGTGCGTCACATCGGTTGCCAAGTCAGCGGCGAGGTATCCAAATACGTGGCCCGTATCAATGTGATGTTCACAGGCTGAGGCTGTGAGTTGGTTCTCTTTTGGACAACACATGCAGTTGTAAAGTGGTTTGCAATTCCTGTGGCTGCACCGGTTTAGGAATGAAGGCATTGACTCCCACAGTGGCTGCGTTGTCACGTGCTTCTTTGTAGACATCTGCACTCAAAACAATCACTGGTATTTGAGATTTTTCACTCGCCAGTGCACGTATGCTGCGTGTTGCGGTCAAGCCATCCATCACGGGCATATGGATGTCCATCAGCACCACGTCAAAGTCCGCTTCTTGCAAAGCTTTCAGCGCCAATTCGCCATTGTCACAAAAGGTGGCGGTGTGGCCCATGCGTTGCAATAAGAAAGCTAAAAATTTCTGATTCACTGGGTGATCTTCTGCAACCAGAATCCTCAGGCTGATGTGATTTGAAGGTGTGATGCTGTCTTGACTGGGAGGAACAACTTCGGTGATGGCGGGTGTATGCGTGACCAACGGTAGCCTGAGCCGAAATGTGGAACCATGCCCTAACTGACTTTGGACCTCGATTTCGCCATTGAGCAAGCGAGCCAGTCCCATGGAAATTTCTAACCCAAGACCCGCCCCCGAAAATTGACGCGACAAACCGGAATCAACTTGGTAGAAGCGTTGAAACAATTTACCCAGTGACTCTTCATGGAGTCCTATGCCCGTGTCAGTCACAGCAAATTCAAAAAACTGCAACCCTGCGCGGTCGCTGGAGGTCTGGAATTGCAGACTGATCTTGCCTTTCTCGGTGAACTTGATGGCGTTATTCAATAAATTGAGCAAGATCTGGCGCAGGCGAGTGCCATCCGATTTCACCCAAAAAGACGCTGTGGGTAACTCGTGGAGTTCAAACTTCAGTTCTTTTTGGACTGCCAAAGGCAACATGATGGCGTGCACATCCAGCATGGCTGCACGCACATCCACCTCCTCGGCTTGGATACTCATCTTGCCCGACTCTAGCGCTGAAGCGTCCAAGATATCGTTAAGAAGTTTCAAAAAATGTCCAGCAGAATTGTTCGCGGTGTAGATCAAATCTGCTTGTTGTGGGCTCAGCGGTGTTGTCGCCAGCACATTCAAGATACCCATGATCCCGTTGAAGGGGGTGCGCAACTCGTGGCTCATATTGGCTAAGAAGAGGCTTTTGCCCCGACTGGCAGATTCAGCATCTAGCTGCGCTTGGCGCAGTTGGTCGTTCAAGGTGGTGAGTGCGGCTTTTTCCTTTTGCTGCTTACGATGGCGAGACAAAAGGGCGACTGCAGTGCCCATCAGAAAGATCAGTTGAGCCAAGGTTAACCAAGTGATTTGACGGTTCTGCGCCAGCAGCTCGTCATACTGTTCTTCCATCAATATCGAAGCCATCAGATCCGCCGAGGTACCCAAAGAATGGCTTTGAGCTGTGAAATCGGTCATGTCTTGCAGCAGTCGATGTAAGACGCTCGCGCGGCTGTCAGAACGATTAAGTTCTTGATGCGCTCGTTGGACAAATTCGTGGATGCGTTCAACGCTGGCGACGTTGTCTGGATTTTTAAACATGAAGGCAGCGCCTGGGGACTCACGCACGACGTCTACTTTGCTTTCCAGCAAATCCAAATGCAAAAGTAACGCATCCTTAGGCAAAGGAATTGTTTTGTACAAATGCAACTCCAACGCGTGTTGGAAACGCAAAAATTCTCGGTCAAGTAAAAAAGCAGGAGCTGTCTGAGAGTCAACCCTGAGGTTGCTTTGCGCGATCAGGGCCTGTCTTTGAATCAACTCGAAAGTCAACAGCAAAGCCATGGCCAAAGCTATGGCTGCGGTTACCCCGAACAGACGAATGCTGTAGGGCCATGCGTTAAGGCTTTTCCACATGGAGAAATATTTATTCGACGATCAATGCTTTAAGTTGCCAAACTGATCGCTGGTAATACACCACAGCTTGTAATTCTTTTTTGCTGTCGTAAGGGTAGACGATGAACAGTGGACCCTTGTTTTTGGCAGTCAGTTGTTCGCCATTGATAGAGTGCGCCAAGATGACATCGAAATTCATGACGTCATTAAATGGCAATTTGGATTTGTAATCGTCTAAAGCCACTGCATTCAATATCTTGCCCTTGAGTTGGGCGCTGGCTAGCACATCGCGTACCAAGGGGCCGGTGAAAGTAACGGTATCTTTAAACCAAGGGGTATGGGTGGTGAAGGTCTGTTGCGGAAGTTTTTTCAAACCCTCTAGATCAAAATCGGCTATTAACTTGGGTGGACTTTGTCGGTCTGCAGATTGCTGAAATAATTTAAGGACTTTGTCTTGTGGCGAGGGTGTTTTGGACTGTGCTAACAGTCCCAGCGACAGGAGCGATAACGCCATAGCAAGTCCTAATTTAAAACACATTCTTTTGCACGTCATATATTTTCCTTTTTAATTAAAAAAGCAATTAAATTCATTTTTTATAGGATGTTATGTCAATAAATAGAATTACAAATAGCTGAATCTTATTTAAAATTCGAATACGAATTTTTTTAATATTAAAAGTCTATTTAATAAATACAAAAGAGAACTTTTTATTAGATCAAAATACCAACACTTATTAACTTCTCCGTGACGACACCACAATACCGCCGGCAATCAACACAAACGCTACGCCATGGTAAATGTGCGGCGCGTCGCCCAGCAGCACGGTGGACATGACAGCGGCGAACAAGGGCGTGAGGTTGGCAAAAAAACCAGCGATATTGGGCCCTACACGTTGTATGCCTAAGCCCCAGCTGCGGTAAGCCAGCAAGGCTGGCCCCAGAGCCACATACAACAACGCGGCAGCCAGAGGCCAACCCCATTCGATATGTGGGTTGAGGCTGTAATGCCATTCCAAGGCGGTGCAGATGCCGCACCACAGCAAGCCAAACACCATTTGCGCCATCAAAAAATTCACCCAATTGCTGCGAATCTCGGGCGGGTCTTTGGGCTGCGAGAGCAACCAGCTGTACAGCGCCCAGCAAAGCACCGCGATCAGCACATACACATCGCCAATCACCAATTCCACCCGCAGCAAGGTCTGCCAGTCGCCGCGACCAAGTACACACAGCACACCAGCGATGGACATGGCAGCACCCAGCAATTGCCTGGGCGTGATGCGCTGCTTGAACCACACTGCGCCCATGGCCAGCATGAATACCGGCACACTGGATGCGACCAAGGTGACATTGATGGGGGTGGAGGTGTGCAGCGCTAAATATTGAAAGCTGTTGTAGCAGCCCACCCCCAACAGGCTGAGGACCGCATAGCGCCGCCAATGCGGCCACAGCGAGCTGCTGGGCAACAGCAGTCGCCATCCCCACGGCAAGAGAAGCAAAAAAGCCAGCAGCCAGCGGAAAAAATTCAAGGTGATGGGTGGCACCATATCGGCCACCGCCCTGCCCAATATCGAGTTGCCCGCCCAGACCAAAGGCGGCAAAAGCAACAAGCCGATGGTGGCGGGGGTCAAAAGCGAGGCAGCGGCGGGGGTGGGGGCGGAGGTGTTGTCAGACATGCGGGTGACACTCTAACCCACAGCCAGTTCATTTCATGGCAGGATGTGGGTTTTTCTTTTCGCATTTGCCCCTAGGAGATCAGCATGAGCAAAGCCATTCATTTCAACCAACCCGGTGGCCCTGAAGCGTTGCACCTCGTCGATGTGACGGTGGGCGAGCCCGGCCCTGGTGAAATCCGCATACGCCATAAAGCCGTGGGTTTGAACTTTATTGACGTTTACCACCGCACTGGCCTGTATCCCCTTGAGATGCCCCATGGCTTGGGCATGGAAGCCTCGGGCGTGGTCGAAGCCGTGGGCGCAGGTGTGACGCATTTGAAGGCTGGCGACCGGGCCGCCTACGCCAGCGCCCCTCCAGGAAGCTATTGCGAAGCGCGGGTGATGCCCGCCAAGAATGTGTGCAAATTGCCTGACAACATCGACTTTGACACGGGTGCGGCCATGATGCTCAAAGGCTTGACTGTGCAGTATTTGCTCAAACGCACCTTGCCCCAAGCCGGTTTGCAAGCCGGTGACCCCATACTGTTTCATGCGGCAGCTGGAGGCGTGGGCCTGATTGCTTGCCAATGGGCCAAAGCCTTGGGCTACCAACTCATTGGAACGGCGGGCAGCGATGAAAAATGTGCTTTGGCCAAATCCAACGGTGCAGCCCATGTCATCAACTACGCCAAAGAAGATTTTGAAGCACGTGTCAAAGAGATCACTGGCGGCAAAGGCGTGAAAGTGGTTTACGACTCGGTGGGCAAAGACACCTGGGAGAAGTCGCTCAATTGTTTATCGCCGTTTGGTTTGATGGCCAGTTTTGGCAACGCCTCAGGACCGGTTGCACCTTTTGCGCCTGGCGTCTTGGGTGCCAAAGGCTCTATTTATGTGACCCGTCAAACTTTGTTCACCCATATCGCCACCCGCGAAGTGAACCAGCAAATGGCCGACGATTTGTTTGAGGTGGTGGGCAGCGGCAAGGTGAAGATACACATCGACCAACGCTATCCCTTGGCCGATGCTGCCCAAGCGCACCGCGATTTGGAAGCCCGTAAAACCACGGGTTGCACGATTTTGACGGTGTAATTTTTGTTATTGAGTTAATGGATGGTGTCCTCAAAGCCCTGTTCCTAGGAGCAGGGCTTTTTTGTGCCTTTATATTTTGTGTGTATGGTGTGTATAATTAAGCCGTGTCAAGTAAAGACCTCATCGCTCAACTCCTGAAAGCTGGATGGGTCTTGCGCGGATCAAAAGGCTCCCCCCCAAAAAAGACTTAGGCGTAGGTTTGGTAAAAAAGCTGCTCAAACAAGCTCATCTTTAAGAAAGAGAAACCATGAAGTACCCCATTGCCATTGAACCCGGAAACGCCACCACCGCTTGGGGTGTTGTGGTGCCCGACTTGCCTGGCTGTTTTTCTGCGGCAGATTCGGGCATTGATGAGGCCATTACGAATGCGCAAGAGGCGATTGAGCTATGGATTGAAACTGCCTTGGACTTAGGTCAAACCATTCCTGCGCCCAGTTCCATCACGGTATTACAAAAAAAACCTGAATTTAAAGGTTGGATTTGGGCGGTAGCCGCCATAGACCCTGCGCTCATGTCCGATGACATAGAGAGGGTCAATATCACTTTGCCCAAACGAGTATTGGCACGATTAGATGCCAAGGCCAAAGCATTTGGTGAGACACGTTCAGGCTACATAGCGCATTTGGCCATCAGCGCTTAAATTGAAAATAGTCGATCTCATTAGCTGCGCTTAACCCGCAGCAACTCATCCAAGATCAAACACGCGGTACCCACGCTGATGGCGCTGTCAGCCACATTGAAGGCGGGGAAGTGGCCTTGGACAAACAGCGGCTCTAACCAATCCCAGTGGAAGTCCAAAAAATCAACCACATGGCCGTAGGCGATGCGGTCGATCACATTGCCCACTGCGCCACCCAAGACCAGTGCCAGCGCAAAGCAAAACAGTTTTTGTGTGGGGTGGCTGCGCAGCATGTAGACGATGAAACCCGTCGCCACCACGCCAATGCCGGTGAACAACCAGCGCTGCCAGCCTGAAGCGCTCGATAGCAGTGAAAACGCCGCGCCGCTGTTGTGTACCCGTACCAAATTAAAAAACGAGGTAATGAGTTGGCTGTCGCCCAAAGTAAAACTGCCCACGATCAGCAGTTTGGTGAACTGATCAGCCAGCAAGATCACCAAGCTCAAGGCGAGCCACAACAGCAACGAGGGCGAAGATGCCTTGGCCATGAACCTTAAGCGATCCAGCGAGTTTCCCCTGCACCATACAAATTGCTGGTACAGCGGCCACACAAAGTGGCATGTGCTGAGTCGCTGCCAACATCCTCGCGGTAATGCCAACAGCGCTCACATTTGGCATGTGCTGAAGGTATGACCTTGATGGCCACCGCATCGGCTGGGTGCAAACGCAGCGCTGAGGTGATAAACACAAAACGCACATCCTCCCCCAAGCTTTGCAGCAAAGCCAAGTCAGCAGCCGGCAAACTCAGATCCACCTCGGCTTGCAAAGACGAGCCTACCTGTCCTTGGCTACGTACCAACTCAATTTCTTTATTCACCTCTTCACGCAGTTTGAGGATGCGGGCCCATTTACCCAACAGTTCTTTATCGGCTTCGGGAAGCTGCAGATAGCTGTCACTGAAAATGGTTTGACCCATGCCAAGTACATGCCACGCCTCTTCTGCGGTGAAGCTGAGGAAAGGCGCCATCCAGCGCAGCATCGCTTGGGTGATGTGCCACAGCGCGGTTTGCGCACTGCGTCTGGCGTGGGAGTGCGCCGCGGTGGTGTAGAGCCGGTCTTTGAGCACGTCCAAATAAAACGCACCCAAGTCTTCCGAGCAAAAGATTTGCAGCTTGGCCACCACGGGGTGGAACTCGTACACCCCAAAGTGACCGCCTTCAAACACCTGTCGTGAAGCGTTGTAGTGGCCGACGATGTCGGCTTGCAGTTGGGCGGCGCGGCTCAGGGCGTAGCGGTCCACTTCCAGCAGATCGGCCAAGGGCACCGCGTCTTTGTTGATGTCAAAGTCGCTGGTGTTGGCGAGCAAAAACTTCAAGGTGTTGCGCACACGGCGGTAGGTGTCGACCACCCGCGCCAGAATTTTGTCGTCGATGTTCAAGTCACCCGAGTAATCGGTAGACGCCACCCACAGGCGCACGATTTCTGCGCCCAGCTTGTCGGTGACTTCTTGCGGCACCACGGTGTTGCCCAAGCTTTTGCTCATCTTGCGCCCCTGACCGTCGGTGGCAAAGCCGTGGGTCAACAAACCTTTGTAGGGCGCACGGTCGTACAAGGCGCAACCCAGCAACAAGGAGCTGTGGAACCAACCCCGGTGTTGGTCATGGCCTTCCAGATACAAGTCGGCTTCGGGGCCACTTTCGTGAAACGGTGGCCGGTCGTAGGCGTCTTTGTGGCTGCCGCGCAGCACGTGCTCGAAGGTGCTGCCAGAGTCGAACCACACCTCCAAAATATCGGTGCTCTTGGTGTAGTGCTCGGGGTGGTCGCCCGCTTGGTTCAAGATGTCTTCCACCGTCACACGGCTCCAGGCCTCGATGCCGCCAAGCGCGACCATGTCAGCCGCTTGGTCCAAGATGGCCATGGTGCGGGGGTGCAGCTCGCCGCTGTCTTTGTGTAAAAAGAAAGGCACCGGCACGCCCCACGAGCGCTGGCGCGAGATGCACCAGTCGGGACGGTTGGCAATCATGTCGCGCAAACGGGTTTTGCCGTTCTCGGGGTAAAACTGGGTGTGCTCAATCGCATCCAACGCCAATTGGCGCAGCGTTTTGGGCGCTTTGTCGGTGGTGAACACACCCACACCTTCATCCATGCGAACAAACCACTGGGCTGCTGCGCGGTAGATGACCGGTGTTTTGTGCCGCCAGCAATGCGGGTAGCTGTGGGTGATGGGGTGTGTGGCCATCAAACGGTTGGCATTTTTCAGCGCTTCCAAAATGACGGGCACCGCTTTCCAAATGTGTTGGCCGGCAAACAAAGGGAAGTCGGTGGCATACGCACCGTTGCCTTGAACGGGGTTCAAGATGTCGGTGTAAGCCATGCCGTGCGACACGCAGGAGTTGAAGTCGTCCACACCGTAGGCGGGGGCGCTGTGCACGATGCCGGTACCGTCATCAGCTGTGGCGTAGTCGGCCAAGTACACGGGTGCTATGCGTTGGTAGCCCGCGTCCACGTGTGACAGCGGATGGTGAAACTCAATCAAGTCCAGCGCTTGGCCCTTGCAGGTGGCGACCACGTGGCCGCTGAGTTGCCAACGCTCCAAACACTTGTCCACCAAGCTCTCAGCGCAGATGTACATGCCTTTGTCGGTGTCGACCAGTGCATAGATCAACTCGGGGTTGAGGTTCAGCGCTTGGTTGGCGGGAATGGTCCAAGCGGTGGTGGTCCAAATGACCGCAAAGGCTTGTTTGTCCAGCTTGGGCAAACCAAAGGCCGTGGCCAGTTTGTCGGGTTGGGCGCACAAAAAAGCCACATCCAAGGTGTCGCTTTTTTTGTCGGCGTATTCAATTTCAAACTCGGCCAAGGACGATCCGCAATCGAAACACCAGTACACCGGCTTCAAACCACGGTAAACAAAACCGCGCTCGATCACCCGCTTGAAGGCGCGGATTTGCCCCGCCTCATTGGCGGGGTCCATGGTGCGGTAAGGCCGCTCCCAGTCACCTAAGACGCCTAGGCGTTTGAAATCTTCGCGCTGCTGCTCGATTTGCTCGGTGGCAAAGGCGCGGCTTTTGGCCTGCATATCGTCACGATTGAGTTTGCGGCCATGCAGTTTTTCAATGGCGTTTTCAATCGGCAAACCGTGGCAGTCCCAGCCGGGGATGTATTGCGCATCAAAGCCGGCCAATTGGCGGCTTTTGACGATCATGTCTTTCAACACCTTGTTCAGCGCATGGCCGATGTGCAATTTGCCGTTGGCATAGGGTGGGCCGTCGTGCAGCACAAACAGCGGTTGGCCGTGACGGGCCACGCGCAGTTGTTTATAAAGCCCTTGATCCGACCAAGCCTTGGCCCACGCCGGTTCGCGCTTGGGCAAGTCGCCCCGCATGGGAAAGGGCGTGTCGGGCAGGTTCAGGGTGCTGCGGTAATCGGATGAGGTATCGGTCATGAGTTAAACCACTGACGTGCGTCAATGCAGTCTTGGGCGATGCCTTGTTCCAGAGATTCAAGGCTGTCGTATTTCAGTTCATCGTGCAATTTATGGAGCAAATCCACTTGTATGAGTTTACCGTAGCCCCCATCTAGGCCAAGGGTGGCTGGCCAATCTAAGCAATGGGTTTCCAGCAGTACCTGACCCCCATTGACATCGTTGGGGTCTAGCGAGGGGCGAACGCCCAAATTGGCCACACCTTGAAGGGGTTTATCGCCTAATCCGTGAACCAGCACCACAAAGATGCCACTCGCTGCAGGTTTCGCATGTGGGAAGCGCAGGTTCAGGGTGGGACATTTCAATTCGCGGCCCAGTTTGCGACCGTGCACCACATGGCCAGAGATGGCATAGGGGCGCCCAAGCAATTGCGCTGCATCAGCCATGCGCCCTTGGGCAAGGGCTTCTCGCACCGCTGAACTCGACACCCGAACGCTGGTATGTGCTTGTGAAGGATCAGCCACTTCATAGCTGTTCATCCTTGCCACCTCAAACCCCAGTTGTTGCCCGCTGCGCGATAAGGACGCGTAATCACCGGCCCGCTTGGCGCCATAACAAAAATCGTCCCCCACCAAGATGTAGCGGGTACCCAAACCTTGCACCAAGACCTGTTGGACAAAATCGTCAGGCGTCAGGCTGGAGAGCCAAGGGTTAAACGGCATGATGATGCATTGATCGATGCCGCAAGCCTCAAGTTCGGCGAGTTTGTCACGCAAGCTGGCGATGCGTTGCGGCGCCATCTCGGGTTGACCTAACCGTTGCGCAAAGTAGTCGCGGGGGTGCGGCTCGAAGGTCATCACACATGAGGGCAGGGCGCGGTGCCGCGCTTCGTTGCGCAGCAAAGCCAGCATGGCTTGGTGGCCTCGGTGGACCCCATCAAAGTTGCCAATGGTCAGTGCACAGGCCGGTGCTAATTTGGGATGGTGAATACCGCGAAAGATCTGCATGGCTAAGAGAGGTCTGACAAAGTTGTTTCATGAAAACAAGGTATATTGTCTAGGAATCGACGTCAGTGCTCGCTTTGATCTCTGTGGAGGTGAATGTTGAAGGTGTTGAAGCTGTCAGCCCAAGGGTTGCCGCAATCTTGGATTTCGCTGGAACAAGCCGTCATCCACTACGCGGCGGAAGAAGTGCGCTGGGAAGCCGGTGCCCAAATCGCGGTGTTCAGGGGCGGCCACAATGCCATCACTGGCGAGCAATCCATCATCACTGTTAACAGCATCATTGGCACCAAGGGCGTGCCAGGCATCAATCCGTTTGAGCTCAAACCCGGTTTGACCAATAGCAAGCTGTTTGCCCGTGACCGCAATTTCTGTGCTTATTGCGGCGATCATTTCCACGAAACCGAACTCACCCGCGAACACATCATTCCCTTTGGCCAGCAAGGCATGGACACATGGATGAACGTGGTGACCGCTTGCCGCGCTTGCAACCACCGTAAAGCCAACCGCACCCCCGAGCAAGCGCGTATGCCTTTGCTCTACACCCCTTATGTGCCCACCTTGTGGGAAGACTTCATCTTGCGCAACCGCCGCATACTGGCCGATCAGATGGAATTTTTAACTGCGCATTTGCCACGTAATTCAAGGTTGGCGGCTTAGCAACTGCGCCAGCACCCTTGGGTAAATCAGGTGCTCTTGTGTCAGCACCCGCGCTGCCAAGCTATCCGCGCTGTCGTCGGGCAAGACCGGCACCACAGCTTGCGCCAGTATGGGGCCATCGTCTAAATCCACCGTCACTTGATGCACAGTCGCACCCGCAAAGCGGCAACCTGCGTCAATGGCGCGTTGGTGGGTATGCAGCCCTGGGAAAGCCGGCAGCAATGAGGGGTGAATATTCAGTAAGCGCCCTTGGTAATGCACCACAAAGCCGGGCGTCAAGATGCGCATAAACCCTGCCAACACCACCAAGGTGGGTTGATGGCTGTCAATGGCTTGCATCAAAGCGCTGTCAAACGCCTCGCGCGGGTGTGATTGCAATGCAAATGTTGTGTGATCCACCACTTGCGTGGCCAAGCCCATGTCTGCGGCTTTGGCAAGCCCTCCCGCTTGGGGCCGGTTGCTGATCACACAGGCAATGCGGGCTTGAAAACGGTCTTGCCATTGCTCGCGTTGCGCGGCTTGGGCGATGGCCAGCATATTGGAGCCGCCGCCAGAAATCAGGATCACGATGTTGCGCATAGGCGAGGATTATGGATGGATGTCCAAGCTGGGCCAGAAATCGCGCAAAATAGCACGGTCGTTCTAAATTGCCTTGGAGACCCTTGATGGATTTGGCTTTCACCCCTGAAGAACAGGCTTTTCGCGAAGAAGTACGCACTTGGGTGCATACGCATTTGCCTTCAACCCTCTCGCACAAGGTCCACAACGCACTGCGTTTAAGCCGTGAGGACATGCAAACCTGGGCCAAGATTTTGGGCAAAAAAGGCTGGCTGGGCTACGGCTGGCCCACCCAGTTTGGCGGCCCGGGTTGGAACGCGGTGCAAAAACATTTGTTTGAAGAAGAGTGCGCTTTGGCCGGTGCGCCCCGTGTGGTGCCGTTTGGCCCGGTGATGGTGGCCCCCGTCATCATGGCCTTTGGCTCGCCCGAGCAACAGCAGCGGTTTTTGCCGGGCATTGCCAGCGGCGAGGTGTGGTGGAGCCAAGGCTACAGCGAGCCAGGCTCGGGCTCAGACCTCGCTTCGCTCAAAACCCGCGCCGAGCGGGTGGGCGACAAGTACATCGTCAACGGCCAAAAAACCTGGACCACCTTGGCGCAGTTTGGCGAATGGATTTTTTGCTTGGTGCGTACCAGCAATGAGGGCAAACCGCAAACTGGCATTTCGTTTTTGCTGATTGATATGAAGTCCAAGGGCGTGAGTGTGCGTCCCATCAAATTGCTGGACGGTGAATACGAGGTCAACGAAGTCTGGTTTGACAACGTGGAAGTGCCCGCCGAGAACCTGATTGGTGAAGAAAACAAGGGTTGGAATTACGCCAAATATTTGCTGGCGCATGAGCGCACCAACATCGCCGACGTCAACCGCGCCAAGCGAGAGTTGGAGCGCTTGAAGCGCATCGCCAAAGCCGAAGGTGTATGGGACGACATGCGCTTTCGCGACGAAATTGCCAAGCTCGAAGTCGATGTCATTGCCTTGGAGATGATGGTGCTGCGGGTGTTGAGCGCCGAGAAGTCTGGCAAGCAGTCGCTGGACATCGCTGGCTTGCTCAAGATTCGCGGCTCCGAAATTCAACAGCGCTACAGCGAATTGATGATGCAAGCGGCTGGCCCCTTCAGCTTGCCCTTCATCCAAGAGGCGATGGATGCTGGTTGGCAAGGCGACCATGTGGGTGCAGCCCACTGTGCGCCTTTGGCGTCCACCTATTTCAATATGCGCAAGACCACCATTTACGGTGGCTCGAATGAAGTGCAACGCAACATCGTTGCACAAACTGTTTTGGGGTGAAGCATGGACTTTGATTTTTCTGACGACCAAGCGCAACTGCGCGACGCGGTGCGCAAATGGGTGGACAAGGCCTACAGCTTTGACGAGCGCCGAAGTGTGGTGGCCGCAGGTGGTTTTTCTGCCAGCGCCTACCAAGCCATGGCCGAGTTGGGCCTGTGCGGTTTGTATGTGCAAGACGCTTATGGCGGCATGGCCATGGGGCCCACCGAGGGCATGGTGGCCATGGAAGAGCTGGG
>CANGPV010000050.1 GCA_947455935.1 Comamonadaceae bacterium
CATATTCAACGCATCGAAGTGCAACTGCCACCCAGCTGCTGGAGACAGAGGTATGACCGTCTGTCAGCAAATCAGCGGTGTGTTTCAAAGTGGGCCAGTCGTGGGCTTGGTTCCACGCCACATGAGGCACCATGGCCAGCGCCGCAATGCCCAACGCCAATGCCATGCCCTTGGTGACAGCCACTGAACGATGGCTTAACCACCACAGGGCCCAACTGGCCAGCACCGCACCCATGGTGTATTTGGATAAAAGACCCAAGGCCAGCACCACGCCCAGCACCACCCAACGCCTCCAGCGGTGCGGCTGCGCCAAGGCACGCCACATCAGCCACATTTGTAAAGCCCAGCAAAGCATGAGCGGTCCATCGGTGGTGGCAACCTGCCCCAGCACGCCGCTGGCCAAGCTGCTGGCCATCAGTGCCGCCGCCCACGCACCGGCTGCATGGGGTGAACTCAAGCGGGCATGGGTATCGCGTTGCATTTCCCACGCCAGTCGCCACAACACCAAAGGCACCATTGCCCAGCACAACTGCACCAACCAGCGAACACCGGCAGTGCTGTCGC
The DNA here is from genome assembly GCA_947455935.1 of Comamonadaceae bacterium. GTDB lineage: Bacteria > Pseudomonadota > Gammaproteobacteria > Burkholderiales > Burkholderiaceae_C > Limnohabitans. The sequence goes on from CANGPV010000050.1 coordinate 565, forward strand.
CGCCCATCCACACAGACCACTTGATCAACACAGGCAGCAGGGGCGGCTTGGAGTAGTACCCCCAGGCCAGTTGTCGGCTCCATTCCCAGTACTGGGCTTCATCGACAAACAGACCTGCGCCGCTGTTGGCGGCCGTGAACATTCGAAGCAACCAAAGGCCAGGGAACAGCAACAACACAAAGCCCCATAGAGGCCATTTCTTATCGGTGTGTTGGTAAGTGGGTGGTGTTGCTTCAGTCATGCCAAACAGGGTTCTCACAATCATCAAGGCGCTGGCGCAGACCCCAAGGGCCGCTGCACCAAGGCAAAGCCGCGAACGCTGGCCAGCACCGGCCAGTCATCAGGCCAAGTAGGCTTGTCGCTGCGCACCAAGGCTACCTCGCCTGCTTCAGGTGCGCGGCGTGGTGCAGGGCTTTGTCGGTACAAAGCAAACGAGGGGTAATGCACCCCCCATTGCACAGCTGCCTGTCCTGCTGACTTCAAAGCCAAGGCATGAACCGGTTGTTGCAAGGCTTGGCTCCACCAAGGTAGTACGCCTATTGCCAACACCATGCTTCCCCCCATCGCCAACAAGCCAAAGCGTGGCAGTTGCACCTGCGAAGGCAAAAAACGGCTGGACAACAACCATAGGATTTGCACCATCAGCACCGCAGCGCTGAGCGCTCGCACAAAGTGGGGTGCATCAGCGCTTTGAAGCAAGCCACGGTAAAGGCTGTCGCCCATCCATGGCAGGTGGTCTTGCAATAGGCTGGGCAGACTCACGATCAAGCCCAACCAAGCTGCCAACAGCGCTGCACAGCACCACCATAGGCGATCTGAGGCGTGCAAGCCCGCATAGGTTAGCAACAGCACCACGCCAGGCGCTGCATACAACACGTAATGTGGCAATTTGGTCGCCGACAAGGAGAAAAAAACCACCACAAAACCCGCCCACAGCAGCGCAAAACGCAACAATGGCATGGCCCACATCTGTTTGCCTCGCGGCACCAAACTGACAGCCAAGGGTGTCCACGGCATCCATAACAAAGGCAAGACCAGCAAGAAATACATCCAACCGCCGCCATGCCCCTCCATGGGCGCACTGAAGCGATCCAAGTTGTGGCGCAGAAAAAAACCTTGGATAAACGCATCCCCATGGCGCAGCCAAGCGTAGACATACCAAGGGGCAGCCACGCCCACAAAGATCAGCCAGGCCCAAATATCTCGCAGGGTTTTTTGTAACAAGCCAGGAGATGGACCAGCGAATTGCCATAAGAGCAACACCGCAGCAGGAATCAGCAAAGCAACGGGTCCCTTGGTCAGCACGCCCAAAGCCATCCATAAAGCGGTACGCCTTAAAGCTTTGCGGTCGTCTTCGGACACATAGCGCCACAGGTCCAAGGCGCTGAGCATCAGCCACAAACCCAGTAAGCCGTCTGCGGTGGCAGTTCGTGCCATGGCCCATGGCCCCAAACTGCTGGCAAACACCATGGCAGCCAGCATGCCTGCCCGAGGGCCCCAAGCTTTGTGGGCGGTCAAGGCCAGCGCCATACACGCTATCCAAGCGGCCAGCGCCGAGGGCAATCGCAGGGCAAATTCGTTCACGCCCAGCACCGACACGCTGAGGGCTTGCAACCAGTACACGCCTATGGGTTTGTCAAACCGGTCGGTGCCGTTCAAGGTGGTGTGACCCCAGTCGCCACTGTCCACCATTTCGCGTGTGGCTTCAGAGAAAGCGCCTTCGTCTACATCAAACAACAGGCTTTGACCCAAGCCCAATAAGAAGTAGCCCAGCAACAGCAGAGCACTTGGGGCTATCCACCAGCGCCTCAGGGGCGCGTCAGTGCCTGCCATGCCAAGCTTCGTTGTGTTGTGGCGTGGGCGCATCGACCAAGTGGTAGGCCTGTGCTTTGCCGCCTTCATAGTAGGTACGCATCAGCAACTCGGCCAATACGCCGGTGGTGAGAAATTGCAGGCCACCCAACACACAAAAGAAACCGACAAACATCAAAGGTCGTGTGCCTATCGACTCGCCCATGAATTTCAGCACCATCAAATAGCCCAAAATACCCATACCCAGCGTCAGCACGGCCAAGCCGATGCCACCAAAAAAATGCCCAGGACGAGTGCCAAAGCGCAAAAAATAGTGGATGGACAACAAATCGACGATCACGCGCAGGGTGCGGGAGATGCCGTATTTGGATTGACCCTTGGTGCGTGCATGGTGACGCACCGGCAACTCAGCCATGCGATCAGGCGAGGTGACGGTGGACAGCCAAGCGGGAATAAAGCGGTGCATCTCGCCATAAAGGCGGATTTTGCGCAGCACTGGCGCACGAAAAGCTTTGAGGCTACAGCCCAAATCTTTGAAATTCAAACCGCTGACTTTGCGGATCAAGCGGTTGGCAATGAAAGAGGGAATTTTGCGCAGAAAAAAACCGTCTTGGCGGTTCTTGCGCCAACCCGCCACGATGTCTTTGTCCTCAACCAGCAGGTGCTCGACCAGCATGGGGATGTCGCGTGGGTCATTTTGCAAATCGCCGTCCATGGTGACGATGACGTCGCCGCGTGCGCAATCGATACCTGCTTGCATGGCAGCGGTTTGGCGGAAATTGCGTTGCAGTCGCAAGGCGCGAATATGCGAGCCCACTTCGGCTGCGTGTTGGCTTAATCGAAACCAAGTGCCATCGGTGCTGCCGTCGTCAATGATGACCAACTCCCAAGGCCAAGGGTAGTCTTGCAGTGCTGATTGCACCGCATCGATCAAATCGGCAGCGAGTTCAACCTCGTTGTACATGGGCACCACCACCGACAAGCGGTGTGCCGGAATTCGGCTGGCGTGGGTATCTGTTGCGGTGGTCATGGGGTTAGGTGTCGCAGTCGTCATTCAGCTATTGTCGCGATTCGCAGCGACGGGGTCTGGCCAGCGCAGGGCTGCCCACCAGAGCAGCGCAGCGCTCAAGGATAGGGCCAAACAAAACACATGGACCAACAAAGCAGTTGCAGGCAATTGGGCAGCGATGGCAGTACCGTGCAAACCGGTGGCCAGCCACACGCCCGCCTCGTAGGTGCCCAAACCCGCCGGACCTTGCAAAGGCAGCAAACCCGCCCATTCGCCGCCTAGTGCACCTTGGAGAGCAGCTAGGAATGGAATATCCAGCAAGGCCTCAAGCAGCAGGGCCACGACAGTTAATTTGCACAGCCAATTGGCCAGCGACAGCAACCATGCGCTGCGAGGCGCACGGCGGTGCATCAGCTTTCTCAACAACTTGGCCCCTACGCTGCGGCGTTTGAGCAGCTCAAGCCATGTGTGGGCGGGTAAAAAAATCAGCCCCAATAGCGCAGCGGTGAAGAGCAGCGGCCACGCCCCGTGCAAACTGGGCCACAGCCACAACACAAGCAAGCTCAGCACACCTAAATCTTGGATGCGCAACCACATCAGGCTACGCAAGGATTGTCCCAAAGGTGCGCCAAATACCTGCTTGACCAGCAAAGGGTATCCGGCTTCCCCAGCACGAAACGGAAAGACCAACACCGCTGCGTTGTGCAGCAACACCACCCGCATGGCGATGCCCAAGCTCACCGGTCGGCGCCATTGCCACTCTTGCTGCACACGGCGTCCCCTGAATACAAAGCTCAGCAACCACAGCCCAGTGCACAGCAACCACAAGCCAGCCGGAACATGGGAGGCGCTGTGTGCCAAGGCTGACAGGTCTACCTGCCGCAGCATCCACCACAGCAACAAACCGCCTAGGCACCAACCCAGTAGCAATTTCAGCAAGCGTTTAAGGGCAACCATGTCTGTCATCTTCCCGCGCTAGGCTGTCGCAAACCTATATACCGCAGCAACACACTCAGCAGACCCAGCAAGGCCACGACCAACATCGCCGCAAGCCCTGCGGTTTGGGGCGGTGCGGTCAGAACCACATACACCGTCAAGCCCAACTCCAACAACAACAACAGCCCGTTACCCCACAGGGTGGCAAAAAAAGGCGACCACGGCCACCAAACTTCCCATCGCATAGCCAACCAAGCCATCCACACCCCCAGACCCAACCCAGCAAGTACATCGGCAGGCCAATGCGCACCCACCACCACACGAGAAAAAGCCACCACCAAGCCACCTAAAATCAAAGGCAACACGACAGCCTTGCGGCGAAGCAGTGAGGGGTACATCAGGATGATCAGGCAAACCAAGGTAGACGCTGCCAGCGCATGGCCCGAGGGCATGGAATTGGCAGCACCTGGCGGATTGCCCATGGGGCTGAGTAACCCCGCCTCAATCACGGCCAAAGGTCTGGGTACAGACCACCAGGCCTTTAAGAGGGGCGACACCAAGGACCCCAGCAAAAAGCCTTTGATAGCCAAAGCTGCACCAAGGCGACTAGAACGCCCCAACACGAGTAGCAGCAACAGCACCACAGCGGCGTCACCCCATTGGGTGAGAAAAATCCACAGTGCATCAGGGCCCATGTCGCTGGCATGCACGGCCAGTAGCCATGCTCGGTTCAATTCCGAGTGCCATACTCCCCATGCCAGCAGCAGCAGCAAGGTCGCCAAGCCTAAAGCGATGGACTGGCTGCGCAGCGACAGGCGAGGGGTCGAACTAAACAGCGGGCGCACAGCAGCCTTTGTGGCCCACACCATTCCAACCATGGATTGACATGAGCAAAAAAATATTGGTAAGCGGCGTGGCAGGCTTCATCGGTTCACATCTGGTGAAGAGTCTGCACGCTTTGGGTTATGAGGTGGCGGGCTGTGACAAGGTGGATCCCCAGACAGGCCTGGGCGGCATCCATGACAGCGCAGAGCCTGTGTTGGCGCGGTTGCGCAAAGAGCGTTTGGCGGCATGTGTCACCCAGCTGGGCGTGAAGTATTTTCAAATCGATATAGGCCAAGCAGATGCCTTTGCTTCAGTGGTGGCTCAATGGCAACCCGACACCGTGGTACACCTGGCAGCACAGGCGGGGGTCAGGCATTCCATGCAAGCACCCATGGATTTTGTCACACCCAATTTAGTCGGCTTCGCCCACGTACTGGACGCCTGCCACCGCTTACAGGTACCGCGCTTGCTCTATGCCAGTTCGTCCAGCGTGTATGGCATGCGTAGCCAAGTGCCTTTTGTAGAAACGGATCGCACCGATCAGCCCCAGTCGTTCTATGCGGCCACCAAAATGGCCAACGAGATGATGGCCTATGCCTATCATTCGCAGTACGGCATGGCTTCACTGGGAATGCGGTTTTTCACAGTCTATGGCCCGTGGGGACGCACCGACATGGCGCCTTTTATGTTTGCCCAGAACATCCGTCGAGGTTTGCCCATCAAGGTGTTTGGCGAAGGCAAGCTGCGCCGTGATTTCACCTATGTGGACGACATCGTCGAGGCCATCACAGGCTTGGTGGCTCGCCCTGAGGTGGTGCACGGCGCAGAGATCGTCAACATGGGTCACCAGCGCCCTGTCGAAGTCAATACGTTCATTGAACTGCTGGCGCGGCATTTGAATCGCCAGCCTGTCATCGAGTATGCCCCCATGCAAGTGGCCGATGTGCCTTTGACCTGTGCCAGCGAGGACCGTTTGGTGGGCATGTTGGGCAGTTGGCGTGAAACGCCCTTGGATACGGGCTTGGAACATTTTGTCAAATGGTTGCAAGCGTGGGACCCTATGGACTGAATTTACCCCTAGACTAGTCAACCTCCATCCCGTCTCACCCTTTTCTTTAGGAACCGCCATGAAGCCTTTTCCTTTTTCCAGACGTTTGCTGTGTATGGTGACGTTTGCAGCGGTCATGCCTTGGCTGGCAGTTGCTGCTGATTTGCCCGTAGCGACTCCTGCATCCAAGGGCTTGGTGGCTGAACGACTGGCGCGTATCCGACCTGTGATACAGGCCGAAATTGATGCCCAGCGTATGCCGGGTGCGGTGGTATTGGTGGCACGTAAAGGCGCCGTGGTCCACGCCGAGGCCATCGGACTGCAAGACCCTGCCAGTGGCAAAGCTTTGAAGCGAGACAGCGTTTTTCGTGCTTACTCCATGACCAAGCCCTTGGTGTCGGTGTTGACCATGATGATGGTGGAAGAGGGCCAATTGCAACTGGCTGACCCTGTGGGTAAGTTTTTACCCGCCCTGAGCACTATGCAAGTCATGGCCAACCCAGCAGACGCCTCGGGTGCTACTGTGCCAGCGGCCAGGCAAATCACGGTGCAAGATTTGCTGCGTCACACCTCGGGGCTGACCTACGCCGAATTCACGCGTTTCCCCAGCATGCGCAGCGCCTACCAACAAGCCGGTTTGTTTTCACCAGATATTCCCTCGCTCTGGATCAACCTCACACCCGAGCAGCAAGTTGAAGCATTTGCCAAAGCCCCTTTGCAATGGCAACCGGGATCCACATGGGAATACAGTTTGTCCACCGATATGTTGGGGCGTGTTTTAGAAGCCGTGGGTAAAAAACCTTTAAGCGCTTTACTTGAAGAGAAGTTGATCAAGCCGTTGGGCATGAAAGACACCCACTTTGTGGTGCCCGCCAGCAAACTCGATAGGCTGGCCCAACCACTGGCCATTGACCCTTTGACCAAGGGTCCCATGCCACCTATGTTGGACGTGACCAAGGCCCAAGGCAATGACTCGGGTGGCGCAGGCCTGAGCACCACGGCTGACGACTACTTACGGTTTTGCCAAATGCTGCTCAACGGCGGAAGTTTGGATGGTAGGCGGTATCTGAGCAGAAGCACCGTGGCTTTGATGACTTCAGACCATCTCGGTCCCAAGGTGGCAACGCCGGTTCAACCTGGCGAGTTGTTGATGGGTGTGCAAGGCTACACCTTTGGCCTAGGGTTTATGGTTCGTCAAGGCGCTGGAATGGCCAGCGTCCCAGGTTCAGAAGGTGACTATGCGTGGGCAGGTGCGGGGGGCACTTTTTTCTGGATAGACCCCAAAGAGCAACTCATTGGGGTGATGATGGCGCAAACCCCCGGACCCATAAGGCAATACTATCGCCGCATGGTCAAGCAATTGGTTTATCAAGCATTGGAGTAACTCAGAAATGCCCTCTTCACAGAAAAAACTGCTTGAGCATCTCAATAAAGAGGTGTATTGCAAACTTGGGGTATCGCCCGTACATGGCATCGGGGTGTTTGCCATTCGCCCCATACCCAAAGGCGTTTACGCGCTCAAAAGTTATTTGAATGTCAAAGAGGTGGATATCAGCAAGAAGTTGATCAAAGATCTACCTAAAGGGGTGCGAGAACAAATAGACATGTTTTGCTACTACGACAAAAAGACCGTGTCTATTCCCACCATTGGCCTGAATTCATTTGACTTAGCTGTTTATTTGAACCACTCTAAAACCCCCAACTTGCGCTTTAAAAAAGCGGGGGTCTTGATCAGCTTGAAAGAAATTGCCGAAGGCGAAGAGTTGTTTATCGATTACGACATCAGTTTCGGCGAAAAGCACTTCTTCTGAAGTGCTTTAGCCCACCATAGCTAAGGCCATGACTTCTTCCTTGGGCTGCTGGGCTGAGACAGGCGCATCGCGGTAGACCTGGTTGAAATGCTCAGGCTTGAAGTCGGTGACCAATGGCGAGGTGGGGTCTGTGGCCAAGGGATGGTCTGGGTCGATCAATGCCATGGCATAGATGGGCTCAAAATCGGTCACAAACAAGGCTTTGTAACCATAATCGTCGACAGGGCCCAAGTTGTAATAGCGCAAACCATTTTTGGCTGCCCAACGACAGGCTTGCAAGCAAGCGTAAATGCCTGGTGAACGGTTTTTATGGGCGCGGTTCCACTGGCAGAAGCTGCCGTAGAGCTGGTTGTATTTGGGCAATAGGATGGAGACATCAGTAAGCACCAATTCGCCTTCGGTGTCACGCACCCTCAGCACCAGCACGTCCAAGTCGCGCACATAGTCCACAAAGCCTTCAACCTCGCGGTCGTCGATGCAATAGTTGGCAAAGTGTTCGCCACCCATCTCAAACATATCGTCCACCGTCAGTTGGCTGCCTGGGATGACTTCTTCGGTGTAAGTGAAATGTTTGTATTGCTTGTCAAGTTCGCGAAATTTGCGTTCACGTCGTGCTTCAGACCAAAAGTCTTCGGCAAAGGTATCCACTAAGCCGTATTTGTCATTGATGGGGACACCGTAGGGGCTGTCGGGTGGTAGGGCATACACCACAAAAGGACGTGGCGCAAAGGCCAGCATTTCGTCCGAGACGTTGATATAGGGGCACAGCGCATCCCAACGGGTAGTGTAGTAAAGAATGTCGTTATGGTCGCTTTCAACCAGCAGGTTGTCTTCGGTCCAACTTTGGTAACCCACATGCCGCACACGGGGAGCGGTAGAAAACAGGTTCGCAGGTTTGAACTGGTAAAGCGTGCCATTCATAGTGTTGCCTTTTGTGTTGATTTTTTAGGTTTGGTTTTTTTAGGTTTTATTTTTTTTAAGTCGAAATACGTTTTGTCGATCGCGTAATTTTCTTGCAGGTAAGCGAGATCGGTGACTTCGAGTTTGGCCAGGGTGCGAGAGACCTTGGCCATATGGGCGGAAGCCTCGCTCTTGCTGTCAGACAAGCTATCAATGTAGACGTCCATCAAAGGACAGTCTGCATCGAAGTAAAAATTTTGTTTTTTAGGGTTGTAGCTCAGCGGGTAGAGCGTGCATCCAAAAGGTTTATCGTCACCCAAGGTGCAGCCTTTGTCGCCCAAATGGTCGCAGCGGGTAGTGATGCAAATACTGCCAAGCCGCTTTTCTTCTTGCTGGGTGAGGGTAATGTCGAGGGAGGGATATCCCGCGTCAACGTTGCAACAACGCTGGCATTGGGCGCAGTGGTCAAACAGCACGCATCAACTCCGAGTGATACATGGTGCGAACTTCATCGTGCGCAGAGGGCAAACAATTACAAGTGTCATCAAGCTTCGGCAGGTTTGAAATCAACATCGTCCAACGTGGTTCAAACCAAAAATTCCTATGTAGTGAACACATACCAACAAGATGAATTAATTATTAACGGATTTGACATGTTGCGTCAAGAAATCCTTTTTTGTTTTTTTAGACGATTTAAATGATTTACAAACAATCGCTTAGCGCCTATTGCTATCGACTTACTTCATTGAATGCAGTCCAATCGCATTGCCTTCGGTGTCGCCAACGATAGCAATAAAGCCGTTCGGGCCGATGCTGCGTTTGGGTTTGAAAATACTTCCACCGTGATCCACAGCGTGTTGTGCCTCGACAGCACAGTCTTCGCAGGAGAAATACACCATCACACCTTCGGTGGTGGGCTTGCGATCACGGTGTTGAACCAAGGCACCTGTGGCACCTGCAGATTGCACATCGCCTTCAAAGACATACATGGTGTAACTGTCGTCGCCTGTGTCTAAAGCGAATAACGAACGCTTGAATACAGACGTGTAAAAAAGTTTGGCGCGTTGCATATCCGCGACATGGATTTCAAACCAGCCGACAGGATTAGGCAGTGAGGTCTGGGTCATGGCTTCTTAGGTTCAACAACAGCAACTTTCACGACGTCGCCATCGGTGACGCCGTCGGGCGGGCTTTCAATCACGCGGTCAGTGGCCTCTAGCCCTGAAGACAGTTCAACCTTGTTGCCGTAGTCGCGCCCAATCACCACGGTTTTGAGGATCACTTTGTTGTCTGCGGACACAGTGGCTACACGCAAACCTGTCTTGGTAAAAATCAACGCACTTGGGGGCAAGTTCAAGCCAGCAGACACACCTGGTAACTCGAAACTCACATTGGCAAATCCACCGGGCAATAAGGTTCCGCTGGGGTTGTCTGCAGAGAGTTGAACCAACATACTGCCCGAGCCTGCGTTGATGGCTTGCGACATGCTCAACACCTTGGCCATGAAGGTTTTGCCGGGGCTTTCGGGTACTGTGAATTTGGCGGTCGCCCCCTTTTGAATTTGCGCTACATAACTTTGGGGCAAATTCACATACAAACGTAAGCGTTTGATGTCTGAGACGACAAACAATTCACTACCTGCGTTACCACCTACATTGATCAAGGCACCCACATCGGTATTGCGGGCCGTGACCACGCCATCAAAAGGCGACACAATGCGGCTGAAATTTTTCAAAGCTTCAATACGGTTCACATTGGCTTGCGAGGCCGCAACAATGGCCAACTTGGCTTTGTAGTCACCTAGCTTTTCTTCCACCGCTTGTGATGACACAAAGTTGGTGGCCAATAAAGATTGCCAGCGCTTGGCCGTGTTTTCAGACAGAGCGGCATTGGCTTGGGTGCTGGCTAATTCAGCCTTCGCTTGCAAGATTTGTTGGTCTAAATCCGGCGTATCTATTTCGGCCAGCAGTTGCCCTGTTTTGACAGGCGTACCGATGTCGGCTTTCCAGCTTTTCAAATAGCCACTGATGCGGGCATAAATGGGCGCTTTGGCAAAAGCCTCAATGCGTCCAGGCAACTCCAAGGTAGGAGTGGCGTTGGCAGGTGCGGGTGAAATCACCGTGACTGTCACCACCGACTGAGTTTGGGCGCGCTCTTTCAAATGTGCTGCATCAGACGTGCGTGCACTGATGCCCGTGAACACCACATAGGCGGCCACGCCAGCACCCAAGACAAGGGCGGTCCACAACAGACTGCGTGACACTTTAGGACTTGACGACTCAAACATGCTTGACTCCGAATGACGAGGGGGTGGCGCGTGATTCACCGCGCTTTGAATGAACCAAACTGAAAACCAGTGGGACGATGACCAAAGTCGCGACGGTGGCAAAGCACAAACCGCCGATCACAGCGCGACCAAGCGGGGCGTTTTGTTCGCCGCCTTCACCCAACCCTAAGGCCATGGGAATCATGCCAATCACCATGGCCAAGGCCGTCATCAGCACAGGCCTAAAGCGCACATAACCCGCATCCAGCGCGGCAGCCAAAGGGTCTCCCCATTCATCTAAACGTTCTCTGGCGAAACTGATCACCAACACACTGTTGGCGGTGGCCACGCCCATGCACATGATGGCGCCTGTTAAAGCGGGTACAGACAAGGTGGTGCGGGTGGCAAATAACATCCACACAATTCCCGCTAATGCGGCAGGCAAAGCGCTCACGATCACAAACGGGTCTCGCCAGGACTGAAAATTCACCACGATCAGGAAATAGATCAACACCACCGCTGCCAACAGGCCCCACAGCAGTCCTGAGAACGCTTTCTCCATGGTGCGAACCTGGCCTAACAAAACTACTTTGGTCCCCTTGGGCAAATCGGCTTCGGTTTGCGCAATCAGGCGACGCACTTCTTTGGCAACCGTACCCAAATCGGTATCTTGGGTGGTGGCATTGATTTGCACCATGGGTTGAATGTCATATTGGCTGACCACCGCATTGCGGGTAGTTCGGTTAAAGCTGGCAATGCCGCCCAATAATTGTTGTGTGTTGTTACCTGCGGAAGATACAGGCAGGTTGGCCAAGTCATTAAGAGAATCCATGTTGTACTGGGGTGCTTGCATGACCACACTGTAGGAAATGCCGTTGGCAGGATTGAGCCAAAAAGTAGGTGCCACTTGGCTGCTACCCGCCAAATTAACCACCAGGTTGTTGGTCACATCCTTGGGCGTGATGCCGAGATCTTGTGCTTGCACACGGTCCATATTGACATCAAACACGGGGCTTTTGGACGACTGTTGAATACGCGCATCTGCCACGCCTGGGATGCCTCGAATTTCTTTGAGAAGCTTATTCGCATAGTCAAAGTTACCCGCCAAATTGGCACCTCGAATTTGAATATCAATGGGTGCCGGCGCTCCAAAGTTCAAGATTTGACTGACGATATCGGCCGGCGGAAATGAAAATACGGTGTCGGGAAACTCGCGGGGCAGGGTTTGACGCAACTCCCGCACATAGTCTGCCGTGGGCAAATGGTCTTTGCGCAATGCAATTTGGATATCGCCGTCTTGCGTACCTATCACGCCTGTGTTGTTGTAAATCAAATTGATCCAACTCGGTGGAAGACCGATGTTGTCTACCAGCGTTGAAATTTCTTCGGCAGGAATCACCCGTTGAATGGATTTTTCGATAGTGGCAAAACGCGATGCAGTTTCTTCCACGCGTGTGCCCACAGGAACCCGTGCATGAATGATGATTTGTCCACCATCCACATCAGGAAAGAAGTTGCTACCCAAATAAGGCAGCAATGCAAACGACCCAAGCACCAAACCCATGAACACGGTCACGACTTTGATGCGGTTGAGCAAAGCCAAATGCAACAGGTCTTTGTAGCCAGCGCGGAATGTTTCAAAAGCAGATTCAAAACCGCGTTGTAACTGGACGATGGGGTTGCGGCTAGGCGGTAAAGAAGCATTGTTGCCGTGCATATCGGTGTGTGCTGCATGGGGTTTGAGCAGGTAGTTAGCCATGGTGGGCACCAACGAGCGAGACAAAAAGAAAGAAAACGTCATAGCCAACATCACAGCTTCGGCCATGGGTACAAACAAAAACCGCGAAACGCCATCCAAAAAAAACATTGGCACAAAGACGATACAAATACACAGCAAGGAAATGAAAGCGGGTGTGACGATTTGTGCTGCGCCATCCAAAATCGCTGTGCGTACTGCCTTGCCTTGCTCTAGGTGCCAGTTGATGTTTTCAATGGTCACGGTGGCGTCATCCACCAAGATGCCCACGGCCAAAGCCAACCCCCCCAAAGTCATGATGTTGAGGGTTTCGCCAAGGGCTGCCAAGCCAATGATGGCACCCAAAATGGACAAAGGAATAGAGATAGCGATGATGATGGTCGAGCGCCAACTGCCCAAGAAAAGAAACACCAAGAAACTGGTCAAGGCTGCTGCAATGGCTGCTTCCATCGCTACGCCGCTGATGGCCGCACGCACAAAAATAGATTGGTCATTCAAAGGCTTGACTTCCAGTGTGGGTGGCAGCGCAGCCTTCATACTGATCAATTTTTCGCGTACCCCATCCACAATGGCCAGTGTGGAGGTGGCGCCATTTTTCAGCACCGACATCAGCACCGAGCGATTGCCATCCACATGCACGATGTTGGTTTGCGGCGCATTGCCATCGTGCACATCAGCCACATCGCGCACATAAATCATGGCACCATTGACTGACTTGATGGGCAGGTTGGCCATGTCTTTGATATCAGCAGCCGCATTGTTCAAATTAATGGTGTATTCAAGACTTCCAATTTTTTGTGTTCCCACGGGCGTGACAATGTTTTGGGCTGCAAGTGCATTAGCAACGTCTTGCGCACCCAAGCCACGGGCTTGTAACTCAGGCAATTTCAAATCAATTTGCACCAGACGTGATTTACCGCCATAGGGAAATGGAATGGCAGCGCCAGCCACGGTCACCAAAGGGGTGCGCACTTGGGTGAGACCAATGTCAGCCAAATTTTGCTCGGACAAACCTTTACCTGATAAAGCCAATTGCAAAATAGGAACGGTGGAGGCGTTGTAATTCACAATCAAAGGGGGCAAAGTGCCTGGGGGCATTTGCCGAATCATCACCTGTGAAATGGCAGTGACTTGGGCATTGGCGATGGCGATATTGACGCCAGGATGAAAGAAGATTTTGACAATGCCCACGCCTGCATAGGAGTTGGCTTCAATGTGCTCAATGTCGTTCACTGTGGTGGTTAAAACGCGCTGGTACAAAGTGGTGATACGTCCTGCCATTTGGTCGGGCGGCAGGCCGGTATAGGCCCAAGCCACGGCAATCACAGGGATGCGAATTTCAGGAAAAATATCGGTAGGGGTTCTAAGTGCTGCCAAGGGACCGAGCACCAAAATCAGCAAAGCCATGACTACAAATGTGTAAGGCCGCTTGAGGGCTACACCAACGATATCGAACGCCATACTTCACAACCCTTTTGGTTTATTTCAACAACTGCGTTATCTGTGACAAAAGCCAGCCGGCATTATGTGACAGTCTGAAGATAGTTCAGCACCCAAGCTGCATCAGCGTCGCTGGGAAAAATCGGGTAATGCACAGCCTGTATCACGCTGTCCTGTGCCACCAAGGTTAAGCGCTTAAGCAAGATCTTTCCATCAGCTACAAACGTGGGCAATTGCAGATGCTGCTGAAATTGCAAATGGTTGTCGCTGAGAACAGCAAAGGGGAGTTGCAATCGTTCGACCATTTCCTGTTGATAGTCTGTGTCCTGGGTACTCAATCCAAATACTTGTGCGCCCAAGGCTTTGAGCGCAGGGTGGGCTTGTTTGTAAGCATTTGATTGGGGTGTGCAGCCTCGTGCCCCTGGTATTTGGTCCCAGCCTGGCGGCAAGGCAACACCGGGTACGCCAGTCATGGGATAGCCATAAATCACTACCCAGCCTGTCAGTTGCGACACATCAATAGACGTGCCCTGGGTGCTCATCAAGGCCAGCGACGGCAAGCTCAGCCCCTTGAGATGCTCTGCAGCGCCATCGTCTTTGGGTATGGGCAAATTATCGGGAGTGGTGTTGTAGTTAGACATGGCAGCCCATCCAGTGACAAGTTCAGCATTCTCGCTGAGGCTTGCCAATGCTGCATGGCACCTAGGTGTCAGCCCGGCAACAACACCAAGGAGCCGGTGCTCTGACGCGACTCTAAGCGTGCA
>CANGPV010000051.1 GCA_947455935.1 Comamonadaceae bacterium
CACGGGGCTTACAAATTCAGCCGTCCCCCCACGGGCGATGTGCTGGCCATCAGCCGCGTCAAAGCCATCCACGCCCGCATTCCCAACACCCATTTGGTGATGCACGGTTCGAGCAGCGTGCCGCAAGACCTGCTGGCGCGCATCAACCAGTTTGGCGGCAAGATGAAAGAAACCTATGGCGTGCCTGTGGCGGAAATTCAAGAAGCCATCAAACACGGTGTGCGCAAGATCAACATCGACACCGACATCCGCTTGGCCATGACCGCCGCGGTGCGTCAATTCTTGGCTGAAAACCCCGACAAATTTGACGCCCGCGAGTGGCTCAAACCCGCCCGCGAAGCCGCCAAAGGCATTTGCAAACAACGCTACCTGGAGTTTGGTTGCGAGGGCCAAGGCAGCAAGATCAAGGGCACGCCCTTGCAAATGATGGCGGCCAAATACCAGCAAGGCCTGTTGGCGCAGGTGGTGAATTGAACCCCACCTTGCACACCCACACCCTGGGCTCCCTCCCATTGCTGGCTCGCGGCAAGGTGCGCGACAACTACGCCGTGGGCGACGACCGCATCTTGATGGTGGCGTCCGACCGCATCAGCGCGTTTGACGTGGTGATGGGCGAGCCCATCCCCGGCAAAGGCGCGCTGCTCACCCAAATGGCGCTGTTTTGGTTTGACAAGCTCGGCCATATTTGCCCCAACCACCTCACTGGGGACGCACCTGAGAGCGTGGTGAGCGATGCTGAAAAACCATTTGTGGTGCAGCGCTCCATGCTGGTTCGCCGCTTGAAACCCATCCCCGTGGAGGCGGTGGTGCGCGGCTATTTGGCTGGCAGCGGTTGGAAGGAATACCAAGAGAGCCAATCGGTGTGCGGCGTGCCCCTGCCTGCGGGTTTGAAAAACGCATCGCGCTTGCCCGAGCCCATCTTCACGCCGGCGGCCAAAGCCGAAATGGGCGAGCACGATGAGAACATCAGCTTCGAGCAAACCGTGGCCATGATTGGCGCGGACTTGGCCGAGCGCATCCGCCACATCAGCATCGCGCTGTACGAAACCGCGTATGACATCGCGGCGGCCAAAGGCATCATCATTGCCGACACCAAGTTTGAGTTTGGCCTGAGCCCCGAGGGCACCTTGGTGCTGATGGACGAGGTGCTGACCCCCGACTCATCGCGCTATTGGCCGGCAGACGCTTACCGCGAAGGTGCCAACCCGCCGAGCTTTGACAAACAGTATTTGCGCGATTGGCTGGACGCCGCGCAGGTGGATGGCGCACCCTGGAACAAAACCGCGCCAGCGCCGATGTTGCCATCGGAGGTGATTTCGCTCACGGCGGATAAATACCAAGAGGCATGGGCAAGGTTGCGCGACTGAGATTGTCTATGTGAGGCACTGAGTGCCCAAGCATTGGCTCCATTGACGGGCTCGGCGTGCTCGCCCGCCGCTCACTGCCGCTGCGCGTCAATGTTCGCTTTGCAGCCGAGCACGCCGAGCCCGTCAAGAAGTTGCCACCTACTTTTTCAGCGCCGTCACTTCAATTTCAATCTTCATACGTGGGTCCAGCAAGCCCGCGGTGATCACCATGGCTGCAGGCTTTGCTTTGCCAAAGTGTTGGCGCAGCACCGGCCAACAGGGTTCAAAGTCGGCGCCATTGGGCAGCACGTAGTTGACACGCACAACATCGTCCAAAGTACAACCAGCTTCTGCCAACGCCTTGGCAATGTTTTGCAAACACTGCTCAGCTTGCGCCACCACATCATCGGAAATGGTCATGGTGGCGTAGTCAAAACCCGTGGTGCCCGACACAAACACCCAGTCGCCGGCCACCACCGCACGTGAATAGCCTATTTGCGCTTCATAGGGAGAACCAGAGGTGATCCATTGGCGCTTCATGAAAAACTCCTTTCGATGTAAAAACAAACACTCCTGTATCCGGCATGGCGTGCTCAACCGCGTAGCGAACATTGACGCGAAGCGGCAGTGAGCGGCGGATGAGGACGCCATGGCGGATGAGCACACCGTGGCGGATAGGCACGCTCGTGGCGGATGAGCACGCCATGGCGAAAGCTAAACGTCAACCGTCACAGCTACGCGCTGCGCTAAGGCACACATGAGTTCATAGCCCACGGTACCGGCGGCGGCTGCAACTTCATCGATACACAGCACCTCGCCAGACGCATCGCTTCCCCATAGCGTCACGCGGCTGCCCACCTGCGCGGCGGGAACCGGCGTCACATCCACGCACAACATGTCCATGCTGACACGACCCACGGTATATGTTCGAAAACCGTCAACCAACACCGGCGTGCCGCTGGGTGTATGGCGCGGGTAGCCATCGGCATAACCACAGGCCACCACACCGATGCGCATGGGGCGATCGGCCTTGAAGAGACCGCCATAGCCCACCTCGTCACCCGGCTTCAAGTCTTGCAGACCGATCAAGCTGCTGCGCAAACTCATGGCCGGTTGCAAACCCCAATGTGCGGCGGTGTGCAAGGGGTGATCAGGCGCACTGCCGTACAAGGCAATGCCTGGGCGCACCCAATCAGCCAGCACAGCTGCATCATGGCCATGGCGCAACACGGCGGCACTGTTGGCCAAGCTGCGTTCGCCCTGCAAGTCATGGGTATGGGCATGAAAGCAAGACAGCTGCTCGGCCACACCTAGCGCATCATCGGCATGGGCAAAGTGGGTCATGAGCGAGATTTCATCCACCTGCGGCAAGGCATTCAATCGGGCCCACGCCGAGCGAAACGACGACGGTGTGAAGCCCAGGCGGTTCATGCCGCTGTTCATTTTCAAAAACACGCGATGCGGCGCCTGGGTTTTATGGCGACTGAGCATGTCGATGTGAGCCTCGTGGTGGATCACATGCCACAGGTCTAAGCGAGAACATAGCTCTAAATCACGCTGCTCAAAGACGCCTTCGAGTAACAACACCGGCGCGCGCCAACCCAAGTCGCGCAAAGTCTGCGCCTCATGCAAATCCAGCACCGCAAAGCCATCCGCGCCCCGCAACGCGTCGAAGGCGCGCTCTATGCCGTGGCCATATGCACGGGCTTTGACCACCGCCCACACCTTGGCGTCCCCCGCGGCTTGGCGGACGCGAGCCAGGTTGTGGCGCAAGGCCTGTGGGTGGATCAAAGCATGAATAGGACGGGGCATGATGACAATTGTCGCAGGCTCAGTAAGCCTCAAGGGGCGTGATATAACTCACAAGCACTCAGGGCTTTGCTCCCTTGCACACCTTTATATGCCATCACCCTTGACCCGCTTTCCCCTCTCAGACTATTTTTCATGAAGCGCGGTTTTTACACCATCATGGCGGCGCAGTTCTTCAGTTCGCTGGCCGACAACGCCTTGTTTGTAGCTGCAGTGGAGCTGATCAAAGCCGAGGGCGGTGCTGAATGGCAACGTGCTGCCTTGGTGCCGATGTTTGCTTTGTTCTATGTGGTGCTGGCACCTTTTGTCGGCGCTTTTGCGGATTCACGGCCCAAGGGGCAGGTGATGTTCATGAGCAATGGCATCAAGGTGCTGGGTTGCTTGATGATGCTGTTTGGCTCTCACCCTTTGCTGTCATATGCCATCGTCGGCTTAGGTGCGGCGGCGTATTCCCCGGCCAAGTACGGCATCCTCACCGAGTTGCTGCCGGCCTCGCTGTTGGTCAAAGCCAATGGCTGGATCGAAGGCTTGACGATTGCCTCCATCATCTTGGGCGTACTGCTGGGTGGGCAGTTGGTGGGGCCGCACATTTCCGGCTATTTGCTGGCTTTTGATTTCCCGCTGATCACCACCCCCATAGACACCCCGCCTGAAGCAGCAATTTGTGTCTTGGTGTTTTTGTACGGCTTGGCTGCGTGGTTCAACACCCGCATCCCCGATACCGGCGTGACTTTGATTCCCCTCAAAGCCGATGAACACCATTCCTTGGCCTACCACTTGCTCGCCCTGGCACCCGATTTTTGGCGTTGCAACCAGCGCTTATGGCGAGACAAATTAGGACAAATTTCGCTGGCCACCACCACCTTGTTTTGGGGAGCAAGTGGCAATTTGCGCTACATCGTGCTGGCCTGGAGTGCGGTGGCTTTGGGCTACACCACCACACAAGCTTCTTCTCTGGTGGGCGTTATCGCCATAGGCACCGCCGCCGGTGCTGTCATTGCTTCCCTGCGTATGCGCTTGGAAGACGCCACACGGGTCATGCCTTTGGGTATAGCCATGGGCTTGCTGATGCTGGCCATGAATTTCATCGACAACGTTTGGCTGGCTGCGCCGTTTTTCATTTTGTTAGGTGGCTTGGGCGGCTTTTTGGTGGTGCCCATGAACGCCTTGTTGCAGCACCGCGGCCACAACCTGATGGGCGCAGGGCGCTCCATTGCGGTACAAAATTTCAATGAACAAGCATGTATCTTGGCTTTGGGTGGCTTGTATTCTCTGGCCACAGGTTTGGGTTTGAGCGCCTTTGGTGCCATCTTTGGCTTTGCCGCTTTGTTGGCAGGCTGCATGTGGCTGATTCAGCGCTGGCACCAAAGTAACTGCATTCACCATGCGCAAGAGGTGGAGCGCTTAATGACCATCGCTCGCCAAGACCCTTCGCACTGAGCCATGACTCGCACATGGGGGCCCGTACTGGGACTGCTGTTCAATGCGCTGGTGTTTGGTCTGAGTTGGTGGCCTTTGCGAGAAATGCAGGCGAGGGGTTTACACCCCTTGTGGGCCACGGCCTTGATGTACGGTTTCGCCTGTGTGTGTATCACGGTGGTAAGGCCCAGCAGTTGGCGCAGTTTTGGCGCACATCCAGCGCTGTGGTGGCTGTTTCTAGGCTCAGGGCTGACCAACTTTGGCTTTAACTGGGCGGTCACCATGGGCGACGTGGTGCGGGTGGTTTTACTTTTCTACACCATGCCTGCCTGGTCGGTGTTGTTTGCATGGTGGCTGTTGGACGAACGCCCCAGCCGCGCCTCACTGATGCGCTTGCTGCTGGCCTTGTGTGGCGTGGCCTTGGTATTGAAAACACCTGAGATGGACTGGCCATGGCCTGCGTCACCCATGGATTGGTTGGCGCTGTTGGGTGGCGCCAGCTTTGCCTTGAACAACACGATGTTGAAAAAACTCTCGCACCTGCCCGAAACCGATCGCATGGTGGCCATGTTTGCCGGGGGCACAGCCTTGACCGCCGTCGCGGCATTGGCAGGCAATCCCCTAGGTTGGGTAGCCTTGCCCGAGGGCTTGGCGTGGTGGCCTTACGCGCTGGTGTTGGCGGTGGTGATGTTGGCCTCCAACCTGTGTTTGCAATTTGGCGCGGCCCGCTTGGCTGCCAGCACCACAGCATTGGTGATGTTGTCGGAAATCGTATTCGCCACGCTCTCTTCTGTTGCGATGGGTGCGTCTGAACTGAGCACCCGCAAACTGGTGGGCGGTGCTTTGATCGTGCTGGCCGCCGTGTGGGCATCATGGCCCACTGCCCAGCTGCAACACAGCGACAATCAGTCCACCGTTTAAGGAGAACACCATGTCTACTGTGTATGACTTTGAAGCGCAAACCATCGATGGCCACACTGTGGCTTTGTCAGATTACCGCGGCAAGGCACTGCTGATTGTCAACACCGCCAGCGCCTGCGGCTTCACGCCCCAGTTTGCTGGGTTAGAAAAACTACACCAAGAATTTGGCGCGCAAGGCTTGGTGGTGCTGGGTTTTCCCTGCAACCAGTTTGGCAGCCAAGACCCTGGCAGCAATGAAGAGATTGGTGCGTTTTGCCAAAAAAACTATGGCGTATCTTTCCCCATGATGGCCAAAACCGAGGTCAATGGCGACCAAGCGCACCCCCTGTACCAATGGCTTAAGGCCCAAGCGCCGGGTGTTTTAGGTAGTGAAGGCATCAAATGGAATTTCACCAAGTTCTTGGTGGCCAAAGACGGCGTGAGCGTCACACGCTACGGCTCCATTGACACGCCTGCCTCGGTCAGCAAAGACATCGCTGCCGCCCTGGCGGCCTGAATGATTTAGATACTGAGCAATCCTTTAGGTTTTAAAAACCATCACCCATCGTTATCATGCCGAGATGCAAATGCTGCTCGGATGGGTTGAACGCCACTGGCCGCTGGATTTGACTAGCCAGCGCCATGTGGTGTTGCGCGGCTATATCAGCATTGCTTTGCTGATCATTGGCGGCTTTTGTTTTCTCTCCGGTCCTTATCAACAAGTTCCCATCAGTCTGTGGGCCATGGCGGCGCTGGCACTGGTGAGCGGTTTGTACATATGGCGGGGCTGGCAAGTGGCGCGGGTGACGCACGTGTTACTGGCCATTTGCTTTGCGCTGATTTACACCATCTGCTTGCATACCGGTGGCTTGGCCTCACCCCAAATTCTGTGGTTGGGCATCATGCCCCTGCCTTGTTTGGTGTTGATGGGTTTCAAAGACACTTTTGTATGGGTAGGCATCACCATGACAGCGATTGCCAGCTTGTTTGCGCTGACATGGCTGGGCTACTTGCCGCAAGATTTTGTGTTTGAGCCTGAACATATCGATTGGGCTTTGATTTCCCTGATGTGCATTGCCGTCAATGTGTTTTGGGTGCCATTGTTTTATTACGTGTTGAACAAGCAGCAGTTATTCAGTTTGCGCGATCGCAATGAAGAGCTGGAAAACAGCCGTCAAGCTTTGCTGCAATCGGAGGCCTACAAAGACGAGTTTGTAGCGGCCGTAGGCCACGAACTGCGCACCCCCATGAACGCTATTTTGGGCTTTAACGATGTGCTGCTTGACAACATGCAACTCACGCCCACCGAGCGCGAAACCGTGCGTCTGATCCGCTTGTCCACCGACCGCTTATTGAAGTTGGTCAATCAAATTTTGGATTTTTCACAGCTGCAAGCCGGACGATTGCAGCTTCACCCTGTGCCGGTTCGTATCAGCGATGCCTTGGCGCAATGCCAGCAAACTTTTGGATCTGCAGCGAGCGACCAAGTTCGCTTGGTCACCGAGCTCGATCCCGCCATTCCCGAATGGCTGAGCTTGGATGCGCAACGGGTCAAGGAAGTGCTCTGCCATTTGCTGGACAACGCTTTCAAATTCACCACCTACGGCGAGGTTCGGTTGTGCATAACGCGCCAAGAAGCACAGTTGCAATTCGATGTCATAGATACCGGCAGCGGCATCCCCTTGGAGCTGCAAGAACATATCTTCAAACGCTTTGAACACGCTGACCAAGCCACGTTGCGCCAATTTGGTGGCACCGGTTTGGGCTTGGCTATTTCCAAGCAGCTGGTGGCATTGTTCGGTGGAACCATGGGCTTGGAGAGCACGCCCGCCGTGGGTTCGCGGTTTTGGTTTCGCATTCCTTTGGTGACATGCGAGGCACCCGCGCTGTCGGCCGTTCTCGCCGACGCACCTGATCTGAGTCAACAGGCCTTGCGCATGCTGCTGGTGGACGACAACCCAGTTAATTTGCAGGTAGCTCGCTATATGTGCCAAAGCATATGGCCCAAGGCACATATTGTTGAAGCCGCCAGCGGCGAGCGTTGCTTGGCCTTGCTACAAAGCGACCCCTTTGATGTGGTACTGATGGACATGTTCATGCCGATCATGAGTGGGCCGCAAACTTGCCAGGCCATTCGACAGGATTTACCTGCGCCGCTGTGCCATGTGCCGGTCATCGGCTTGACGGCCAGCACGCATTCGCAAGACCGCCAACTGTGCTTGGATGCAGGAATGAATGAGGTCTTGTCTAAGCCCATGGACAAAGTCCGTTTGGCTGCCATCGTCAACAGTCAGATCTATGCAGCGCAAGCAGCACAAGGCGGCCATGTCCACTGAATTCCCTGTCACCTTCGCCTCAACGTGGTGGGAGTTGGTCCTGCCCAAGTGGCTGCCCGAGAAATTTCGCTCCACCCACCTGGGGCCATTTTTGTTATTTGTTTGGATCATCTCCCTGGGCTTGCTGTTACTGTCTTTTTTAAGCACCAACCAACCCTCTCAGTTCAGCTTGGTCATCACCGCATGTGCGTTTTTGCTCTTAAGCGCCGCGGCCATCTTGGGACTGCCCGTGGCGGTGGCAGTTCACCTGGGCTTGGTCGTCAGCAGCTTGCATTTGCTGCACGAGGCATTCCATTCCGGCGGCGTGTTTTCTGTGGCCATGGCCTGGTTGGCGTTGTTACCCTTGCTACCCTTGTTCGCCATTGGTGTGGTCCATGCAGCGGTCTGGTTTGTATTGTCCTTGCTGCTGTACGTGGGTGTCTGGTGGGCCACTTACCAAGGCTGGTTCCCCCAGCACCTCAAGACAGATGCGGCCATCCATTGGTACAGTGGATTGAGCTATGTGTTGAACTGTTTGATCATGCTGAGCTTGCCGCTGTTGTCAGAGCGTGTTTTTCAAAACAACCTTGCACGCACCCATGCGCGGGAACAAGAGTTGCTGAAACTGCGGGCTGATTTATTGCGTTCACAAAACTTTAAAAACTCATTCATCTCCACCTTAAGTCACGAGTTGCGAACACCTTTGAACGCCATTTTGGGTTTCAATGATTTGCTGGTGGGCTCACTCAACAACAATCCGCAAGCCCTATCGTTGGTCAAACTCTCACACCAAGCGGGCGAGCATTTGCTGACCGTCATCAATGACGTACTGGATTTTTCGCAGATGCAAATGGGCCACTTGAACATCAACCCCGAACCCTTTGAGTTGCGCACCAGCATCACCAGCGCTTTCAAATTGTTCGAGCAAAAAGTCGATAGCATGGACATCGACTACTTGCTGCACGTGGGAGACGATGTGCCCCTCAACATCGTCACTGACCGCCATCGCTTGACGCAAATTTTGGTCAACTTGCTGGGCAACGCCATCAAATTCACGCACAAGGGCGCAGTCAGTTTGCGGGTCTCGCGGGTTGGGGCTTCACTGCTGTTTGAAGTGCAAGACACCGGTATTGGCGTGGCCGCAGATCGGTTGGCCAAAATTTTCGAACGGTTTGAGCAAGCCGATGTGCAAACCGCCAGCTTGTACGGCGGCAATGGTTTGGGCTTATCGATTTGCTACCAACTGGTGCAGCGCTTGGGCGGCACCATTGGGGTTGAAAGTCAACTGGGTCAAGGCTCGCGGTTTTGGGTGCGCCTGCCGCTGCAAGAGGCGCCCATGCCTACACCCTCACAAGCCACGACCGATAACCAGCGGCATTGGCAAGACATGCGTCTGCGGTTTTTGATTGTGGACGACCATCCGGTGAACCGCTTGCTGGCTTGCAATATTGTGCAATCACAATGGCCCCATGCTTATGTGTGCCAAGCCAGCCAAGGCCACGAAGCGCTGGCATGTTTGCAGCGGGAAGACTTTGATTTGGTGTTGATGGACATGGTCATGCCTGAGATGGACGGCATCGAAGCCACAGCCCATATCCGCAGAGATTTACCGCAACCCATGCAACATGTGCCTGTGATTTTGCTCACTGCCAATGTGAACACCCAAGACCATGTGCGTGGTCAAGAAGCGGGAATCAACGCCTTGATGGTCAAGCCCTTTGACCGCAGCAAGCTGTGTGCCTTGATTGAGGAGCAGCTCCTGACGTCAGCAACGTTTTTAAAGCGCTTGGCACAAGAGCGTTAAGGCGTCTTCAGAAACGCTACAAAACCGCGTCCACCACCTCCACCCAATGCCGCACCGGCACGTGGGTGCCGCTTTGCAAATGGGTGATGCAGCCGATGTTGGCGCTCAATATGGCGCTGGGTTGCATCTCGTTCAAGTTGCCGAGTTTGCGGTCACGCAATTGGGTAGCGATGGTGGGTTGCAACACGCTGTAGGTGCCGGCCGAGCCGCAACACAGATGCGCCTCATTGCTGGCCACCCGCACCTGAAAGCCCAAGGCGCTCATGTGGGTTTCCACGCCGCCTTTGAGTTGCTGGCCGTGCTGCAAAGTACACGGCGGGTGAAACGCAAGCTGCCCTTGCTGTTGGGCTTGTTCAGGGCGAATGCGCGCTCTCAAGGTGGGCATCAAGTGGGGCAATAACTCGCTCAGGTCTTGGGTGAGTTCGCTGATGCGGGCGGCTTTGTCGGCATAGGCCGGGTCGTTGCGAAAAATGTGGCCATAGTCTTTGACCGTGACACCGCAGCCCGAGGCGTTCATCACGATGGCTTCCACGCCTTGCGCCACATGCGGCCACCAAGCGTCGATGTTGGTTTTCATTTGGACATGGGCCGCGTCTTGGTCATTCAAGTGGAATTTCACACCACCGCAGCAACCGGCCAGCGGCTCGACCACGGTTTGAATGCCACACGCATCCAGCACCCGCGCGGTGGCGCTGTTGATGTTGGGGCTCATGGCGGGTTGCACACAACCGGCAAGCATCAACACACGGCGGTCATGGGTGCGTGTGGGCCACGCACCGGCGCTGCGGGCCTCGGGCACCTTGGCTTTGAGGGCGCTTGGCAACAAGGCACGCACGCTTTGGCCCAGCTTCATGGCCGGGGCAAACCAGGGCGAAGACAGGCCTTCTTTCAGGGCCCAACGCATGGTTTGTTCTGCGGCAGGGCGGGGCACTTTCTCATCCACGATTTTGCGACCGATGTCCACCAAATGCCCATACTGCACGCCGCTGGGGCAGGTTGTTTCACAGTTGCGGCAGGTGAGGCACCGGTCCAAATGCAGCTGCGTGTCTCGCGTGGGCGGCACGCCTTCGAGCACTTGTTTGATGAGGTAGATGCGCCCACGTGGGCCATCCAACTCGTCTCCAAGCAACTGATAGGTGGGGCAAGTGGCGGTGCAAAAACCGCAGTGCACACATTTGCGCAAAATCGCCTCGGCCTCTTGGCCGTCGGCGGTGTTTTGAAATTCGGGGGCGAGGTTGGTTTGCATGGTGGTCAGCTCAGGCCCAGTCGGCCGGTGTTGAACACACCGTGCGGGTCAAATTGGTGTTGCAGTTGGCGTTGAATGCGTTGCTGCACCGCAGGCAAGGGCGAGAACACGGGGGGCATCTCGCTTGGGGCTTGCAGGGGGGCGCGAAACAGAGTGGCGTGGCCGCCGGCTTGGGCAGCCACAGCGCGCAACTCAGCTGCCGCAGAGAGCGGCGCCCACAGCCAACGCAAACCGCCATGCCATTCGATCAAGGGCGCATTGGGCAGGTCCAGCACTGGCGCGGTTTGCGGCACGCTCAAACGCCACAGCGCCAAGTCAGGTGCAGGGGGTGTGAAGAAGGGCAAGCGTTGATCGCGACACGCCAACCAATCGGCCTTGGCCTGGGTTGGGTCCATGGCGGCAGCCTGCCCGCCCAAGGCGAGCACATCGGCACACATGCGCGGCACCGCTGCATCCACCGCTGCCACCGCGCCACGCAAGCGCACAAAGAGCAAGTCTTGCGCTAGCTGAGCCGTGGTGTCATGCACCCAGCAACTGGCACTCAAGGGCAGGGGTTGTGCGCCCCAACGCTGCAACACCGCCAAGGCTTTGTCTTGCGGCAATTGGCACACCAAGGTGGCTTCGGCAGGTGCTTGGGGCAGCACTTTCAGCGACACATCGGTAATCACACCCAAGGTGCCCATGCTGCCCGCCATGACCCGCGACACGTCGTAGCCAGCGACGTTTTTCATCACTTGGCCACCAAAGGTCAACCACTCTCCAAGGCCGTTGAGCATTTGCACGCCCAGCACATGGTCGCGCACACCGCCGACATTGGCCCGAGCCGGACCCGCCAAACCACAGGCCACCATGCCGCCCACGGTGGCGTGACTTTGGCCATCGACAGAAAAATGCGGCGGCTCAAACGCCAAGCATTGGCCTTGCGCGTTGAGCACCGCTTCCAGCTCGGCCAAAGGCGTGCCCGCACGCACGGTGACCACCAATTCGCTGGGCTCGTAGCTGACGATGCCACTGTGGGCACGGGTGTCCAATACGTTGGTGCTGTGAGCAGCTTGGCCGTAAAAGTGTTTGCTGTGGCCGCCTTGGATGCGCAGCGTCTGCTTGCTGGCAGCCGCTTGGCTGATGAGCGATTGGAAATGTTCGATCTCGGGGGGCATAGAAGTCAAATCTTAGCTGTTCAAGAGTTGTGCCATGCGTTGGCTGTCGATATTGCCCCCACTGATGATGACGCCGATGCGTTGGCCCCGCAGCTCGGGTGTCGCCTGCAACAGCGCCGCCAAGGACAAGCAGCCCGTGGGCTCGACCACCAACTTCATGCGCTCGGCATACCAGCGCATACAAGCCACCAACTGCGCGTCGCTGACCGTGTGCACCGCTTTGACCAAGCGTCGAATGATTTCAAAAGTGATGGCGCCTACCTGCGGCGATTGCGCACCATCGGCAATGGTTGTCGGGGTGGCAATGCGCACCCGCTCGCCTTTGGCGAGCGACTGCTGCACATCGTTGCCCGCTTCGGGTTCCACGCCAAACACTGCGCAATCGGGCGACAAAGCGTTGGCTGACAGCAAACTGCCGCTGAGCAAGCCGCCCCCGCCCAAACACACCCACAAGCTGTCCAAAGGTCCCGTGTCCTGCAGCAGCTCCAGCGCTGCCGTGCCTTGGCCGCTTAACACCTGGGCATGGTCAAAGGGCGGGATAAACACCATGCCCTCACGTTCACAAAAGCCTTGGGCGATGGCATGGGCGTCTTCGTTATAACGGTCGTAATGCACCACCTTTGCGCCATAGCCCAAGGTGGCGGCCAACTTCAGCGGCGCTGCATCGTGGGGCATGACGATGGTGGAAGGCATGCCAAGAATTTGCGCCGACAAAGCGATGGCTTGGGCGTGGTTGCCGGAGGAGTACGTCACCACCCCAGCTTGTCGCTGTGCGGGGGTGAATTGCGAGAGTGCATTGAACGCACCACGAAACTTGAAAGCGCCCATGCGCTGAAAGTTTTCGCATTTGAAGAACACCTCGGCGCCCCATTGGCGGTTGAGGGTTGACGACTGCAGCACCGGTGTGCGGTGCGCCACGCCGGCAAGCCGCTTTGCGGCGGCTTGCACATCGTCAAAGGTGGGCAAGCTCACTTGGCGATAACGCGCACCATCTCCAAGCACTTGTTGGAGTAGCCCCATTCGTTGTCATACCAAGAGACAACTTTGACGAAAGTGCTGTCCAAGGCGATGCCAGCATCGGCGTCAAACACGGACGTGCATGGCTCGCCACGGAAGTCGCTGGCCACCACTTTGTCTTCGGTGTAACCCAACACGCCTTTCAAAGCGCCAAGGCTCTGCGCTTTCATTTCGGCGCAAATTTCGGCGTAGCTGGCGGGCTTTTCCAGTTCAACCGTCAAGTCGACCACCGACACGTCCGAGGTCGGCACACGGAAGGACATGCCAGTGAGTTTTTTGTTCAAAGCAGGAATGACCACGCCCACCGCCTTGGCCGCACCGGTGCTGGAGGGGATGATGTTTTCCAAAATGCCGCGCCCGCCGCGCCAGTCTTTATTGGACGGGCCGTCAACGGTTTTTTGGGTGGCGGTGGCCGCGTGCACCGTGGTCATCAAACCGCGCTTGATACCCCATTTGTCGTTCAACACCTTGGCCACGGGTGCCAAGCAGTTGGTGGTGCAAGAGGCATTGGAGACAATGGTTTGGCCTGCATAGCTGGCATGGTTCACGCCATACACAAACATCGGCGTGTCGTCTTTGGAAGGTGCTGAGAGCAGCACTTTTTTGGCGCCAGCGGCCAAGTGTTTTTCGGCGGTGGCTTTGTCCAAAAACAGGCCGGTGGACTCGATGACCACATCAGCACCCACTTCGTTCCATTTCAAATTGGCGGGGTCGCGCTCAGCAGTCAAGCGGATTTTTTTGCCGTTCACCACCAAGGTGTTGCCCTCAATGGACACTTCACCTTTGAAGCGGCCATGCACGCTGTCGTACTTGAGCATGTAAGCCAAGTAGTCGGGTTCCAGCAAGTCGTTGATGCCAACGATCTCAATGTCGTTGAAGTTTTGTACCGCTGCACGAAACACCATGCGACCGATGCGTCCAAATCCGTTGATGCCTACTTTGATTGCCATGATGGGCCTTTCTTGATACCAGTTTCAAATGCGAAAAACCTGCGGACGCAGCCCACAGGCGTGAATCTCAATGACCTTGCAACACCTTCAACACCGTGTCAGCCACGTTGCGCGGGGTGAAGCCAAAGTGCTCGAACAGCACGGGCGCGGGAGCGCTTTCGCCGTAGGTGTCGATGCCGACCACGGCGGACACGCCATATTTCCACCAACCATCGGTGGAGCCCATTTCCACCGCGATGCGCGGAATGCCTTTGGGCAACACGGCGGACTTGTAAGCCACGCTTTGGCGATCAAAGGTGGTGGTGCTGGGCATGGAGACCACGCGCACCGCGACTTTGTGTTCGGCCAACAAGGCTTGCGCCTTCATGGCGAGTTGCACTTCAGAGCCGGTGGCGATGATGACCGCTTGGGGCTTTTTATTCATGCCCACTTCAGAGGGTTCGGCCAACACATACGCGCCTTTGTTGATGGCGTCCAAGCCGCTGGCGTCCTTGGCGGCGCTGTCGCCTTTGGGCAAGTAGGGCAGGTTTTGGCGGCTCAGCAACAAGGCCGTGGGGCGGTTGTCGTTTTGCAAAGCCACAGCCCACGCAACCGTGGTTTCTGCGGTATCAGCGGGGCGCCACACATCCAAGCCAGGGATCAAACGCAGCGATGCGGCTTGTTCGATGGATTGGTGCGTCGGGCCGTCTTCGCCCAAACCGATGGAGTCGTGGGTGAACACATGCACCACGCGCTGCTTCATGACTGCTTTCAACCGGCTGGCGTTTAGTTAAAAGTCGCTGAAGGTGAGGAAGCAGCCGCCATAAGGGATGAAGCCGCCGCGCAGCGAGATGCCGTTCATGATGGCGGCCA
>CANGPV010000052.1 GCA_947455935.1 Comamonadaceae bacterium
GCCAGCAGCGCCATCCTCAAACGCGGTATCGCCCTCACCCCCGTGAAATTTGGTATCAGCTTCACCGCCACCCAATTCAACCAAGCCGGTGCCTTGGTGGCTGTCTATACCGATGGCAGCGTGCGGGTCAACCATGGCGGCACTGAAATGGGCCAAGGCCTGCACACCAAGGTGTGCGCCATCGTGGCGCAGGTACTGGGTCTGCCCTTGAGCCACGTTCGCATCAGCAGCACCGACACCGACCGTGTGGCCAATGCCAGCGCCACCGCGGCTTCCAGTGGTACCGATTTGAACGGCCGTGCGGCCGAGCGTGCGGCATTGCAAGTGCGTCACAACTTGGCCGAGTGCATCGCACTAGCCGATGGCTGCCAAGCCAATGAGGTGCAGCTCATCAACGCCGAAGTACGCACACCCAAGCAAGTGCGCAGCTTTGATCAAGCCGTGCAATACGCTTACAGCCAGCGTGTGCAACTGTGGAGCGATGGCTTTTACGCTACACCCCATATCCACTACGACCGCGCCACGCTGAGCGGTCGCCCCTTTTATTACTTTGCCTATGGTGCAGCTTGCAGCGAAGTGGCTATCGACACCTTGACCGGCGAGCACAAACTGCTGCGGGTGGACATCCTGCATGACGTGGGGCATTCGCTCAACCCCGCGCTGGACATGGGGCAAATTGAGGGCGGCTTTGTGCAAGGCTTGGGCTGGCTCACCACCGAAGAACTGGTCTGGGGCAAGGACGGCAAGCTGCTGACACGCGGCGCCAGCACCTACAAAATCCCCACTGCCGCTGACATCCCCGCGCATTTCAATGTGGCGTTCTGGCCAGAGGCCAATCCCATGGACAACATAGGCGGCAGCAAAGCGGTGGGCGAGCCGCCCTTCATGTTGGCCATGAGTGTGTTTGAAGCGCTGCGCGATGCCGTGGGCGAAACGCTGGGCGGCAACACACCTGTGCGTTTGGACGCCCCCGTCACCCCCGAGCGGGTGTTGATGGCTTTGAACAAAGGCAAGGCATGAGCTTGCACGCCTACCGCGCCTCCTTGCTGTGGTTTCCTGACCCTTGCATCCACCATATTCGATTCGAAGAAGATGGTTTGTTGGTCACGCAACGTGGGGCAGACGGTGTGGCGCGGGTCATGGCCATCGGCCCCTACGCCTTGCTGCACGCTGTCCATGCACAAACACCCACCACCGATTGGCGCGGCCGCTGGATTGCACCGGGCTTTGTCGATATGCACATCCACTATGCGCAAACCGATGTCATCGCCTCACCTGCCGACGGCTTGCTGCCTTGGCTGAACAACTACACCTTTCCGCAGGAAATGCGCTTTGCTGACCCCGCCCATGCCGCTGAGGTCGCGCATTTCTTTTTCGATGAACTCTTGCGCCACGGTGTGACCACCGCCTTGACTTTTGCCACCGCACACACCGCTTCTGTGGATGCGTTTTTTCACGAAGCGCAGCAGCGCCAACTGCGTATGCTGGGTGGACGGGTGCTGCAAGACCGCCACAGCCCTGATGGTTTGCGCGACAGCAGCGCCCAACAAAGCCTGTATGAAACCGAAGAGCTGATAGGGCGTTGGCACGGCGTGGACCGCTTGGGCTATGCCATCACACCACGCTTTGCGCCCACCTCCAGCGAGGCGCAGTTGCGCGGCGCGGGAGAGTTGGCGGCGAGCCACCCCAGCGTCTGGGTGCAAACCCATGTGGCGGAGAACGCCGATGAAATTCGATGGGTGGCCGAGTTGTTTCCCCATGCCAGAAGCTATTTGGGCGTGTATGAAGAGATGGGCTTGTTGCGTGAGCGTTCGGTGTACGCGCATTGCCTGCATTTGGACGCCAGCGACCGCGACCACATGGCCGAGCGTGGCGCGGTGGCCGCGGTGTGCCCCACCAGCAATTTGTTTTTAGACAGTGGCTTTTTCGATTTCCAACTTGCACAGTCGCACCATCTGCTGCACGGCTTGGCCAGCGATGTGGGTGGCGGCACCAGTTTCAGCCCATTTCACACCATGCATGCGGCCTACACCGTGGGGCGCCAAAGCGCTGGCAAAAACGGCCATTCATTGAGCGCCGAACAGCTTTGGTGGCTGCACACCGCAGGTGCTGCACAGGCCTTGGACTTGGGTGGCGTGGTGGGCAATTTGTCGGTAGGTTGCGAAGCAGATTTTGTGGTGCTCAACCCTAAGGCCACACCTCTGTTGGCCAGGCGAACCGCTGCAGCAGATAGCCTTGAAGAACAGCTCTTTGCCATGATGGTCTTGGGCGATGACCGTTTGATTGAGCGGGTGGTGGTGAATGGGCGCACGGGTGCATAGCGCACATTGCAAGATCAGCCTACTTTATTTAAACTTCACGCCAATATGAACACCCTGAACTTTGACTCCCTGAGCTACGCCAACCGCTTGAAAGCGGCCGGCATGGACGCAGGTTTGGCTGAAGTTCAAGCCAGCGCCATGAGCGAAGTCATACATGGTCATTTCCAAACCCTCAGCACCAAGCAAGAAGTTCAACAACTCGGTCACGATTTGCGAAAAGACATGCAGTTACTGGAGCAGCGCATGGTCATCAAACTCGGCAGTCTCATGGTCTTGGCCATTGGTGTCGTGGCCACCGTGGTCAAGCTGATTTAAAGCACCAGCAAAGCCCTGAAGTCGTTCACATTGGTGTGGGTGGGGCCGCTCACCACCAAGTTGTCCAAAGCCTCAAAAAACCGATAGCTGTCGTTGCGGTCCAAATAGGCCGAGGGCTTCAAGCCCAGTACTTCAGCGCGTGAAAGTGTGTCGGGGGTCACCAAGGCACCGGCGTTGTCCTCCACGCCGTCAATGCCGTCGGTATCCGCCGCCAAACCCCACACACCCGCTTGGCCCTGCAACGCCACAGCCAAGCCCAAACAAAACTCACCCGCACGCCCGCCTTTGCCACGGGGCGTGTCTGGCACTTGCGGACGCACGGTCACCGTGGTCTCACCCCCACTCAAAATCACGCAAGGTTTTTGAAACGGCCCCTCGCCTTTGGCAGCAGCACGTGCCAAAGCGGCGTGCACCTTGCCCACTTCACGCGACTCGCCTTCCATTTCATCTGACAGGATGTAGGCATTGAGCCCCGCCTGACGTGCCACTTCAGCAGCGGCTTGCAGTGATTGCTGAGGTGTCGCCAGCATCTTCACGCTATGGCCCTGAAACACCGCATCCGATGGTTTAGGGGTTTCCAAGTTGCCTGAGCGCAAGCCCGCCAGCACCACCTCGGGCAAGCCAATGCGGTAACGCTCCACGATGGCAAGTGCTTGGGCGCAGGTACTGGCGTCGGGGACTGTCGGGCCACTGGCAATCACCGCCGGATCGTCGCCGGGCACATCGCTGATGGTCAGCGTCACCACTTGTGCGGGATGGCACGCCGCCGCCAAGCGGCCGCCCTTGATACGTGAGAGGTGTTTACGCAGCGTGTTCATTTCCAAAATATTGGCGCCACTCTCCAAGAGTTCGCGGTTGATGCGCTGCTTGTCTGCCAAAGTCAGGCCCTCGGCAGGCAGGGTCAGCAAGGCAGAGCCGCCGCCAGATACCAAGCAAATCACCAAATCTTCGGCGCTCAAGCCTTGGCACAAAGCCATCATGCGCTGAGAAGCCAGCAGCCCAGCTTCGTCAGGCACGGGATGCGCCGCCTCAACCACCTCGATACGTTGCCCCAAACCCGCAGGACGCGGCGGTGTGTGGTGGTAGCGGGTCACCACCAAACCCGCCATGGGAGCATCTTGTGGCCACAAAGCGTCCAGGGCATGGGCCATGGCGCCAGCGGCCTTGCCTGCCCCCAGTACCACGGTGCGACCGCGTGGCACGGCTGGCAAACAGGCGGGCATATTCAGCAAAGGCTGGGCACGAGCCACCGCTGCGTCAAACAATTGGCGCAACATTTGTTCAGGGTCTTGGGCGTGAAAAGGGGTAGAAGCCATGGCGGGCGAGCATATCGCATTGCTCAAGTTCAAGCCGCTCAGGTCGATTCACAGTTACCCCAAGCTGAGAGCACACCATGGCCGCTGTTGACTTCAAAAAATACCTGCAATCGGATACCAATGAAAACGAAGACCTGTGGGTCTGGGTGGCATGTGTGGTGTTTTTTCCGGTGGTGATTTTTTGGTACACCGGTCGCATGTTGACCAAGGGCATCGAGGCAGCCCATGACCAAATGGCTACCAATGCACGGCGTCAAATGATCCGAGACAACCAGCAAGAGGAACAAAAAGCCTTGCGTCGCCTAAAAATGCAAAAAGAGCATCAGGCCTATTTAGCTGAGCGTGAAAAACGCTTGCAGGCCTACGAAAAGCAACTCAGGGAAGCGCCCCCGCCTCAAACCAGCGTGCCAGCGCTTGGCGCTCCTGCGGCGTGATGCCGGTGGCGTTGTTCATGGGCATTTGCTGCAACACCACCACCTGCTGATACACCTTTTGCGCATTGGCCAACAAGGCATCGGCTGAATCCAAGCGCAGATTTTTCATTTGCACCTGCGGTCCATGGCAGGACACACAGCGCTCGGCCACGATGGTCTGCACCTGCGTAAAACTGACCGGCGCTTGCGAGCCCAAGGACACAGGGGTCGGTTGCAAAGCTACCACCACGCCCAAGATCAAGGCCACACCCACAGCGGCAAAAGGCCAAGGGTTGGCTGCTCGCTGCAAATGCCATGCATGGCGTTGCACAAAAAACTGCCGAATCAGCGCACCCGCCACCATCAACACAAGCAGCAGCAGCCAACGCTTGGGATGCGAGGTCAGAAAACCATAGTGGTTGGAGAGCATGGCAAACACCACCGGCAAGGTGAAATAGGTGTTGTGCACGCTGCGCTGCTTGCCGCGTTGACCGTGGATGGCCAAAGCTTGGGCATCGACTGGCTGGCCCGAGGTCATGGCGGCCACCACTTTGCGCTGCCCCGGAATGATCCACACCAAGACATTGGCGCTCATGGCGGTGGCCATCATGGCACCCACCAGCAAAAACGCCGCGCGTCCGGCGAACAATTGGTTGGTACCCCAGCAAGCCAGCGCCAGCGTCAACAGCATGACTGCGCCAATCCACAGCTCGCCGCGTTGGCGAAAACCTACCCAGCGGCAGGTGAGGTCGTAGACCAACCAAAACATCGCGAGCAGCGCCACCGCTGTAGCCCCCGCTGAAACAGGTGCCCAATTCAACACGGTTTTATCAATCAAAAACGTGTTGGCGTTCCACAGGTACAGCACGCAAAACAAGGCGAATCCACTCAGCCAGGTGCTGTAGCTTTCCCAGTAAAACCAATGCAATTTGCCGTGTATGCGCCCCGGTTGGCCAAGGTACTTTTGCGGGTTGTAAAAGCCCCCGCCATGCACCGCCCACATCTCGCCGCCCACGCCTTTGGCTTTTAAGTCCTCGTCCTCGGGGGTAATCAGGTTGCTGTCTAAAAATACAAAGTAAAACGACGAGCCAATCCATGCGATCGCAGTGATGACATGCACCCAGCGCAACAGCAGATTCGCCCACTCCAACAAATAAGTTTCCATAGGGAGATATTAATCGGGGTCAGATCCCGATTAATTAATTGGGATCTGACCCCGATTGTTTTAACAGTTGCGCCGCCACAGCCACGGCAATGACCTCGGGTTGTTTGCCGCTGATACCAGATAAACCAATCGGGCAAGTGATGCGCTGAATTTCCTCGTCAGCAAAGCCCTTCTCGCGCAAGCGGTGCTGAAACGTGGCCCATTTGGTGGCGCTGCCGATCAAACCAATAAAAGGTAAGTCATCCCGCACCCGCAAGCGCTGCAAACACGCGGCCACCACGTCCAAGTCTTGGGCATGGCTGAAACTCATGATCAGCACTTGGCTGTGCGGCAACAGGTCAGCGACCGCCGCTTGCACCGGGTCGCTGTGCTCGCACACCACCTGCTCGGGCAGGCCGTTGGGAAATACCTCATCGCGGCTGTCCACCCAGCGCAGCGCAAAAGGCAAGCGCGACAACACCTCTACCAACGCTGTGCCGACATGGCCGCCGCCAAACAAGGCCACGGGCTTTAAATCAGGTTCCAGACGAGCACGCAACAACGGCAGATCGTGTAATGACACGGCTTCGAAGTTCAACTCCACTGCCCCGCCACAGCACTGACCCAAGCTGGGGCCCAATGCCATGCGTTGGCGAAGAGGCAAAGATGCCTCGCCTCGCAAGGCAAGTCGCGCCAACGCCGTGGCTTGCCACTCCAGTTGGCCGCCGCCTATGGTTCCCAATTGTTGTTTGGCAAATACCGCCATCCATGCTCCCACCTCACGCGGCACCGAACCTTGGGCGGCTATCACGCTCACCAGCACGGCAGACTCTTGGGAAAGCAGATGCGCCAATTGGCTAAAGGGCTTCAGACCTGACCTCGGGTAAGCATGGTTGTCAACTTCATTCATTGGCCGCAGAGTATGCCTTGCGCTGGTTGGCGCGGGGAGACGCCATGCGTGGAGGCTGCTTAGGTCAGTACGTGATCATTGCTTTGCTGATGGTGGCATGTTCCACCCGGCCCGTGGCGGTGCACAGACCGGCGCGCCCTGCACCTTCGGAGCACAGGGGCAACACAGCTCCCCCATCACCACCGCCCCTTCAAAATGCCGAGCCTGTGGATCAACCTGTCGCTGCGCCACCGTCTGTTCCTGCCACTGAGCCCCCGCCCCTGCTTGCCAAGGCTGCCCCTGTCGCACCCAAGGTCTACGAAACCAGCAGCGCCGACTACCGCCGCGAAGCTGCACAGCATATTTACAGGCGCCTGCCCGACAAGGTTTACAAGGGCAAGATGCCACCCTTTTTGAAGGCGGTGGTCGTGGTGGACATCTACATAGAGCCGACGGGGCAGATCGGCCACATCGACTGGGTACGGTTGCCTAAACACAACCCCGATATCAAGCACGACATCGAACAAGCCATTTTGCAATCCGCCCCGTTTCCTGCGCCCTCTAACTTAAAGCGTGTGAGTTACACCGAGACATGGCTGTGGCACAAAAGTGGGCGCTTTCAGCTCGATACCCTGACCGAGGGGCAGCACTGAGGCGACTTAAGAACCTCGGTAGGTGGAATAACTCCAAGGACTGACCAACAGGGGCACATGGTAGTGCTGAGACACATCAGCAATACCAAAGTCCAGGCTCACCGCATCCAGAAATGCCGGTTCGGGCAAGGCCACGCCTCGCGACACAAAATAAGCCTTGACTTCAAACACCAAGCGGTAGGTGCCTGCCTGCAAACTGTGGTTGTCCAGCAAGGGCCCAGCTTCGTGGCGGCCATCAGCGTTGAGCACAAAGCGCTTGATCAAACGGCTGTCAGCGCCCTCGGTGGCGTACAAAGCCACTTGCATCCCTGCAGCTGGGCAACCGTGCATGGTGTCCAAAACATGTGTACTCAATCCCATGGGGCATAGTCAAAGTTATAGTTGATCTTTGCAGTGTAGCTTTACCCACACCGATTTCCATGCTCCCCCACCCTGCCCTAGCTGCTATCGAACGCCTCAACGCCGCCAGCCACGGCGACGCCATGCAGTGGCTAGAAGGCGTTTACGAACACTCGCCATGGGTGGCAGACAAAGCATTGCAACATCGGCCATTTCGAAGCTTGACGCATGTGAAATGGGCTTTGGCAGATGCGGTCAGCCATGCCCCACGCGATCAACAACTGGCCTTGCTTCGCGCCCACCCGGTGTTGGCACCCAAGCCAGCAGCTGGCCTGACCGCTTCCTCGCACCATGAGCAACACAGCGCTGGCCTGTGGCAATGCACACCTGCACAAGCGCAGCAGTTGCAACAACTCAACGCCGACTACCTGAAGCACTTTGGTTGGCCTTTCATTGTGGCGGTCAAAGGGCCCCGCGGCAGTGGCTTGGGGCCACAGGCCATTGTGCAGAGCTTGCAACGGCGCTTGTTGGCTTCGCCAGTGGACGAATTTCAAGAATGTTTACGCCAAATCCACCGCATCGCCGAGCTTCGTTTGAACGACAAATGCGCCACTCAGCCCACACTGGGTCAAGAGGTAGGGGACTGGCATGAATGGTTGGCGCAATTCAGCGATGAGGGTTTTGCCCAACGTGGTGAACTGAGCGTGAGCTACCTCACCCCCGCTCACCGTGCGTGTGCGCAGACATTGAAGTTGGGCATGCAAGCCTGTGGGTTTGATGAAGTGACTATCGATGCAGTGGGCAATGTGGTCGGGCGTTACCACCCTGCTGTTGACGGCTCGCGCTATGTGCTGACTGGCAGCCATTACGACACGGTGCGCAATGGCGGCAAATACGACGGACGCTTAGGGATTTTTGTGCCCATGGCCTGTGTGCGGGAACTTGCCCGTGCGAAGCGGCGCTTGTCTGTTGGTATCGAAGTGGTGGCGTTTTCCGAGGAAGAGGGCGTTCGCTACAAGGCCACGTTTTTGGCGTCTTCCGCGCTGACGGGGCATTTCCAATCTTCATGGCTGGACCAAACTGACGCTGAGGGTATATCTATGCGACAAGCCATGCAAAACGCTGGCTTGAACCCCCAAGATATTCCCGCGCTCACGCGCGATGCGTCGCGCTATGTGGGTTTCATTGAAGTGCATATCGAGCAAGGGCCGGTGCTGCATGGCTTGAACCTGCCTTTGGGTATCGTTACCTCCATCAACGGCAGCCGTCGCTATCTGGGTGAAATCCTAGGCACCGCCAGCCATGCGGGTACCACGCCCATGTCCCTGCGTCATGATGCCGCTGCCGCCTTGGCCGAATGGTCGGTGTACCTCGAACAACGTGCAGTCCAAGATGGTGATTCTGTCGCCACCATCGGTATGCTGAGTGTTCCGAATGGCTCCATCAATGTGGTGCCAGGGCGCTGCAGTTTCAGCTTGGACATGCGAGCGCCCACCGACGCACAACGAGACGCTTTGGCTGAAGATGTATTGCAAGCTTTGAGCCGTATTTGCGAACGCCGAGGCTTGCGCCATCGCTTGGAAGAAACCGTCAGAGCCTCTGCAGCTCCCAGTGACCCCCAGTTACAACAGGCTTGGGAAAGTGCAGTTTCTTCTTTGGGTATTCCCTTATACCGACTGCCTAGCGGCGCGGGCCACGATGCCATGCAATTGCACCGCGTGATGCCCCAAGCCATGCTGTTTGTCAGAGGCGAAAACCAAGGAATTAGCCACAATCCTTTGGAATCCACAACGGCAGACGATATGCAGTTGGCCATCGAGGCATTCCAACACACGATAGAACTTTTAAATTAATTTCGTCAAATTATTCAAATCTGACGCTGATTCCGAGTTTTTAATTAATTCACTAAATTCGTATTTTTTGCGAATATCATCGCAGGCCAATTCGTCCGCTCGACTGCGGGTCCCTACACAGCACAGGTCTTTGCCCATGGATATTTATCAACAACGTAGAGCCTCATCAAACGGGTTCACCTTTCAAGATTTCATTTTTGTCATATTTGTTCTTTCTGCGTTGGTTTTGGTGGGGTTTCTTGGCCGTGAGGCTTATTTGGATGCCATGAAAACCGAGGTCACCAAGAAAAATGGTGAAGATATTGCTGCTTGGCTGACAGAAGCAGGCACATTGCGGTTCAAAAAAGGCTATGAAATTCAAGCTTGCGCTGGTGGTAAGCCGCCTGCAGTTGCCAAGGTCGAAGAGCCCGTGGTGGCTGCCGCTGAAGGAGAAAACGCCGACAAAGTGGAAGAAGCGCCTGCGCCTGCGCCTGAACAAGCCCAACTGGGCACCTGGGGGGCTTGTTTTGCCTACCTGATGACCGAGGGCGAGTTTAAAAGCATGATCAACCCTTTCACACAAGAAGCTCCTCAGTTCATTGCAGCGTGCAACCCTGCCGACCACAGTTTGGCTGGGCAAATTGTTCTTGAAAAATTGACACCGACACCGCCTGGATCGGCTGTGCCCATGATCAATTCCCAACTGGTGGATACCGACCCCATAGATCAGAAAGTGCAGCTACGCCTTTCGGTCTGTGACAAAGGGGCTTATGCCATCAAGATTTCTGAATTCGAGTACTGAGGTGTT
The DNA here is from genome assembly GCA_947455935.1 of Comamonadaceae bacterium. GTDB lineage: Bacteria > Pseudomonadota > Gammaproteobacteria > Burkholderiales > Burkholderiaceae_C > Limnohabitans. Next base: position 10,031 of record CANGPV010000052.1, read on the forward strand.
CCATGGATCAAAATAACTCACCCTCTCTTCGCATTGCCGATCTAGACGCCAAAACCCTGATGGGGGATGACATCGAGGCCGATATTTCGCCTGATTTGCCCATGCGCAAATGGATGCATGCTTGGTTGCTGGACCCCCATATTCCTGGCAATTACCAAAAAGAGATAGACAAATGGATTGGCCTGCTCATTGTGGCCAACCTGTTCACCTTGGTGCTCGAACACGTGCCAGCCGTGTTTGAAACATACAAGCAATGGTTCCATGTGTTTGACATCTTCTCCATCACTATTTTTGTGATCGAGTATTTCTTGCGACTGTATTTGGCACCTGAAGACGAAGAATTCAACAAACGCAAACTGCCTCGCTTGGCCTATATCTTTAGTCCGTTTGCCATCATCGACTTTTTGGCGGTTGCGCCTTTCTTCTTGCAGGCTTTTATTCCTGTGGATTTACGGGCATTGCGGTTCTTGCGGCTGCTGCGAATTTTGAAACTGTTTCGCATTGTCATTCCCGCTTTCAAAGAATTTGGCGACCTCAACCGTGGGCGCACCTTCCGTCAAAAAATTCACGCCTTGGTGTTCCCCAGCCCCTATGGCGGCACCATGCAGTCCATTTTTGATTCCTTCATCGGCTTGTGGGTTCTGATTTCAGTGTTAGCTGTTGTGCTGGAGTCGGTTCAATCGATCAGCTATGTCATCAACATCGAATTTGTGATTTTGGATGCGGTTGCTGTGGGTATATTCACGGTTGAGTACTGCATGCGCATTTATGCTTGTGTAGAAGAGCCGGGCTATAAAAATGCCATTGCCGGTCGTTTCAAGCAAGCCAGTACGCCAGCCACCATCATCGATTTGCTGGCCATCTTGCCCTTCTTTTTAGAAGTTTTCATGACCCATGTGTTTGATTTGCGGTTCTTGCGGGTCTTCCGTTTAGCCCGTTTGCTCAAACTGACACGTCAAAGTGATGCTACGGCCATCTTAGGCAAAGTATTGGTGCGTGAATGGCCTGTGATGAGTGCGTCTGCCTTCATCATGTTGCTGTTGGTGGTGCTGACTGCCAGCTTGGGTTATTTGTTCGAACACGAAGCGCAACCCGACAAGTTCGAAAACATCCCTACAGCCATTTACTGGGCCGTGATTACATTGGCATCTGTGGGCTATGGCGATATTTCCCCTGTCACCCCGATTGGTCGGGCCATGACCATTGTGCTGGCGCTGATCGGCATCGGCATCTTTGCCATTCCAGCTGCTTTGCTGTCTTCTGCTTTCAGTGATCAATTGGTTAAAGAACGCGATTCCCTCAAAGCCAATCTGTTTCACATGATCAAAGATGGTCATTTGTCAGACGTTGAAATCGCTCAAATCCGCGCCGAAGCCAAACGACTTCATCTGACGATTGAAGAGATCAATGCTTTGCTCGAGCAGATACAAAAAGAGCAAGAGGAAGAGGTCTTCAAACGGGCCAATATGCCTGTGCATCTGATCGCTGAACGTCCAGAACATGCGGTTGAGCACTACAAATCATTGCTTTCTCAAATCAACCAACTGGCGCTCATGACAGATGCGCAGAAGTTTGAGCAAGCTGCAAAATCTTCCGACCGACTTACCGCTAAAGAACTGTCCTTGTGGCAGCAGATTCAAACGCGTAGTTGATCTTTTCAGAGCAAGTTCCCTCGGCCGCTTAAGTTTGTCGGTTATGTGCGGGGAGCTTGCTCGCCTGTTGTTGTATTGGTAGCTTGCCCATGTTTAATCAACAAAAAACCACTCTGATGGAGATTCTTGAAGGGTCTCCTAACCAGCCCCTGTCTCGCTATGCCGAGTGGCTGATCTCTGCGGTGGTGCTGGTCAATTGCTCGGCCGTGATTTTGGACTCGGTTCCAGAGGTACACGCAGAATACAAAGAATTTTTCCATGAGCTTGAATTTTGGAGCGTGATGTTTTTCACTGCCGAATACCTGATGCGGGTATGGTCACTGGGTGCGAAATACTTGGACAGCGCATGGAAAGGTCGGCGCGAATACATGTTCAGCGCCTTTGGCTTGGTGGACTTCTTCGCCACCATGCCCTATTACATGCATGTGTTTTTCCCGTTGCTTGACTTGCGAATCTTGCGGGTCTTGCGCTTGTTGCGCATCTTGAAATTATCCAAATACAACTCCGCTTTGCAAGATTTGTTCTCGGCGGTGTATTCCGAGCGTCGGGCTTTTGGCTCAGCGGCTTTTTTGCTGACCATCGCTACCATCGTGTCAGCTTCACTCATGCACTTTGCCGAAGGCCACGCACAGCCAGAACAATTTGGCACCATCCCCCATGCCATCTACTGGTCTATCGTCACCATCACCTCGGGCTATGGCAACGTCGAACCCGTGACCAAAGGAGGTGAAGTTGTAGCCTTGCTCACCGGATTCTTGGGTGTGTGTATGGCGGCCATCATGACGGGTATCGTGGCTTCAGCTTTCGCCAATCAACTTTCACGCAAAAAATCGGCTTACCAAGCGCAACTTCGCCAAGTGCTGGCCGATGGTGTGGTGAGCGACGCGGAGAAAGACGCACTCAAACGCTTGCAAATGCAATTTCGCTTGAGCGATAAGGAAGTGGCGACCATGATGGAACAAGCCCAGTCTGGAAAAAGCACATGAACAACCCACTGGAAACTTCTGCCTATCGCCGTATTAAACATCGGGTATTCAATATCCTTGAGGGCGATGTCTCTGACCCCGCAAGCCGGTTTTGTGAAATCTTTATCGCCTTGTTGGTGGTCTTGAATGTCTTGGCCATCATTTTGGAATCCGTACCTGATATCCACGAAGCTGTCGGTGAGTACTTTCATTACTTTGATTTATTCAGCGTTGGTGTTTTCTCAGTCGAATATATGTTGCGGGTATGGTCGTACAGCGAAAAATATACCGAGCCCGGCGACAGTCCTTGGCAAGGACGCAAGGAATACATCTTTAGCTTTTTTGGCTTGGTAGATTTTTTCAGTACCGTGCCTTTTTACCTTCAATTGCTGATGCCCGGCACCGATTTGCGTGTTCTGCGCATGTTCCGTTTGCTGCGTATTTTCAAATTGTCCCGCTACAACAGTGCGATGGATGATATGTTTGAAGCCATCAAGTCCGAGAAAGATTCTTTCTCATCTGCCCTGTTTTTGTTATTTATCAGTGGACTGCTGTTTTCCTCTTTGATTTACATCATTGAAGGCCATGACCAACCCGACGTCTTTCCCTCCATCCCTGCAGCTATGCACTGGTTTGTACTGACCATTATTTCGGGCTGGGGCAATGTGGACCCCGTCACCTTCCCCGGTGTGGTGCTGGTTATCGTCACGCAAATTTTGGCCATCGCTTTGGCGGCTATCTTGACGGGTGTGGTGTCCACCGCCTACACCACCCAAGTGGCACGTCGCGAAGCACTGTATGAAATGGAAATCCGTGAAGTGCTGGCTGACGGCATCGTCTCGGAAGAAGAAGAAATCAAACTCAAAAATATGCAAGCCAAGTACGGCATGTCTGACGAACAAGTTGAAGCGATTGCGGCTCAAGTTCGGGCTGAGAAAAACATACCCGATTAATTCCAACGCTTTCCTCCCCCCCTTTATAGGAGATGACAATGCAAGACATGGGTACCACGCTCTTGGTATGGGCTGCTATTTTGGGTGCTATCGCTGCAGGCTCTATGGTGCTGGGCGCTATTGTGGGCATCACCACGCCGATGTCCAATGGCACGGTAGGCGCCATGTGTGGGTTTGGTGCTGGCGCTTTGATATCCGCTTTGGCCATCGAACTTGTATCGCCCACCGTTGAGGCATTGGCGCACGCCGATGTGGCTGATCGCGCCGAGGAGATACACCACTTCATCACCCTGTTAATTGCCATGATTGGGGGTGGGTTGATCTTCATCATTCTTGACCAATTGCTGAGTGCGCATGGTGGCTATTTGCGCAAAGGTGCTTATGTCATCGCCCAACACGCTCGCAACAAATCCAAACGTCAAGCCGATTTGATGCAGTCCATTGGCAACTCATCTTTCTTCAGCAGCATGACACCTGCCATGATGCATGACTTGGTAAAACAGTTGCATCCCAAATTTTTGGTTCAAGAGGAAACTTTGTTTTCGGTGGGCGACCCCTCCACCGAGTTGTACATCGTGCGTTCTGGCTCTATCACCCTCACCCATTCAGACGGCAGCAGCCACACGGTGGAGCGTGGCGATTTATTGGGTGAGGTTTCTTTTTTAGCGCATCAAGCGCACAGCACCTCGGCCGTTGCTGAGCACGGGCCCGTCGAGCTATTGGTATTGCACAAAACACAGTACGACATGTTTTCTCGGTCACATCCAGAATTTGCAACTTCGGTGCGTGAACTGGCCGCGCAACGTATTTTGGAAAACAAACGCCACCTTGACCAAGCGGCGGTGGCCCAACAAGCTTGGGCCAATTTGGCGATAGACGCTATCCGTAGCGGTGGCAACGAAGTGCCTACTGCCACAGAGCTCAACACCATGAAAGAAGAGCACAACAATGCTGGCATGGCGATTTGGCTAGGTAATTTGCTGGATGTGATTCCTGAGAGCTTTGTCATTGGTACGGTCATGCTTTCTATTGTTGCCGCCAAGACCGCCACTGGTATGACCC
>CANGPV010000053.1 GCA_947455935.1 Comamonadaceae bacterium
AAACCACCGCGCCGCCGGTAAGCCATGAACGCTTTGGCGGCTAAGAATAAAGCGGGCTTGGGAAGCTCCAACATGGGCAGTTGCATATCCGCCAATAGCGTCATCTTGAATGACATCCAACAACACATTGGTATCCACCAACATCAGTCTGGACTCCTCAAGAGCTTCATCAAATCCTTGGTTTTCCATTTGATCTGAGCTTTGCCTCGGGCTAGCTCAAACCTGTCTTTGGAGCTGGCCACATTGGAAGCAGCTTTGTGTAACACCACTTCGCCCTGGCTATTGACAGCGAAGTCGAGTTGCGCCCCAGGCATCAAACCTAGAGCATTGCGGATGTGTTTGGGAATGGTCACTTGGCCTTTGAGTGTCAGGGTGGTGGACATGAACAGTCTCCATAGTATTACCAAATGTTAATGGGTAATACGTGTACCATGCACTACTTTTTTGCCAATCTGTTCCCTGCTGAAGAAAGCTAGATCAACTTGACGGGGCGCACACCATAGGTCTTCATCGCGGCTTGTATTTGCCCCGACTCGGTTGTGCTGTCAGGGTAAAAGCGGTAACTGGGTGCAAGGATGGGGTGGGCCTGCACAACCTCTACCACCATCACGCCTTGAATGTTGAATTGATCGCCAACCATTCCAAGTAAGGGCTTGGCATGGGCATGAAACGCTTCATCACGGGCATTCACATACTTCGCATGGCCCATCAACTTCCAACCCTTTTGCACAAAGATGTCTATCAGGCTGACGCACACCTTGGGGTTTTGCTGGATGTTTCTGACGCTGATGGGCGACGCAATGTGCGCGATGACCAGGTGCTGTTCGTCAACTACAGCGAAGACCTCTTTGGGTGAGACGTTGGGTTGCCCATCTGCATCCGCCGTGGCCAGCCAGCACAGCACACAGCCGCCCAGGGTTTGGTGCCAAGCAGCCACTTCAGCCCCTCACATCCAACCCAACTCGCGCATGGCCCAACTGGCGTTCCACACCTTGACCATGTGAGCGACTTGGTCGTTGGCGTCCATGGTCAAGATATACACATAGTGGGAGTGCGTGGTTTTGTGGGTGGCTGGCACCGGGCCGCCTTCGCCCACATGGGTGGCGTGGTAGGTCGCAAAAAACACCGCTTGGCGCTTGGCCTCGTCATAGCCTTGGGCGTGCAATTCATAGTGGGCACCGGCTGCGGTGACGGTGCCAAAGCCTTTGATCCACTCGCAGTAGGCCTGCACCGTCTCGACCTCGATCAATGGCGCGCTTTGCGCCACAAAGCGCGCACCCTCGGCGACATAGGCTTTACAGCCCTCCCAGCCCAATGGGGTTTCGCAAGCGTGAAAAAAGCGTTGGGCGTTTTCAAATGCAGACATGGTTTCTCCTTCAAAAAGAGAACCAATATACCAATTTAATTTAATTAATGTGTATTAAAAAATTCATATCTCGATGGTAGGGATTGCTTCGCTTCGCTCGCAATGACAGCGTCTTTACCTCGCCCCAAACACCGCCGTGCCCACGCGCACCAGGGTGCTGCCCGCTTGCACCGCGGCCTCCAAGTCGGCACTCATGCCCATGGACAAGGTGTCAAAGTGCGGCAAGCCCAAGGCGGTTTGCAATTCATCGAACAGGCGCTTGGCTTGGGTGTGCACCGCCAGTTGCGCGTCAAAGCCATCCGCTGCATCGGGGATGGTCATCACACCGCGCAGCACCAAACGCGGCAAGGCCGCCACCGCTTGCGCCAAAGCCAATGCATCAGCAGGTGCAACACCGGCTTTGGTGGGACCACCATCGATGTTGACTTGCAAACACACTTGCAATGGCGGCAGGTGTGCGGGGCGTTGCTCGCTCAAACGCTGGGCGATTTTCAAACGTTCCACGCTGTGCACCCAATCGAAATGCTCGGCGACCAAACGGGTTTTGTTGCTTTGCAAGGGACCGATGCAATGCCACACCAAACCAGCCACGCTGTTGAGTGCGACGATTTTGTCCACGCCCTCTTGCACATAGTTTTCGCCAAAGTCGCGCTGGCCCAAGGCGGCGACGGCAGCGACTTGATCGGCGGGGAAGGTTTTGGACACGGCAAGCAGCTTCACGCTGTGCGTTGGGCGACCCGCTTGCAACACCGCTTGTGTGATGCGTTCACATACCCCTTGATAACGACTGCGCTGTTCATCCATGATGGGACTGTAACAAGGCTCATACATGCACCACCCTATTGAACACTGGCTCGCCCAAACCCTTGCTGTGGGAGGTTCTGACTTACACCTGAGTGCGGGTGTGGCGCCGATGGCGCGGGTGCTGGGGCAGTTGCAAACTTTAGACACACAAGCTGTTGATAACACCTGCCTACAGGAACACATGCAGGCCTTGCTGCCCGACTGGCTGACAGCGCAAGACCACGACAGCGCGGTCGCCATCGCTGGCCTTGGACGCTTTCGGGTGAATGTGTTTGCGCAAGCACGCGGGTGGTCCAGTGTGTGGCGTTGCATACCCGAGCGCATTCCCAGCTTGCAAGCGGTCAACGCGCCCGCCTGTGTCACCGCATGGCTCTCACAAGCCCACGGCTTGCTGTTGGTCACGGGTGCCACAGGTTCGGGCAAGTCCACCACCTTGGCGGCCATGCTGGCCCACTTAAACCGCACACAGGCCTTGCATATCCTGACCTTGGAAGATCCCATCGAATTTGTTCACACCAGCCAACGCAGCTTGGTGCAGCAACGCAACGTGCCAGGTCACAGCGCCAACTTTGCCCAAGCCTTGCGAGCAGCCTTAAGGCAAGACCCCGATGTGATGCTGGTGGGTGAGTTACGCGACTTGGAAACGATTCAACTCGCCTTGCGTGCCGCCGAAACTGGGCACTTGGTGTTGGCCTCGCTGCATACGCGCAGCGCCAGCCAAACCATTGAACGTTTAGTGGATATTTTTCCGGGCGATCACAAAGCCTTGGTGCGCCAGCAACTCAGCCTGTCCTTGCTGGGCGTGGTGCATCAGGTCTTATGCACAAGTGCCGATGGCAAGCGCCGAATGGCTGCACACGAGGTGTTGTATGCCACGCCGGCTGTGCGCAACCTGATTCGAGAGAACAAAACCGCCCAACTGCCCAACGCCCTGCAAACAGGTGCCCAGCACGGCATGCAAACCTTGGCCCAATCCTTGGCGCAGCAGGTGGCCCAAGGCCTGATTACCGCTGATGAGGCTCAACGTCACGCCGATGGCTAAGATACAGCTTCCTTTTTTTGAAAGAGATGCACCATGCCACGTACCAACGCTAAAACCTACGAAGCTTCCACCCCGACACGCGTCGCCTTCATCGGCTTAGGCGTGATGGGCTACCCCATGGCAGGTCATTTGGCGCTGGCCGGTCACCATGTCACGGTTTACAACCGCAATTTGGCCAAAGCCAAAGATTGGTGCGCCGAGTTCCCTGGCCACACCAGTGCCGCCACGCCCCGCGAAGCGGCCATGGGCGCTGACATGGTGTTTTGCTGCGTAGGTAACGACGACGATTTACGTGCGGTCATGCTGGGTGCCGATGGTGCTTTGGCTGGCACCCAAGCTGGTGCGCTGTTGGTAGACCACACCACCGCTTCGGCCAATGTGGCGCGTGAGTTGTTTGCAGCGGCCAAAGCCAAGGGCGTGCATTTTGTCGATGCACCCGTCTCGGGCGGTGAAGCGGGCGCTATCAACGGCATGTTGACCGTGATGTGTGGTGGCGAGTCCGCTGCTTTTGAACGGGCCAAGCCGGTGGGCATGGCCTTCTCCAAAGCCTTTACCCTGATGGGCGAAAGCGGCGCAGGTCAACTCACCAAAATGGTCAACCAAATTTGCATTGCCGGTTTGGTGCAAGGCTTGTCCGAGGGTGTTGCATTTGGTATCAAAGCTGGCTTGAACATGGAGCAGGTGTTGGATGTGATTGGCAAGGGCGCGGCACAAAGCTGGCAAATGGACAACCGAGGCAAAACCATGGTGGCCGATAAATTCGATTTTGGCTTTGCGGTTGACTGGATGCGCAAAGACTTAGGACTGGTGATGGACGAGGCCAAACGCAACGGCGCTCGTGTGCCGGTCACGGCGCTGGTGGATCAGTTTTATGCCGATGTGCAAGCCATGGGTGGCAGCCGCTTTGACACCTCTAGCCTGATCAAGCGATTGCGCTGAAACACCTTATTTGGCGGGCTTGGCAGTGTCCGTTGGTGCTGGCGGAGGCAGCAAATTGCGCAGCTCGTCTTCGGTGATGATTTCAAACAAGCGCACCACTTTGTTCACACCACCCACATTGCGTGTCTGGTGGGTGGCGCTGTTGGCTTCGCGCTGGGTCACGCGACCCATCAAATACACCGTGCCGCGCTCGGTCACCACTTTGAACGCATTGGCAAACAGGTCTCTGCTGTCCACAAAGCTGGCTTTGACTTTGGCGGTGATGAGCAAGTCGGTGGAACGCTCGGACAAAGTAGACAAGGGCGTGACCGACAACTCGTTCACCACCGACTTGACGTTTTCAATGCGCTCAACCAGTTGCAACACGCCTTGACGGTCTTTCTCCGCGGTAACTTCACCTGTGAGCAAGACTTGGCGGTTGAAGCTGGTGACATTCACATGCACACGCTCGCCCAAGTTGTCGCGTATACGGGCTTGGGCTCGCAGCTCAATGGCCTCATCCTCGAGTTGCGCACCCGAGGTACGACGGTCACTCGCCACCATGGCCGTACCCGCAACTCCAGCGAACATCAACGGCGCACAAGCAGCCATAGTGCTTACCAGTAACAAGCCTGAAACGGTTTTGATCAATAAAGAGGATCTCATGTGGGGTTCTCCTGTTCGCCTAGCAATTGACTGTCCACGCCGTCGCACAAACAGTGCAAGACCAGCAAATGAACTTCTTGAATACGCGCGGTACGCTCATGCGGCACGCAAATATGCACATCGGTTTCACGCAACGCTTGACCGATTTTTCCGCCACCCTTGCCTGTAAGGGCCACCACAATCAAATCGCGCTCGTGGGCAGCTTCAATGGCGGCCAACACATTGCTGGAGTTGCCGCTGGTAGAAATGGCCAACAACACATCGCCCGGTTGCCCCAATGCACGTACTTGCTTGGAGAAGATGTGGTCGAAGCTGTAGTCGTTGGCAATCGCGGTCAGGATGGAGCTGTCGGTGGTGAGCGCAATCGCACCCAACTCGGGGCGTTCACGTTCGAAGCGTCCCACAAATTCTGCGGCGAAATGCTGGGCGTCCGCTGCAGAACCTCCATTGCCACAGGCCATGACCTTGCCCCCGCCCGTGACACACATCAGCAATGCGCCTACTGCGGCAGCGATGGGTTTGCTTAACGATTGAGCCGCCTGGTATTTCAGGTCGGCGCTGTCGATGAACTGTTGTTCAATGCGTTGCTCTAACATGGCCGAATCATACCTTTGCGCTCTGATGCAAGGCTTTCATTGCTCAAACGCCCCCTTGAGCCACAGCAGCTCATCAGCTTGCAACAGCACCACATCAAAGCGACACGGCGGAAGAGGGTTGCAGCTGCGCAAAAAATGCCGGGCTGCATACACAATGCGCTGTCGCTTGATGGCGCTGATGCTGGCTCCCGCACCGCCAAAATCTGCTCTGCGACGCGCCCTGACCTCGACAAACACCAAGGTGCCATCGGGCTCGCGCACAATCAGGTCAATTTCACCGCCACCTCGCCCAGGTGTGCGGTAGTTGCGAGCTACCAAATGCAAGCCTTGTGCTTGTAAATGCAGCAAAGCTCGTTGCTCAGCAGCGTCGCCGCGCTGCTTGGTGGTGTGGACAGAGAATGAGGAGTTCATGTGGTTCAGCGTTTCGATTCGGTGTTAGCAGCAGCCCATGAAGCCTGCGCGGCACAAGACCACCCACAAGCTTGCTTGTATGTGCTGGCCACACCCATCGGCAATTTGGCCGACATAGGCTTGCGTGCCTTGCATGTGCTGAGCTTGGTGGATGCCTTGGCCTGCGAGGACACCCGCCACAGCCAAGCCCTGCTGCGCGGTTATGGCATTGACAAACCTGCGCATGCTTTTTTGGCGCTGCATCAGCACAATGAACACAGTGCGGCCGAGCAAGTGATTGTGCGGTTGCAGCGCGGTGAGCGGGTGGCGTATTTAAGTGACGCAGGTACACCGGCCATCAGCGACCCGGGCGCACGTTTGGTTGCGGGTGTGCAAGGCGCAGGCTTTCGTGTGGTGCCTATTCCAGGCGTCAGTAGCGTGACAGCGGTGCTGAGCGTGAGCGGCTGCCAAGGCGACGGCAGCTTTGTATTTCTGGGTTTTTTGCCCAGCAAATCAACAGAGCGTCAACATGCCATACAAACCATGTCACAGGAAAACCGTGCCCAAGTATTTTTGGAAGCCCCTCATCGCATACAAGCTTTGGCTAACGATGTAGGCGCACTGGGAGAGCGAGAGATCAGCGTGGGACGCGAGTTAACCAAGCAATTTGAAGAAGTGGCTCGCATGAAGGCGCAAGATTTTCCTTCGTGGCTACAAGCCAACCCTCACCGCTCCAGAGGTGAGTTCGCCATGGTCTTGCACCCCCAAGTGGTATCTAACGATAAGGCCCACCATGCGGGCGACGCTTTGTTGGATATGTTGCTGGCCGAGTTGCCCGTCAAGACCGCGGTGAAATTAGCGGCGCAAATCAGCGGCGAATCGCGCAATGCTTTGTACGAACGAGCCTTACAGAAAAAACAAGCCCCAACTTAGACAACCCGATTCAACGACGTACCCGCTACAAAAGCTTCGATGTTGTCAATCAATTGGTCGGCCAGCGATTGCATGGCTTGGTTGGATGCCCAAGCCACATGCGGCGTCAATATAAAGTTGGGTGAGCGGATGTCGAGCAAAGGGTTGCCGTTTTTGGGTGGTTCTTGGCTCAGCACATCAAACCCTGCGCCTGCAATCAAGCCCGTCTCTAAGGCTGTTTTCAAAGCTTGCTCGTTGACCAAACCACCACGCGAGGTATTGATCAACAACGCGCTGCGCTTCATCTGCTGAAACTGCGACAAGTCGATGAAGTGGCGTGAGGCAGGTGTCAAGGGGCAGTGCAAGCTGATGATGTCAGACTCGGCAAACACCTGCTCAGGTGACGCAAAGTCGATCCCTTCTGCTTTGGGTGGCGCATGGTCGGCAAACAAGACTTTCATGCCCAATGCCCGGGCAATCTGCGCCGTGGCCTGTCCCAACACACCTTCTCCAAAAATGCCTAAGGTGCTACCGTGTAAATCGCGTATGGGGTAATCGAAAAAGCAAAATTGCTCCTCGGTTTGCCAGCGACCCTTCAATACATCTTCACGATAAGCCATGAGGTTGCGACGCAAAGCAAAAATCAATGCGAACGCGTGTTCAGGCACGGTATGTACTGCGTAGTTGCGGATGTTGGCCAAGGCCACACCACGTTCGCGGCACGCATCGACATCGATCACGTCATAGCCAGTAGCGGCCATGGCGATCAACTTGAGCTTGGGCAGTTGCGCCAGGGTGTCGCGGCGAATCGGCACCTTGTTGGTGATGACCACGGTAGCGTCTTGCAAACGCTGCACCACCTGATCGGGGTGGGTTTGCACATGCTCGGTCCACGCATGGGCAAAGGTGGGGGGTCGCAGTTCAGCCTTGAGCGATTGCCGGTCCAAAAACACGATTTTGTGCATGCATGTCCTCCGTCCACCCTGCGCACAGTTGCAGTGTGTTCAATGGTAGCGTGAAGCCATGTGATCCAGTGAAATCACTTTGATGCCATGGGCTTGACCCGCACAGCCAAACGCTTCGAAACGGGCTTTGCAAATACCTTTGGCAGCCTTACGTGCAGCAATCAAAGCTTTACGTGGATCAAATTCGCTGCGGTCTTGGGCAAAGGCTTGACGCATCGCACCTGTCATGGCCAAACGGATGTCGGTGTCGATATTCACCTTGCGCACACCCGAGCGAATACCGCGTTGAATTTCTTCCACGGGCACACCATAGGTTTCTTTGATGTCGCCACCGAACTCACGAATGATGGCCAGCCACTCTTGGGGCACGCTGGAAGAACCATGCATGACCAAATGGGTGTTGGGAATGGATTGGTGAATCGCCACAATTTGGTCCATGGCCAAAATATCGCCCGTGGGCTTGCGGGTGAATTTGTAAGCGCCGTGGCTGGTGCCAATCGCAATCGCCAAAGCGTCCACGCCCGTGCGCTCGACAAAGTCCTTGGCTTGCACGGGATCGGTGAGCAGCATGTCATGGGTGAGTTTGCCCACAGCGCCTACGCCATCTTCTTCACCCGCTTCGCCAGTTTCAAGCGAGCCCAAACAACCCAACTCGCCTTCCACCGACACGCCAACCGAATGCGCCATTTCGCAGACGCGGCGGGTGACCTCGATGTTGTACTCGTAGGACGAGGGCGTTTTGCCGTCTTGCATCAAGGAGCCATCCATCATCACGCTGGAAAAACCAGAGCGAATCGACTGCTGACACACAGCGGGGGAGACACCATGGTCTTGGTGCATCACCACGGGAATGTCGGGGTGCGACTCAATCGCTGCCAACACCAAATGGCGCAAATAGGCTTCACCCGCGTACTTACGTGCGCCTGCAGAGGCTTGCAAAATGACAGGGCTGTCGGTCTCTTGCGCGGCTTCCATGATGGCTTGCACTTGCTCGAGGTTGTTGACGTTGAAAGCCGGTATGCCATAGCCATGCTCGGCAGCATGGTCTAACACTTGGCGCAGGGATACAAGGGCCATGAAATTCTCCAGTTAAAAAATAGGGGGCGGCCTTCAGGCCTTTTTCTTGCGTTCCATCATGCGCCACACAAAGGGCGTGAAGATGAGTTGCATCGCAAGTTCCATCTTGCCGCCAGGCACCACCACGGTGTTGGCGCGTGACATGAACGAGTCGTGAATCATGTTGAGCAAGTAAGGAAAGTCGATGCCCTTAGGATTAGCAAAACGAATCACCACAAAGCTCTCATCAGGCGCAGGAATTTCACGCGCAATAAAAGGATTTGAAGTATCCACGCAGGGAACTCGTTGGAAGTTCACATGGGTGTGGGCGAACTGCGGGCAGATGTAATTCACATAGTCGGGCATGCGACGCAAAATGGTGTCGGTCACAGCTTCGGTAGAGTAACCACGCTTGGACTTATCTCGCCAGAGTTTTTGAATCCACTCCAAGTTAATGACGGGCACCACGCCAATCAGCAAATCGGGGTGTTGGGCGATATTGACCTCAGGCGTGACCACGGCGCCGTGCAAGCCTTCGTAAAACAACAAATCGGTACCGCTGGGCACATCTTCCCAAGGCGTGAACGTGCCGGGGTCTTGTTTGTAAGGCGCAGCTTCTTCGTGGTCGTGCAAATACTTGCGACGCTTGCCTGTTCCGGTTTCGCCGTAACTACGAAACAGCGTTTCAAGTTCAGCAAACAAATTGGTGGTAGGGCCGAAATGGCTGAAGTTTTTGTCGCCCTGCTTTTCGGCATCAGCGGCTTTTTTGCGCATTTCTAAACGGTCATACCGGTGAAAGCTGTCGCCCTCAATGATGGCCGCTGAGACTTTTTCGCGGCGAAAAATATTCTCGAAAGTGCGGGTCACCGAAGTGGTACCGGCGCCCGAGGAACCGGTGATGGCAATGATGGGATGTTTGACAGACATGCTTTTCTTTCAATCAGTAAATAGGTAAGCCCTCAAACCCGAAACAAGGTGCGCTCAGCAAATAAGGGGTTGTCAATTTCACGGGGTGCGGGTTCGCTGTGATAACGCTCAATGCGCTCTACCTCATTTTTGGAACCAAACACCAAACCTATGCGCTGATGCAAACCTGTGGGCTTGACGTTCAACATGGGTTCTCGGCCGGTGCTGGCCCGTCCACCCGCTTGCTCCATGATCATGCCAATCGGGTTGGCCTCGTACAGCAACCGCAAGCGTCCTGGCTTGCTGGGGTCCTTGGTATCGCGTGGGTACATGAACACGCCACCCCGCATCAAAATACGGTGCGCTTCTGCCACCATGGAGGCAATCCAACGCATATTAAAATCTTTACCACGCTCGCCCGATTTGCCTGCTAAACACTCGTCCACATAACGCTTGATGGGTGGCTCCCAAAAGCGGCTGTTGGAGGCGTTGATGGCGAATTCTTGGGTATCTGCAGGCACTTGTAAATTGGGGTGGGTCAACATGAACTCGCCCAAATTGGGGTCCAGCGTGAAGGCGGAGACACCATTGCCCACGGTCAACACCAGCATGGTGGTGGGGCCATACAAAGCATAGCCGGCCGCCAACTGGGTTGCACCTGCTTGCAAAAAATCAGCCTCAACCAAATCACGTCCACTGTCGATGGCGTCTTGCGGTGCACGCAAAATGGAAAAAATACTGCCCACCGACACATTGACGTCGATGTTGGATGAACCGTCCAAGGGGTCAAACACCAGCAGGTACTTGCCGCGAGGGTACTTGCCTGGAATTTGGTAAGGGTCGGTCATCTCTTCAGAAGCCATACCGGCCAAATGACCCGCCCATTCATTCACACGAATAAACAAATCATTGCTCAGCACATCGAGCTTCTTCTGGGTTTCACCTTGCACATTGATGGCGCCGCCCTCTTGTGCTGCATGGTCGCCATACAAACCGCCCAGCTCACCCATGGCCACGGCTCGGGCAATGGCTTTGCAAGCCAGTGCCACATCCAAAATGAGCGAGTTAAATTCACCCTTGGAGTTGGGAAAGCGTCGACGTTCTTCAATCAGGTATTGGGTCAGGGTGGTGCGTTGGCGTAAGGGCATGATGCCTCCTTGATATTTTTATGCTTGATGCCAAGTGCGCAACTGCTCAACACTGACACCTTCTAAATGGGGCACTACTTGCAACGCTCCCGAAAAATCGTGATGCGAAGTAAAGTTGTTTGGCGTCACAATGGTTTTGAGTCCTGCAGACACGGCCGCGCGCAAACCATTGGAAGAGTCTTCCAAAGCCAAACAAGCACCCGAGGGCAATCCCAATCGGGCCAAGGTTTGCACATACACCTGAGGGTGTGGTTTTTTCTTGGGCGCGGTGGAAGCGTCTTCGATCACCACAAAAAAGTCTTTCCAATCTGGTCCAATGGCATTGCGCAACAACACAGCGATGTTCACAGGCGAAGTGGTGGTGGCAATAGCCAAGCGCAAACCTTGTTGATGCGCTTGTTGAATCAGCGACAACACACCTGGTCGCAATTGCACCGCACCGTCTTGAACAGCGGCCTCATACGCTGCTGTTTTCAGAGCATGCAGATGGTCGATAGTGTCACGCAAACCAGAACCATCGATGTCTTTCATGTCAGGATGCGCATGGTTCCAATAGTGCAACATGCGCTCCTTGCCACCGGAAATCTCCAACAAGCCTGTATACAAGGCCTCGTCCCAATGCCAGTCCATGCCTTGCTCGGCAAATGCATGGTTAAAGGCCGCCAAATGGGCGCTTTCGGTGTCGGCCAAAGTGCCGTCGACGTCGAATATCAGTGCTTGTAATGTGCTCATGCGCTTGCCTGTGGGTTTTGAAAAACACGACTGGCCAATATATCCTCGGCGCACAAGGTGCTGAGGTCTGCGGCGCTTAAGACTTTGTCGGGCTGCGAAAACAAGCGACTGGCTTGACGCAGTCGCGCTCGCTCTAGTGCATTGCGGATGCTGCGGGCATTGGCGAAATGCGGTTGCTGCATACGCAGTTGTATGTATTTTTGAAATGCTGCGTTGGCACCTGAATCCATGCTGTAGTGCTGCTCGGCCAGCATTTTTTCGGCGATGTGCGACAACTCGGCTGGCGCATAGTCGGGAAACTCAATGTGGTGAGCGATGCGTGAATTCATGCCGGGGTTGGACTGGAAGAAGGTGTCCATGCGGTCTTTGTAGCCCGCCAAGATCACCACCAAATCGTCACGTTGGTTCTCCATGACTTGCAGCAAGATCTCTATCGCCTCTTGCCCGTAGTCACGTTCGTTCTCGGGGCGGTACAGGTAGTAAGCCTCGTCGATGAACAGCACGCCACCCATGGCTTTTTTCAGCACCTCTTTGGTTTTGGGTGCGGTGTGGCCGATGTACTGACCCACCAAGTCGTCTCGAGTGACTGCCACCAAATGGCCGCTGCGCACATAACCGAGGTTGTGCAGAATTTGCGCCATGCGCATGGCCACCGTGGTTTTACCCGTACCTGGGTTGCCCGTGAAACTCATGTGCAATGACGGCGCATTTGAGGTCAAACCCAAATTACGCCGCAACCTGTCGATCACCAGCAAGGCAGCAATATCTCGCATGCGGGTTTTGACAGGCAGCAAGCCCACCAACTCACGGTCAAGTTCATCCAAGATGGACGTGACCTGCGACCCTGCCAACACCTCGGCGACGGTGCGTGCGCCTGTGTCATCCGACGCCCCACCCGTGTTCAAGGCACGGGCAGGGGTCGGGGCAACCACATCGGCGGTGTTTTTCACACCAGGCAGGTGATAGGCAGGGGCGTTCATGGCAGTGCTTACTTGCTGTAGCGGTTGTTTTCAGGCTTGTCCATGGCGTAGCCATGGGTGGTGTAGCGCAGGCTGCGACCGTTCACCTCTTGACGCTCCAAGCGATAGCCTGGCTCGTTAGGGGGGCGATGCACGATGAAGCTCATGGCTACCGATTCAATGCCGCGTGTGGAGTCAAACGCCATCAAGCGGATGTAGTGGTTGGGGAAGGTTTTGCGACAGTTGTTCACTTCCATCAACACACCTGCAGGGTCTTGCAGGTCGAACATGGGCATGCCAAACATGTCCCAGTAGGTGTTGCGGGGATGGACGTCATCGGTGTACTCGACGCTCCATGCGTAGCCTTTGGATAAGCCATATTTGATTTGCAAGCTGATTTCAGCATCGGTCAAATCAGGCAAAAAGCTGAATTGTCCTTGGGTGAGTTTGCCGGTGGGATTGGTCAACATGGTGTGTGCTCCTCTTTATCAAGCGACGGACGGTGAGACGGCATAGTCGCTGCTGTCGGTGGATTGGTAGTTGAAGCTGATGTCGCCCCAGGTATCCAATGCGGCTTGCAAAGGACCGCAGGTTTTGGCAGCGTTCTTCAAAATCATGGGGCCTTCTTCCAAGATATTTTTGCCTTCGTTGCGGGCTTTCACCATGGCTTCAAGAGCTACACGGTTGGCCACTGCACCGGCTTGGATACCTTGGGGATGACCGATGGTGCCGCCGCCAAATTGCAAAATCACATCGTCACCGAACAAGTCGATGAGTTGGTGCATTTGTCCAGCGTGGATACCGCCTGATGCGACAGGCATGACTTTTTTGGTGTCTGCCCAGTCTTGGTCGAAGAACAAACCGCGTGGCAAGTCTTGCTTGGTGTAACTGTCGCGGCAAACGTTGTAATAACCTTGGACGGTCATGGGGTCGCCTTCGAGCTTACCGACGGCTGTGCCGGTGTGCAAATGGTCCACACCCGCCAAGCGCAGCCACTTGGCAATGACTCGGAAACTCACACCATGGTTTTTCTGACGTGTGTAGGTGCCGTGACCTGCGCGATGCATGTGCACAATCATGTCGTTTTTACGCGCCCAGTTGGCCATGCTTTGAATGGCCGACCAGCCGATCACCAAGTCCAGCATGATGACGACCGAACCCAGCTCTTTGGCGAACTCGGCACGCTCGTAAATGTCTTCCATGGTGGCGCCGGTCACATTCAAATAGGAACCTTTGATTTCGCCGGTGACGGCTTGCGCCTTGTTCACACCGTCCATCACGTACAAAAAGCGGTCACGCCAGTGCATGAAAGGTTGTGAGTTGATGTTCTCGTCATCCTTCATGAAGTCCAAGCCACCTTTGAGGCCTTCATAAATCACGCGACCATAGTTGCGACCCGACAAGCCCAGCTTAGGCTTGGTGGTAGCGCCTAACAGAGGACGGCCAAATTTGTCCAAGCGCTCGCGCTCGACGATCAAGCCGGTGGGTGGGCCTTTGAAAGTTTTGATGTAAGCCACGGGCAAACGGATGTCTTCCAAACGTGCAGCCTTCAAGGGCTTGAAAGAGAACACATTGCCGATGAGGGATGCGGTCATGTTAGAGATGGAACCCTCTTCAAACAGAATCAGGTCATAAGCCACCCAGGCGAAGTATTCGCCGGGTCGTCCAGGTACAGCTTCAACCTTGTAGGCCTTGGCGCGGTAGCTGTCGCAAGCGGTCAAGCGGTCGGTCCACACCACCGTCCATGTGGCGGTAGAAGACTCACCGGCCACAGCGGCGGCGGCTTCCTCAGGGTCCACACCTTCTTGGGGGGTGATGCGGAACAAACAGATGGTGTCTGTGTCCTTGGGTGTGTAGTCGGGCATCCAATAGCCCATTTGCTTGTATTTCAAAACGCCTGCGCTGTAGCGCTTTTTGGCGTCGGTGATTTGGCTGCTGTCGGTCATCAAAAAACTCCATCGTGGTGAGAAGATGGAGAGACTG
>CANGPV010000054.1 GCA_947455935.1 Comamonadaceae bacterium
CGCGAGAGGCAACGCGATGCGCTGGACAAATTGATCGCCTCACACGCCCTAGCCTTGGGCGTGACACTGGTCACCAACAATGTGTCAGATTTCGCGGCCTATTCAGAGCTGAAGGTAGAGAACTGGGTTGGAGGACATTGAGACAATAAATTGCTAAAGAGTGTTTTGTATCTACAATGTAGATACATCAGGAGATCGCCATGGAAGCTGTCATACGCAAATGGGGCAACAGCCCAGCCCTGCGACTGCCCAGTGCAGTCATGAAGTCCGCTGCATTGGAGTTGGAGCAGCACGTCACCATCACGGCCACCAAGGGGCGTATCGTCATCGAGCCTGCCAAAAAGCCTGACTACAAGTTGGAAGACCTGCTAGCGGGCATCACAGATGACAACGCGCACGATGAAGTGGATTTTGGTCGACCTGTTGGGCAGGAAGACCTTTGATGGCAACGCGCACGTATGTGCCCGGCGCTGGAGACATTGTTTGGCTGCAATTCGATCCCCAAGCCGGCCATGAACAAGCCGGCCATCGGCCGGCACTGGTGCTCAGTCCGGCGGCCTACAACGTCAAAAAGGGGTTGATGGTCTGCTGCCCGTTGACCACCAAGGTCAAGGGCTACCCTTTTGAAGTCCTGACGGACATGGAGGGACAAGTAGGTGCGGTGTTGGCCGATCAGGTCAAGTCACTGGACTGGCGAACTCGTAAAGCCAAACGCAAAGGGGCGGTGTCGGATGAAGTTCTGAGGGAAGTTCGTGCCAAGATCAAGGCCTTGCTGCAAATTGAATAATGCCAGCAAAGCTTAACCTGACTAGCCCAACTTCTTCAACAGCAACTCATTCACCTGCGATGGATTGGCCTTGCCCTTGCTGGCTTTCATGATGGGTCCGACCAAACCGTTCAAGGCTTTGGCGTTGCCGGCTTTGAACTCTTCCACGTTCTTTGGGTTGGCGGCCAGCACCTCGTCGATGATGGCCTCTAGTGCACCGGTGTCGTTGATTTGTTTCAAGCCTTTGGCGTCGATGATGCTGTCAATCACGGAAGCGGCCTGCGTGACATCTTGCTGGTTATCACCAATCACGACTTTACTTTCGATCCACAAGGCATCGAACACCTGCTTGGCCGCGTTGTTGCTGATGGTGTTGTCGTTGATGCGGCCAATCAAGGCGGCCAGTTGGACGGCGCTCACAGGCGATTGTTCAATGCTCAACTCGTCGACATTCAAACGCCGTGACACCTCACCCATGATCCAGTTGCTCGCCAACTTGGGCTGGCCGCAAGCCTTGGCGGTGGCTTCAAAGTAAGCCGCCATCGCTTTGCTTTGCGTCAATTGCGTGGCGTCGTACTCGGGCAAGCCGTATTGCGTGACAAAGCGCTCGGCCATCACGCGGGGCAACTCGGCCATCTCGCTTTTCACCCGCTCCACCCAGTCGCGGCCAATCACCAGCGGGGGCAAATCGGGGTCGGGAAAGTAGCGGTAGTCGGCGGCGTCTTCCTTGGTGCGCATGGCGCGGGTCTCGCCGGTGTCGGGGTTGAACAGCACCGTGGCTTGTTGGATGGCGTGGCCATCTTCAATTTGCTCGATCTGCCAGCGCACCTCGTAGTCGATGGCTTGCTGCATGAACTTGAAGCTGTTGAGGTTTTTGATTTCACGCCGCGTGCCCAAAGGCGCACCGGGTTTCCTCACCGACACATTGGCATCACAACGAAAGCTACCCTCTTGCATGTTGCCGTCGCAAATGCCAATCCATGTGACGATTTTGTGTAGCTCTTTGGCATAGGCCACGGCCTCGGTGCTGCTGCGCATGTCCGGTTCGGTGACGATCTCTAAAAGCGGTGTGCCAGCGCGGTTCAGGTCGATACCCGTTTGAGCAATGAAGTCTTCATGCAGCGACTTGCCCGCATCCTCTTCCAAATGCGCCCGAACCAAGCGCACGGTTTTGCGCACCGTCTCTTTGCCCATCTCCATGAAGAACGACACCTCGCCGCCTTGCACCACGGGGATTTCAAACTGGCTGATTTGGTAGCCCTTGGGCAGGTCGGGATAGAAATAATTTTTACGCGCAAAGATGCTGCGCTCGGCGATGTGCGAACCCAGCGCCAAACCCAGTTGTATGGCGCGTTCCACCGCACCTTTGTTCATCACTGGAAGAGTGCCGGGCAATGCCAGATCCACCGCGCAAGCTTGGGTGTTGGGTTCGGCGCCAAACGCGGTCGCGGCACGGCTGAAAATTTTGCTCTGCGTGGAAAGCTGTGCGTGGGTTTCAAAGCCGATGACGACTTCGTAGCCGTGGACCAGTGGAGAAGTGTTGTTGCTCACAGTAGAACCCATTCTTGATGTTCTTGGATGGCGTCGTACATGGCATCAGGTGCCATATCGAGCTCGCCCGGCCAGGTCACCGCGCCATGTGAAACAGCAACTTGTTGAAAAAAAGCAGGGTCGCGCAAGACCTCAAAAACGCCGCTCAAATGCGATGGCTCAAACCTAACCGTGCCCATCAGGCCATCGGCAAATTGAACTTGCAGTTTCAGGTGCTCTATCACCTTGACGTCCGTGACATCGGGCGCACTGGGGCTCAGTCCAAAGGCGAGATCATCTTGGGTTGCTGCTTGTGTTCGCATAGTTCCCAATCCTCCATCAATTCGTTGCGGTGCATGGCGGCCCACTCCAACACCAAGGAGTGTGCACGCCTTGGTAGTTGGCCGCGGCTCAAGGCCAAAGTTTCAATCAAATACTGCGCTCGGTATTCACCGTACTCGACATGAAAATGAGGCGGCGCATGGTCGTTCCAATACATCCGAATAAGGATGCCGTAGAACATGCTGATGGTCGGCATGGCCTATGCACCCTTGGGCAAAGCTTTGTGGAAGTCGGTGGCCAATTGAAATTGATGCGCCACATTCAACAACTTGGCCTCTTGCAAATAGTTGCCTATCAGCTGCATGCCCACTGGCATACCCGCTTCGCCAAACCCGACGGGGATGCTCATGCCGGGCAGTCCAGCCAGTGAGGCGGGCAGGGTGAAGATGTCGGCCAAATAGTTGGCCAGTGGGTCGTCTGACTTGTCACCCAACTTCCATGCGACGGTGGGGGCGACTGGGCCGGCGATCACATCGCAATCAGCGAAGGCGCGTTGGAAATCGTTGGCGATCATGCGGCGGATTTTTTGCGCTTGCAAATAGTAGGCGTCGTAGTAGCCGTGCGACAGCACATAGCTGCCGATCATGATGCGGCGTTTCACCTCATCGCCAAAGCCCTCGGTACGGGTTTTTTCGTACATGTCGGCAAGGTCTGTGAAGTCTTTGGCGCGGTGGCCAAACTTCACGCCATCAAAGCGTGACAGGTTGCTCGACGCTTCGGCGGGGGCGATGATGTAGTAAACAGGAATAGATAAAGAGGTGCGTGGTAAAGCGATGGGTACCAGGGTGGCACCTTGGTTCTTCAGGCCTTCAAGTGCCGCATCGATGGGGCCACGCACATCGGCCGCCAAGCCGTCTGCAAAAAACTCGTTGGGCACACCCACACGCAAGCCCTTCAAAGGCTTGTTCAAGTCGCGTGAAAAATCTTCTGACTTCACATCCAATGATGTGGAATCGCGGTCCAAGTCGGGGCCACACATCGCACTCAAAAGTAAAGCGCAATCTTCGGCGCTGCGGGCCATGGGGCCGGCTTGGTCGAGGCTGGACGCAAACGCCACCATGCCGTAGCGAGATGCACGGCCATAGGTGGGTTTGATGCCGGTGATGCCACAAAACGCCGCCGGTTGACGAATCGAACCACCGGTGTCGGTGCCGGTGGCGGCGGGTGTCAAACACGCAGCCACTGCCGCGGCGCTACCGCCTGAAGATCCCCCTGGGATGCGGCTCACATCCCAGGGGTTGGTCACCGCTTGGGGATGGGCTGCGGGCACCGCCACATTTTCATTGGCCGAGCCCATGGCAAATTCATCGCAACTGAGCTTGCCCAAGCTCACCATGCCTGCATCAGCCAAGCGCTGCACCACGGTGGCGTTGAAGGGCGAGCGGTAGCCCTCCAAGATGCGCGAACCGGCGGTGGTGGGAAAGTCGGTGGTGACAAAAATGTCTTTGTGGGCAATCGGCACACCCAGCAATGGCGATGTGTCGCCCGCTGCCATGCGGTCATCTGCCGCCTTGGCTTGGGCCAAAGTGACTTCCGAGTCCACGCTCAGAAATGCGTTGTGCGGGTTGCCGCCAAGACCAGCGAGCATGCGCTTGGCGAGTTCTACCGCGCTCAGCTCTTTCTTTTGCAAGAGGGCTGACAGTTGCGCCACGCCCAAAGTGTGTAGATCGGCCATGGCTTACTCGATCACTTTCGGCACCAAGAACAGGCCGCGTTCAACCGCTGGCGCACTGCGTTGGTTGGCTTCGCGTTGATTGGCTTCGCTCACCACATCATCGCGCAAGCGCAAAGCCATGCCATCGGTGGCGCTGGGGGCGTGGGCGGCCAAATCGGCCATGGGCATGGCGTCAATCGGGTGGGCCATGGGCACCACGCCGCTGGTGTCGACGTCGCGCATTTGCTCGACGACGGCAAAGAAGTTGTTCAAGCCCTCCAGCATGCGCTGGCTGGCCGGGGCGTCAAACGACAAGCGCGAGAGCTGCGCCAAGCGTTCAATATCAGAGGGTGTAAGAGACATGGTCTGTAAACAAAGGCAAGTCCTGCGTCCAGAAATGGCACAGGCGTTGGGTTATTATCCTGTCTTTGCTGGTAAACCCAGAGAGGATTGTGATGTTTGGAGCATTTCGTCGGTATTTCTCCACCGACTTGGCTATTGATCTGGGCACAGCCAACACCCTTATATACGTCAGAGACCGTGGCATTGTGCTCGACGAACCCTCAGTGGTTTCTATTCGTCACGAAGGCGGACCCCAAGGTAAGAAAAGCATACAAGCCGTTGGCCATGAAGCCAAAGCCATGTTGGGCAAAGTGCCTGGCAACATTGAAGCCATTCGTCCCATGAAAGACGGCGTGATCGCCGACTTCACCGTCACTGAGCAAATGCTCAAGCAATTTATCAAGATGGTGCACCCCCGTTCGCTCTTGAAACCCAGTCCGCGCATCATCATTTGTGTGCCTTGCGGCTCAACCCAGGTAGAGCGTCGTGCCATCCGTGAATCCGCTTTGGGCGCAGGTGCCTCCGAGGTGTATTTGATTGAAGAACCCATGGCAGCTGCCATCGGTGCAGGATTGCCTGTGTCGGATGCCTCAGGCTCCATGGTGGTCGATATTGGTGGTGGCACCACCGAGGTGGGCGTCATCTCTTTGGGCGGCATGGTCTACAAAGGCAGTGTGCGCGTGGGTGGCGATAAGTTTGACGAAGCCATCATTAACTACATACGCCGCAATTACGGCATGCTCATTGGCGAGCCCACCGCTGAAGCTATCAAAAAGCAAATCGGCTCGGCTTTTCCGGGCAGCGAAGTGCGCGAGATGGAAGTCAAGGGCCGCAATCTGTCCGAAGGCGTACCCCGCTCGTTCACCATCTCTTCCAACGAAATTTTGGAAGCCCTCACCGACCCGCTCAACAACATCGTCTCTGCCGTGAAAAATGCGCTGGAGCAAACACCCCCCGAACTGGGTGCAGACATCGCCGAGCGCGGCATGATGCTCACCGGTGGCGGTGCTTTGTTGCGTGACCTCGATCGCTTAATGGCCGAAGAAACGGGTTTGCCGGTGTTGGTGGCTGAAGACCCCCTCACCTGCGTGGTGCGCGGTTGTGGTTTGGCCTTGGAGCGCATGGAGCGCCTCGGTTCGATTTTCACCAGCGAATAAATGCCACTCGGGACGCTGGACCGCAACCCGCCGCCTTTCTTCAAGCAAGGCACCTCAGCGCTGACCAAGCTGATTATTTTCAGCTTTATCTCCATGGCCATGATGCTGGCCGATCAGCGCTTCAACATCGTGCAACCGGCGCGATGGGTCTTGTCTCTCATGATCTACCCCGTGCAATGGGTGGCCTTGCGCCCGCAAGTGGCTTGGGAAGAGTTGGGGGATGTGTTTGAAGGCAAGCAAGATGTGTTGGACGCATTGCAAGCGGCCAAAGCACAGCTGTTAGCGCAATCGGTGCGCAGCACGCAACTCGAACAGCTCGAACTCGAAAACCACCACTTGCGCGAACTTTTGGATTTGCGCCAACGCATCGCCACGCCGGCCATGGCGGCTGAGGTGTTGTACGAAGCAGGCGACCCTTTCACCCGCAAAATGGTGCTGGACAAAGGAGCGATAAGCGGGGTGGTGCAGAGCTCTCCGGTGATGGATGAGCTTGGCATCTTGGGGCAAATCACCCGCGTCCATCCTTTGGTGAGCGAGATCACCTTGGTCACCGACCGCGAACACTCCATTCCCGTGCTCAATACGCGAACAGGCGCGCGCGGTGTGGCGTTTGGCGAGTCCGGGGGTGCGCCCTTGCTGGAATTGCGCTACATGGCGACCAATGCCGACATTGAAATTGACGATGTACTCACCACCAGCGGCGTGGATGGTGTGTACCCGCCAGGCATTCCGGTGGCCAAGGTGGTGAAGATTGAGCGTCGTGCCGATTCGGTGTTTGCGCGTATCTTGTGTGAATCTTTGGCCAGAGTGCAAGGTGCCAAACACGTGATGGTGCTCTCACCCGTGAAGTTGCCCATCGAGTCGCCGCACATTGAACGCGCCGTGCCTGTGCAACCCAAAGGGGGGCGGCGATGATCATGCCGCGTGGCCAGCAACTGCTGCTGCCAGCCAACCCCAGTTTCATGTTGTTCACCTTGGTCATGGCCTTGATGTTGGATATGGTGCAAAGCATGGCTTTGTTTGGCAATGCGCCTTGGACCCCTGATTGGGTGGCATTGCTGTTGGTATTTTGGGGCGTGCATCAACCCCTGAAAGTGGGTGTGGGTATTTCCTTTTTTCTTGGCTTGCTCACCGATGTGCATCAAACATCGCTGCTGGGTCAACATGCCTTGGCATTCACAGTGCAAGGTTTTTTGGCCACCATGATCCATAGACGCATTTTGTGGTTTGATGTGCCCTCGCAAGCCTTGCAAGTGTTTCCTGTGTTCTTGGCCACGCATGTGTTGGAGTTGGCTGTGCGCATGGGGGCTGGTGGTTTGTTTCCCGGATGGTCCATGTTTTTTTCGCCAGTGATTCAAGCGCTGATGTGGCCGGTGGTGACGGTGCTGCTGTTAGCCCCCCAACGCCGAGCGCCTGACCCCGACAAACACCGGCCTTTATGAGTCTGCTGCGCAATGTCGAATATGACCTGCGGCGTTTTCGTGCTCGGGTGTTTGCCGCTACCGCCTTTGTCTTCATCGCTTTCAGTTTGTTGTTTCTGCGTTTGGTCTATTTGCAGCTGTGGCGTTACCAAGAGTTCAGCGCCCAAGCTGAGAGCAACCGCACCGCCATTGTTCCCATCGTGCCCAACCGCGGCGTCATCATGGACCGCAATGGCGTGGTCTTGGCCACCAACTACTCTGCCTACACATTAGAGATCACGCCCTCCAAAATTCAAGGCTCGCTGGACGAGGTGATTGAA
Source organism: Comamonadaceae bacterium (assembly GCA_947455935.1). Lineage (GTDB taxonomy): Bacteria > Pseudomonadota > Gammaproteobacteria > Burkholderiales > Burkholderiaceae_C > Limnohabitans. The sequence continues at coordinate 7,533 of CANGPV010000054.1, forward strand.
AACCTGTCAGAGCTGATTGATATCCAAGGTCGCGATAAACGACGTTTTCGCAAGCTGCGCGAAGAGTCCAAAAGTTTTGAATCGGTCCCTATCCGTACCCGCTTGAGTGATGAAGAGGTGGCTCGGTTTGCGGCGCAGCGCTTTCGATTTCCCGGCGTGGAAATTCGTGCCCGTTTGTTTCGCAACTACCCCTACAACGATTTGGCCAGTCATGTGATTGGCTACATTGGCCGTATCAACACCTCAGAAAAAGAAAAACTCGAAGACTCCGACAACGCCGGCAACTACCGTGGCACCGACTTCATCGGCAAGCTCGGCGTAGAGCAAAGCTATGAGCGGCAGTTGCACGGTCAAACGGGTGTGCATGAAATGGAAACCTCCGCAGGGGGTCGAGCCGTGCGTCGTTTGCGCAGCAGCCCTGCTATTCCGGGTAACACCGTGGTGCTGTCCATCGACATCAAGTTGCAAAAGTTGGTGGAAGATTTGTATGGCAATCGCCGGGGCGCCATGGTGGCCATCGACCCCAAAACAGGTGAGATTTTGAGTTTTGTCAGCAAGCCTACGTTTGACCCCAACCAGTTCGTCGAGGGCATTGACGCAGAGAACTGGAAATTGCTCAACGAGTCGCCTGATAAGCCCTTGCTTAACCGCGCTTTGCGTGGCACCTACCCGCCGGGCTCCACCTACAAACCCTTCATGTCTTTGGCGGCATTGACGACCGGCAAGCGCACACCCACGCAAATCATTTACGACCCCGGCTTTTTCATGTTTGGTGACCACCGTTTTCGCGATGACAAAGAAGGCGGCCATGGCTCGGTGGACATGTACAAATCGATTGTTCAGTCATGTGACACCTACTACTACATGTTGGCGCGTGACATGGGCGTGGACATGATCCACGATCAAATGAAAGAATTGGGATTTGGCCAGTTAACCGGCATTGATATCTTGGGTGAAGCCAAGGGTATCTTGCCCTCTACCGAGTGGAAACGCACCAACTACAAACGCCCTGAGCAGCAACGTTGGTATTCAGGTGAAACCATTTCTTTAGGTATTGGCCAAGGCTATAACAGCTTTACCATGCTGCAATTGGCACAGGCCGTAGCCACCTTGTCCAACAATGGCTCTCGTACCAAACCGCATCTGGTACGCGAAGTGGTAGATGTGGAAACCAAGGTGGCGCAAGCGGTGGTGCAAGAGTCCCCCACTGTGTTGCCGTTTCAAGCCGATCACATAGATACCGTGAAAAAAGCCATGGTCGGCGTCAACATCGAAGGCACCTCCTCGTCTAGCTTTATCGGCGCAGCCTACACCAGTGCGGGCAAAACCGGCACGGCGCAGGTGTTCACCATCAAGCAAAATGAAAAATACAGCGCCTCCAAGATCGATGAGCGTATGCGTGACCACGCTTTGTTCATCGCTTTTGCGCCGGCCGACGACCCCAAGGTGGCCTTGGCCATGGTGGTTGAAAACGCGGGCTTTGGCGCACAAAGTGCTGCCCCTATTGCACGGCGCGTGTTTGACTATGTGTTGCTTGGCCAATACCCCGCGTTGGAAGACATTGAGGCGGTGCGCAATGGTCAAGCGACCCGCCCGATTGGCAAACCGCGCCCGATTGCCAGCGTGCCTTGGCCGCCCAAAGCCATGCCGTCCGAGGTCTTACCCGCTGACGACGAACCTGTGCGTTAAGCCAGCAAAGCGTCTTGGGTGGTTTTCAAAAGCAGGACTGCAACCACTGCAATGAACAGCCATCGCACATAGCCTGCACCTTGGCGCAAGGCCATGCGTGTTCCCAGCCAACTGCCAGCGATATTCGCCACGGCGATGGGCACACAAATCGCCCACAACACATGGCCTTGCCAACCCAGCCAGACCAAGGCCGCCATATTGCTGGCTAAATTCAAAACCTTGCTGTGCGCTGAAGCGTGCAAAAAATCAAAACCCAACCAGCGCACCAAGATAAACACCAACAAGCTGCCGGTGCCAGGTCCAAAAAACCCGTCATAAAACCCCATGACCCCTGCACACACAGCCATGGCGATGGTTTGGGTGCGACCCGCAAAACGCGGCGCATGGTCTCGGCCCAAGTGCTTGTGCTTCAAGGTGTAGAGCAGCACGGCCAGCAGCAACGCCGGCAGAGCTTGGCGCAACACCTGGGGCGACATCAAGGTCAGGCTGTAAGCGCCCGCACAAGCACCCGCTAAAGCGCAGGGTGCCGCGATGCGCAAGGCTTGCCACTGCAACACCAGTTGCCGTTGGTAGCGCCAAGCTGCAAACAGGGTGCCCCACACAGATGCTGATTTGTTGGTGCCCAGCAAAGTTGCAGGCAAGGCACTGGGGTAGGTGGCGAACAGGGCAGGCACCAGCACCAAACCACCGCCGCCCACCGATGCGTCGATAAACCCTGCCAATGCAGATGCCAGGGTAATGAAGACGGTGTCCATGCGGGGCATTCTCTCAGTCGCTGAGGGGTGAAAAAAAAGCACCGTTGTGCGGTGCTTTTTCTCTTTTCTTTTGTCTCCTCAGACCCTCGGCAATCAAACGCAAGGCTTGTTTGCGAGTGGCTGAACTTTAGTTCATACCCAGCAAAGGCTTGCTAAGGAGTTTCCCCTAATATCAGCCACTCAGCGGCTTTTTCCGCCAGCATCAGCACCGGGCTGTTGGTGTTGCCACTGGTGATGGTGGGCATCACACTCGCATCCACCACCCGCAGGCCCTGCACCACGCCGCCGCGCCCATCGCGCACCCGCAATTCGGGGTCGACCACCGCCTGTGTATCGTCCAAGCGGCCCATGCGTGCGGTGCCCACGGGGTGGAAGATGGTGGTGCCAATGTCACCCGCCAGCCGTGCCAAGTCCGCGTCGCTTTGGAACTGGGTGCCGGGCTTGCATTCCTCGGGCTGGTAGGGGGCCAATGCGGGTTGCGCGGCGATGCGGCGTGTCAGGCGCAGCGAGTCGGCAGCGACTTGGCGGTCGGCGTCGGTGCTGAGGTAGTTGGGCGCAATCTGGGGGGCTTGGCTGAAGTCGGCACTTTGGATATTCACTGTGCCTCGGCTGGTCGGGTTCAGGTTGCACACGCTGGCGGTGAAGGCAGGAAAGGGGTGCAGCGGTTCGCCAAACGCATCCAGGCTCAAGGGCTGCACGTGGTACTCGACATTGGGCCAAGGCTGGGACGGGTCGCTGCGGGTGAAAGCACCGAGTTGCGAAGGCGCCATGCTCATCGGGCCGCTTTGCTTGAACAGGTATTCCAAACCAATCGCCGCCTTGCCCCACCAGCTGTTGGCCAAGGTGTTGAGCGTTTTCACACCCTTGACCTTGAACACCGCGCGGATTTGCAAATGGTCTTGCAGGTTTGCGCCCACGCCGGGCAAATCCACTTTCGGCGTGATGCCGTGCTGTTGCATCAACGCGCTTGGGCCGATGCCCGAGAGTTGCAAGAGCTGCGGCGAACCAATCGCCCCAGCGGTGAGCACCACCGACTGTGTGGCATGGGCGGTGACCATCTCGCGGCCGTTCCACACCTCAACGCCTGTGCAGCGTTGCTGGCCATTGGGCAAGGTGTCTATGCGCAACTTGGACACCTGTGCCGAAGTCCACATCTCGAAATTCGCACGCCCATAGCAAGTCGGTCGCAAAAACGCTTTGGCGGTGTTCCAGCGCCAACCGCTTTTTTGGTTGACCTCGAAGTAACCCACGCCTTCGTTGGAGCCGCGGTTGAAGTCCTCGGTGGCAGGGATGCCCGCTTGCACCGCGGCTTGGGCAAATGCATCCAAGATGTCCCAGCGCAAGCGCTGTTTTTCGATGCGCCATTCGCCACCAGCACCATGCAACGCATCGCCGCCTTTGTAATGGTCTTCATGGCGCTTGAAATAGGGCAGGCTGCTGTCCCAGCGCCAACGCGCGTCGCCCGTCACCTCGGCCCAGTGGTCGTAGTCGCGCGACTGGCCGCGCATGTAAATCATGCCGTTGATGCTCGAGCACCCACCCAACACCTTGCCACGCGGGTAGCGCAGGCTGCGCCCGTTCAGGCCAGCGGCGGGTTCGGTGGTGTAGAGCCAATCGGTGCGCGGGTTGCCAATGCAATACAGATAGCCCACAGGGATGTGTATCCAGTGGTAATCATCTTTGCGCCCTGCCTCGATCAACAACACCCGCTTGCTGGCGTTGGCGCTCAAGCGGTTGGCCAGCAGGCAACCAGCTGTGCCAGCACCCACGATGATGTAGTCGAAGGTGGTGTCGGTCATGTGGGTGACGGGCGTTGTGTGCGGTGGTGGCGCAAGGCTTACTTCGAGGTGGGCATCACAAACTCTGCGCCCTTGCCAATGCTCTCTGGCCAGCGCTGCATGATGGACTTTTGCTTGGTGTAGAACCGCACGCCTTCTTCGCCATAGGCGTGCATATCGCCAAACAGGCTGCGCTTCCAACCGCCAAAGCCGTGCCAGGCCATGGGGACAGGGATGGGCACGTTGATGCCCACCATGCCGACCTGAATGCGACGGCTAAATTCTCGCGCCACATTGCCGTCGCGGGTGAAGCACGACACACCGTTGCCAAACTCGTGATCGTTGATGATCTTCACCGCAGTGGCGAAGTCGGGCACGCGCACACAGGCGAGCACGGGACCGAAAATTTCTTCTTGGTAAATTTTCATCTCGGTGCTCACATGGTCAAACAGCGTGCCGCCCATCCAAAAACCTTTGTCGCAACCGGCACCGGCTTGGGCGCCGTTGAAGCCACGGCCATCCACCAGCAACTTCGCACCTTCTTTCTCGCCTTGGGCGATGTAGCCGGTGATGCGGTCATGCGCGGCTTGGGTGACGATGGGGCCCATCTCGGCGGCGAGGTTTTCGCCGTTGAGCACCTTCAGTGTTTGGGTGCGCTCAATGAGCTTGGGCATGATGCGATCGCCCACATCGCCGACCAACACCGCCACGGAAATCGCCATGCAGCGCTCGCCGGCCGAACCGTAAGCGCTGCCAATCAGGGCGTCCACCACTTGGTCCATGTCGGCGTCGGGCATGACCACCATGTGGTTTTTCGCACCCCCCAAAGCCTGTACCCGCTTGCCATGGTGGGCGCCTGTTTCGTAAATGTAGTTGGCGATCGGGGTGGAGCCGACAAAGCTCACCGCTTTCACATCGGGATGCACCAACAGCGCGTCCACCGCTTCTTTATCCCCTTGCACCACGTTGAACACGCCGTCGGGCAAGCCGGCAAGTTTCAGCAAATCGGCCATCATCAACGCCGGTGTGGGGTCGATGGGGCTGGGCTTCAACACGAAGGTGTTGCCGCAAGCGATCGCCACGGGGAACATCCACATGGGCACCATGACGGGGAAGTTGAACGGCGTGATGCCAGCCACCACACCCAAAGGCTGGCGCAGGGTCCAGTTGTCGATGCCGGTGGCCACTTGCTCGGTGAAGTCGCCCTTGAGCAACTGCGGTATGCCTGTGGCGAACTCGACGATGTCGATGCCACGCGCCACTTCACCTTGCGCATCGGTAAACACCTTGCCGTGCTCGGCGGTGATGGCGTGGGCCAAGGCATCCTTATGGGTATGCAAAAGCTCTAAAAACTTGAACATCACACGGGCGCGGCGCAAGGGTGGCGCATCGGCCCAGGCGGGAAACGCGGCTTGCGCGGCGGCCACGGCCTGTGCTACATCGGCGTGGTTGGCCAAAGCCACTTGGCCCGTTACCGTACCGGTGGCAGGGTTGGTCACGGGCTGGCTGCGCCCGGAGCTGCCTGCGTGGGATGCGCCGTGAATGAAGTGGCCTATCTGCTGTGTGCTCATGCTTGTCTCGTGGTCATTGAAGTTAGATTATCTGAAGTTGCTCACAGGCCTTGCGCCAGCACGGGGAAGAGCTTGTGCAAGCCATCGGCCATGACTTCGACCGCCAGTGCAGCCAGGATCAAACCCATGAGACGGGTCATCACATTGATGCCGGTTTTGCCCATCACCCGCGCAATCGGCGCTGCCATGGCAAAGCACAAGGCAGTGGCCAAGCCAATCACCACGCCATAGCCCACCAAGGTACCCAGTTGCAGCAAGGTTTTGGCTTTCTCTGCGTAAATCACCACAGTGGACATGGTGGCTGGACCTGTCAACAAGGGAATCGCCAAGGGCACCACGGCGATGCTGGCACCCACGGTGGCACGGGCTTCGGCGTCCTGCACCTCGTCGGCATTGGCGCGGGCTTCGGCAGGTTGAGCGTTCAACATCGACAGCGCCGAGGTCAGCAGCAACATGCCGCCGCCCACTTGGAAACTGGCCAAAGAAATGCCAAAAAATTCCAGTATCTGCAAGCCCAGCAAGGCGCTGGCGGCAATCACCACGAAGGCGGTGAACGACGACACGAGGATGGTGCGCTGGCGCTGGGCTTTGCTAAAGC
>CANGPV010000055.1 GCA_947455935.1 Comamonadaceae bacterium
GAGACGGGTGGCAAGCCACGCGGCCTGACGGTTTGCAAGGGCAGCAAAAAACTCTATGTCACCGAACAAAACAAAGCGCAGCTGTGGGTGATCGACCCAGTCAAAGGTGTGATTGAGCAGCGTGTGCAACTGGGTGAGTCGCCAGAGGCGGTGTACTGCTCACCCAATGGTGAGTGGTTGGGTGTCTCCAACGAAGGTACCAACAGCATCAGCTTTATACATACGCAACGCTTGAAGGTCGAGTTTGACATCGTGGTGCATGGCAAAAACCCAGAGCACGGTGTGTTCAGTCCTGATGGCAAAACCATGTTGGTGTCGGCTGAAGAAGCTGATCAAGTGGATGTGCTGGATTTGGAAAAACGCAAGCAAGTCGCGTCCATCAAAGTGGGCGAGCGCCCCCGTGGCATCGCCTTCAGTCCTGATGGCAAAAAGGCCTATGTGGCTGTGGAGTCTGCCAGCTTGTTGGTGGCGATTGACATGACCGAGCGCAAAGTCATAGGCAAACAAGCCGTGGGCAAGCGGACGGCTGGTGTCATTGTTTCACCTGACGGCGCTTTTGTGTATGCCACCAACGGTGGAGACGCCAATGTCAGCGTGGTGGATACCGCAACCTTTAAAGTGGTAGACAACATTGCCATTGGACAACGTCCGTGGAACATGACCTTCTCCCCTGATGGTCAAAAGCTTTATGTTGCAGCTGGCCGAAGCGGCTCTATCAGCGTGGTGGATATTGCAAGCCGAAAAATGGTCAAAGAAATTCCCACGGGTAAGCTGCCATGGGGTGTGGTTGCGCATTAAGCCAAGCAGTTCATTTAACGAAAGCATGCATGAGTTCAGACAATTCTTCCGACGTGATGAGTGACGCGCCAACCACCCCCGACAAATACGACCGCATGTTGGTGGTCTTGCACTGGGTGCTGGCACTGGGTTTGATCGCCCAATTAGGACTGGGTATTTGGATGGAAGACATTCCCAAAGACCCACCTGGCATACGTGCCCAATGGTTTAATTTGCATAAATCCATTGGTCTGTGTTTGGGCTTGCTTATTTTGTGGCGACTCGGTTGGCGTGTAACGCACTCGGTACCAGCACCTCCCTCGGGCCTGAGTGCATTTCAACAAAAACTCGGGGTCTTGAACCACCGCTTGCTGTATGTCTGCATGTTGGTGTTGCCTATCAGCGGTTACTTGGGTTCAAGTTTCTCGCCGTATCCCGTGAAGTTTTTTGGCATGGCTTTGCCAAAGCTGTGGGGTCCCTCACCTGAAGGCAAAGAGGTGTTCAGCGAAATACACGAATGGACTGCCGATGTGTTGCTGGCTTTGCTGGCTTTGCATATTCTTGCTGCGCTGTGGCACCAACTGATCAAGCGCGATGGCTTGCTCAGCCGTATGGGGTGGAGCCGCTGACCACCTTGCCCTGTTGGATATGAATCACTTCTTGCGCAAAGGCCTGCACATCTTCGTCATCATGGGTGATGAGCACCATAGGTAAAGACAAGTCGCGCTGAAGTTGCAGCAGTTCTTCGCGCAAGCGCTGGCGCAAGGGGCGGTCCATGGCGGCAAAAGGTTCATCCAATAACAAGGCGCGGGGTTGAGCCACCAAGGCCCTGGCCAGTGCTGTGCGTTGACGCTGTCCGCCTGACAGTTGTTCGGGGTACAAATCAGCCACAGCTTGTAACTGAAACACCTCTAGCCAATGCGCCACCGAGGAAGGTGTCTGGCTGCGATCAGGGTTGCGCCAACCTGGGTTTAAAGCAAAGCTTATGTTTTGACGCAAAGTTAAATGGGGGAACAAGGCATAGTCTTGAAACACATAGCCCAAGCCGCGTTGCCTGGCTGGTAAGTTGATGCCTTGGTGGCTGTCAAACAGCCTATCACCGTCCAACACCACACAACCTTGCTGCGGTGTCGTTAAACCCGACATCATCATCAAGGTTTGGGTTTTTCCCGCACCCGAGGGACCAAACAACACCAAGCGTTGCGCATCGCTGCCGAAAGCGATGTCGAGTTCAAACGCCGAACTACCCTGTCCCAACTGGCTTTGCAACTGCACCTGCCACTTCATGGTCCACCTCGACTGGCTTGTCCTGCCACACGACCCGGTGCCAAATAACCTGCACCCAATAAAACCGCCAAGCAACTGACAGACGTGACCAATACCAAAAAATGGGCCGTCTGGTCTTGTCCTGCCTGTACCGCTTCATACACGGCGATGGACAGTGTTTGCGTTTCTCCTGCAATGCTGCCTGCCACCATCAAGGTGGCACCAAACTCGCCCGTAGCGCGGGCAAAGGCCAACAAGGTACCCGACAAAATACCGCGCCAAGCCAGCGGCAATGTGATACGGAAAAATACCGCTGCTTCAGTCAAGCCCAATACCCTGGCAGCTTGCTCTAAAGTGGGCTCCACGTTTTCAAAAGCGGCCCGTGCGGCTTTGAACACCAAAGGAAAAGCCACGACGCTGGCGGCAATGACGGCACCTTGCCATGTGAAGATAAGTTGAATACCGAACTGCGCTTTCAGCCATTGCCCCACAGCCCCGTGACGTCCCAGCATGACCAACAGGTAGTAACCCAATACGGTGGGTGGCAAGACCATAGGCAAGGTCAGTACCGCATCCAACACATCACGTCCGATAAATCGCCAGCGCGACAAGGCGAAGCCCACAGCCACACCTAACACCACATTGATGGCAGTAGCCCAACCGGCCACTTTCAGCGTCAGCGCAAGCGCCACCCATGCGGTTTCCATGCTGGCCTAAATCACCTTGAAATGGTGTGTGCCATCACGCTTGAGTTGCTCCACCAAGCCATATTCCCAATCGAGATAGGCTTGCATGGCTTGGGCGGGGTTGTCGGTGCCCTCGTAGGGGCGGCGGTAGCGGTCAATGCGTGGGCTAGCCAAATACGACTCACCTTGTTGTGTGCTAAAGCCTGCGGCTTGCCATGCGGCATTACCCCCCGGCAACCACAGCACTTCCACACCGGGTCGTACCAAGGGTTGCAGCTGCGCCACCGCGTAGCGAGAGACACGCCCGTCCCCACAGGTGAGCACATAGCGATTGGCCTTGTGCACACGGCTGAAGTCTTGCGTTAATTGTGAACGCAACAACCACCACGCCCCCGGAATATGGCGTTTGACATAGGTTGCACTGTCACCCACATCGATGACCATGCTCAGGTTGCTGCGATTGGCCAGCCATGTTTTGAGCGTGGGCGGATCGACCACGGCCACAGGGGCGAGGGTAAGGGGCAAATCGTCATCGGACGCCACAGCGGTGCTTTGCAAATCTTGGGGTTGAAGATCTTTGATCACCGCCACGTCCCAGCCCATTTGTGCCAACCACGACGCTGCCATGCTGGCACGTACCCCATCGTCGTCGTACAGCACCACACGCCCACCGCGAACGCCTATGAAGTGATCGGTTTCTTGCACCAATTGTCCGCCGGGTGCGCTTAATGCCCCAGCCCAATGACCTTGTGCAAATTCTTCGGGTGTGCGCACATCAAACACATAGGTATTGCGGTGTGGCTCTGCCAGCCAATGTTTGACAGTGGTCATATCGACACGCGGTACACCTGCTCTGAACAGCAAGGCCAAAGCAGAGGCTGCGGCCTTAGCGCGATCGTTGTCTGAAATGTCGCCAAAGCGCTGCGCTGCGCCTTTGACCAAATCTAAACCGGCCAAGGTCCAACCTATCGTGCCATTGCGCAATGCACATACAGGGTTGGGGATGCCGGAGTTGATCAGCGACTGTGCGCCGATGATGCTGCGTGTGCGTCCTGCGCAGTTGACGATGATGCGGGTGGTGGGACTGGGTGCCATGGCACGAGCGCGTAACACCAATTCACCTCCCGGCACGCTGATGGCGCTGGGAATACTCATGGTTTGGTATTCGTCAAAGCGCCGCGCATCCAACACCACCACGTCAGACTGTCTGTCCAACAACGCTTTGACTTCATGGGCAGAAAACGATGGCGTCTTGCGTTGTGCCTCGACCAACTCACCAAACGATTTGCTGGGCACGTTGACATCGCGAAACAGCTCACCACCCGCTGCAGCCCATCCCGACAAGCCGTTTTGTAGCACGCTTAAATTTGTATAGCCTAGACGTTGCAGCACTGGCATGGCTAGCAAGGCAAAACCCTCACCGTTGTCATAGATAACGATGCGTGTATCGCGTCGCGGCAAGCGACGCCATGCATCAACTTCTATGCGTCCTATAGGCAAGTTGATGGCAAACAAAGGGTGGCTTTGAGCGTAAGGATCTTCTTCTCGCACATCGACGATGGCGATTTCTTCTTTGGCCAGCAAAGCCGCACGAACTTGTGCGTAGCTGGTGACTGCATAGGGATGACTTACTTCAGCGGTCAAGGGCTCACCCTGAGGCGCAAGCGAAGGGGACACATCGGTGTGCAGAGTTTCAGCGTGAGGCGTTGCTGAGCGAATTTCAACAACGGGGGTGCTGACGGTCTGTTCGACAGCAATTGTTTTTTCTTCCCTGATGGGCTCAGGGGCTGAGGCCACACTGGTCACCTCAGACACGTTGGCGTAGCCAGAGACAAAAACGCTTCGTGTGCCATCTTCACGGTAGCTGTGGCGTTCAATCAAACCAATATTGCCACCATAGACATGGATGCTCACTGAGACTTGGTCAGGCAAGGCATTCCACACTTTATGCACGTCCCCCATGCGCGGTGACACGGCTTCAATGTCGCCAGGCAGCATATCGATTTGCAAACCCGCAGGTGCCCAACGACCATCAGACATGCGGCTGTAGGGTTGGCAAGATTCTGAACCACGCAACATACCTACCAAACCCCAGACCGTGTGGTCATGGATGGGTGTGGCTTGACCAGGTCCCCAGACAAAGCTCACCACCGAAAAACGGTTCTGCGGATCGGCATACAGCAAGTACTGCTGGTAATACTGCGGATGGGCTTGTGCAAACTCGGGGGGCAACCAATCGTCATGGGCCAACACATCGCTTAAGTAGCGCCGACCTTGCGCTAACAACTCGGCTTCCATAGGCGCAGCTTCCACCAAGCGCGTGAGTTGCGCCAGGAAATGGTGAAAGCGAGCGATAGAGGTAGGCGTGACGGCTTGCATCGATGAAAGGTTAACCAGACAGCATGGATTGTTTCACAAGCGGGTAGGGGCGGTCATCCGATATGCTAACGGCCTTATGGCAACTTCTCCTTATATGTTGGCGGGGGTAATGGGCTGGCCCATCTCGCATTCACGCTCGCCCCTCATTCACAGCCATTGGATTGCTGAACACGGCTTGCGCGGTGCCTATGTGCCCTTGGCGGTGAACCCTGTGCATTTGCCTCAAGCCTTGGCGGGTTTGAAGGTTTTGGGCTTTGCGGGATGCAATCTGACCTTGCCCCACAAGATCGAGGCCTTGCCGTGGCTCGATGAGACTGATACTGTGGCGAAACGCATAGGCGCAGTCAACACGCTGACCGTGCGTGCGGATGGCAGCTTGCATGGCACCAACACCGATGCCTTTGGCTTCATCCAAAGCCTGCATGAGGCGCACACCACATGGCGAGCCGATACCGGACCCGCCGTGGTCTTGGGTGCAGGGGGTGCTGCGCGTGCTGTGGTGTGGGCCTTGGCTGATGCTGGTGCCAAAGACATTCGCTTGCTCAACCGCAGCGCTGATAAAGCCCAAGCCATGGCCGATGAGTTTGGCCCGTGCGTCAAAGCCTTGGAATGGTCTGAGCGGCACGCTGCTTTGGATGGTGCTGCGTTGTTGGTCAACACCACCACCCAGGGCATGCAAGGTCAACCAACACTGGACTTGCAAATAGATGCCTTGCCCGCACAAGCTTTGGTGTCGGACATTGTGTACACACCTTTGCAAACCGATTTACTTGTGCGTGCTGCTGCGCGGGGTCACCCCACGGTGAATGGCCTGGGTATGCTGTTACACCAAGCCAGACCGGCGTTTGCCTCGTGGTTTGGCGTCATGCCCGAGGTGACACCGGCTTTATGGGCCAAGGTATTGGCGACGTTTTAAGCCGGAATTATTTGCGCACTGCCGGCGATTCCACAGGCAAGCCCTGTCCGCGCCACATCAAATACAAGCTGATGTCACGCATATCGGCATGGCCCCAAGGTGGAATATCTGCTTTCACGCCGGTATAGCAAAAACGCAGTCGACGTTCCAGAGACGCGACCCGCTGCCAATCGATGCGGTACAGCGGATAGCCGTTGGCTTGGCCTTGGCTTAAGGGGTCGGTAAACAGTTTTTGTCCGAAGTGTTGATCATGGCAATTTGTACAGGCCAAGTTCATCTGCCCTTGGCGTGTCATGAAAATGCGTTGACCGTTGTCAAAATGGCTTTTAGCAGCCCCCTCGATGTGCGCTTGCAAAGGCAGGCCACGAGAAGCGTTGGTCACAGCCAGTGTCATGGCAACCAACTCATCAGATTCAAAAGCCCATTCAGCGGCTTTTTGGTTTTTGATGCGGCAGTTGCGAATGCGGTCTTCCAGATTGAAAAGCTTGCCCGTGACTTTGTCGATGGCAGGATAGCGCACCGACACGCCCTTCATTTTGGCAAGATCGCCGTGGCAAGACTGGCAACTTTTATTGCTATTGCCCTCGGGCTTGCTCCATTGTTTGATGCCGCTGTCCAATGCAATGGTGCCGGGGTTGGCAAACTCATCGGCTTGCAAAGACTGCACCTCGGGGCCAGAGAAGTTCAAGCCCGATTGCAACTGATTTAAAGGGATCACACGTTGTTGAGCGCTTAAGGGCAAGGCCAAGCACAGCACGATGGCGCACGTAAGCCGGGCTAAGCGCAAACCAGAAAACAACGTCATCAAACCGCAGTCAGGCATGGGCAGTCAATTACCTGCGGGTTTGGAGACATTGGCGGCTTCGACCACCAAGCTGTGGCGCAACTCGCCTATGTAAGCTTTGTCATCCACCCAGCGAAACAACATCTCGCCCGATTCGGTGGCGCGCAAATAAAACTCAAACAGAGGATTGGCTGCGATACCGGTGGTGGGCTCAACCCGAAACACCTCACGACCATTGAGGGTACAAATCAGATGACGAATGACGTTGCGTTGAATGATCACGCCATCGATGTCACGCAAAAAACCGCTGTCCATGGGGTGGTTGACCAGCAAGCGCAGTTTGAAAATATCGCCTTGCACGATACGGGGAGGGAGTTGCAAGCGAGCGGAACTCATCAGCCGTTGTCCACACATGCCGCTTCGGTGACCACCACCTCTTGCGCGTCGTAAATGAAATTGCCATCAGACAACCTGGCCAAAGCAATCACGCTTTGGTTACCCGATAAGCGCACCCGTGTGCTCAATTCAGCGCGGCCTGTCCAAGGACCCATGACAAATTTCGCCATCATGGGCACAGGGTTGCGTTGCGAAATCAGGTAAACATGTGTGATGTGCGATTCCTCGGTCATGGGAGAGTCAATTTTCAGGCTTAAAGGCACCATGTGGCCGTTATCTGCCAGCATGGGCAGCGACAAGGTCACACGTTCTTTTTTAAGTTCTTGGGTTTGTACATAAGGGCGAACCATTTCTTCAAAGGTGCGCAAGCGGGCTTCGGCCAAACCTGTGAGGGTGAGTTTATCGACCTGCGCTTTGGCAGAGCCCGCCCACAAACCCCCCAAACTGGCAGCCAGCGAGGTCTTCAACAAGTGCCCCAGCGATTGGCGACGCGACAACGAGAAAGGTCTCATGAGGGATTCTTTAGCAAATAAGCAATGATGTCTTCAAGTCCTTGCTCACTCAGCACGGTTTTGCCTTGCAACGATTTGGCGACATTGTGAAGACCAGCGGTACTGAAATAAGCAGGCATGAAGGTCTGTGGGTTGAGCACGCGAGGATCGGCTATGCGTTGGCGAATTTGCTCACTGCTGAGACGATCACCCACGCCAACGAGAGAGGGGCCCATCTCGCCACCCTCTTTGAATCCTGGCAGTTGATGACACAACACGCAACCTGTGTCTTGTCGGGCCAACAACAATTTGCGACCCCGTGCCGCGTCTGCTGTGGCTGCCGAGGGCGTGGCGGGCAGGGTATCGCTGGCCCACAGCGTTGGGCTGAGCAACAACATGCCTAGCAAGTACCCTTTTAATTTCATGCTTTGACCAAGCTCAAGCCATGGTTTTTCAAAGGCAAAGAGCGAATACGTTTGCCCATGGCGGCAAACAAAGCATTGCCTAGCGCTGGGGCCAACGGCGCTTGTGCAGGTTCGCCGACCCCGCCCCAAAAACCGCCACTGGGCGCGATGACGGTTTGCACGCGTGGCATTTCGTTCATGCGCATCATGCGGTAATCATGGAAATTGGATTGCTCGATACGGCCATCTTTGACCGTCATCTCGCCCCAAAAAATCGCTGACAAACCATGCACCACACTGCCTTGCAGCTGCGCTTGGATGTTGTCAGGGTTGACCGCATAACCGGGGTCTATGCCGATGACGATGCGGTGAATACGCACCTCGCCCTTGGCGTTCACAGAAACTTCACATACGCAGGCGGTATAGCTGCCATACCCCTCGGTTTCAGCGATGCCTCGGAACACGCCCGAGGGCAGTGGCTTGCCCCAATCCGCGGCCTTGGCCACGGCTTGCAAAATACCGCGGTCACGGTTGGCTTTTTCGTTGTTGGGCAAGATTGAAAGCCGGTAAGCCAGTGGATCAACTCCTGCAGCAAGGGCCAATTCATCGATGAAACATTCACGCACAAAAGGATTTTGTGAGTGGCCCACGGTACGCCAAAAACCCACAGGCACATGGGTACTGCGTTGGGCAAAGTCGACCAAACAATTCGGTATGTCGTAAGGGTGGTCATTCAACGATGCCACCGCTTGGGGGTCTACGCCGTTTTGCAAAGGCATGCGAAGAAGCTGCGAAAAAATAGAAGGTGCGCTCACGCGTATGTGCAAGGCCTCGGGCTTGCCATCGGCTTGCAAGCTGGCGCGTACCTTGACCAAGCTTGCAGGGCGGTACAAATCATGCTGCGTGTCTTCTTCACGGCTCCACAGCAATTTGATGGGTTTGCCGGGAAGTTCTTTGGCAATCGCCACCGCTTGACGGGTGAAGTCTTGCGGGCTTTTGCGACCCAAGCCACCACCCATTTGCATGGCAAACACTTTGACGTTTTCTTGCGGCACATCCGCGGTGCTGGCAGCGGCGGTCAGGCTGGATTCGGGGTTTTGCGTAGACACCCATATTTGCAGTTGATCGCCTTGCAGCCACGCAGTGCAGACCATGGGCTCCAAGGTGGCATGGGCTAAGTAAGGCGTGTAGTACTCGGCTTCAATGACTTTGCTGGCTTGCGCCAAGGTGACCAAGGCATTGCCGTCTTGACGTGCTGTCGCAGCTTCGCTTTGGCTTAAACCATCGCGGTACAACTTCATCAAGCTGGCGCTGTTGACCCCTGCATATTTGCCGCTGTCCCACTCGATAGACACATCACGCAGTGCTTCTTTGGCTCGCCACCAGTTATCTGCCACCACCGCCACAAACTCGCCCATGTTGAGCACCTTGACGATGCCACGGCGGTTGTCTACCTTGCTGCTGTCCATGCTGACAACTTTGCCGCCAAACACGGGTGACTGCGCAATGGCGGCGTGCAACATGCCGGGCAACTGGGTATCGACACCGAAGCGAATCTTGCCGGTGACGATGTCATGCATGTCCACGCGGGGGAGAGGTTTGCCGGCAAGGGTCCAGGTAGCGGGGTCTTTCAGCGCTACATCCTTGGGTGGTGTCAGTTTGGCGGCATCCGCTGCCAGCTGACCGTAGCTGAGGCTTTTTTTGCTGGGTGTGTGCACCACTTTGCCCAGCACGGCTTGGCATTCGGTCTCAGGAACGCCCCAGCGCTGAGCGGCAGCTTGAACCAGCATCATGCGAGCAGAAGCACCTGCTTTGCGTAAATATTCTTGCGAATTGCGAATGGTGCGGCTACCCACGCTGGCCATGTCGCCATAGGCGCGTTTGCGTTTCAAATTTTCATGCGCTTGTACGGCCTCAACACGCACTTTTGTCCAATCGACTTCCAGCTCTTCGGCAATCAGCATGGGTGCAGAGGTGCGGCTGCCTTGGCCCATTTCGGTTCGTGCATAGCGAATCACGATAGATTCATCGGCATGGATGTCAATCCAAGCATTCACCTCTTGGGCGTTGCTGGTTTGGGCCTCAGAGGGCAGCATAAAGCCCAAACTTAAAGCAGCACCCGCACTGGCGCTGACTTGCAAAAAACTTCGACGGCTGACGTCTGCTGAGCGTGAGCGTGTTTTCATGAGCGAGCCGCCTGACGTGCTGCGGCATGGATGGCAGTGCGCATGCGTGCGTAAGTACCGCAGCGACAGATATTGGTCATGGCCGCGTCGATGTCTTCATCGCTGGGTTTGGGCTTCTTTTTTAGCAAGGCGACAGCTGCCAACATTTGGCCGCCTTGGCAGTAACCGCATTGGGGGACTTGGTGGTCTATCCATGCTTGCTGAACCGCATGCAACTTACCCTTGTTGGCTAAGCCTTCGATACTGACCACTTGCTGCCCTGCCGCGGACGATACAGGGTAAGAGCAAGAACGAACAGGTTCGCCGTTGAGCAACACGGTGCAAGCGCCGCATTGGGCAATGCCGCAACCGTATTTGGGGCCTTTGATGTCAAGTTCATCACGCAGTGCCCACAGCAAAGGCATCTCGGGTTCGACATCGAGTTGGTGGGTTTGTCCGTTGACGTTGAGTTTCATGGTGGGCATTTCATTTAGCTAAATAACGGCGTAACGCTTGAGCGCAAACTTCCACGCCACTCAAAGCTTCACGCATGACCCGACCCATGGTGATAAAGCCATGTATCTGACGCTCAAAGCAAACGTATTCGGCCACCCCGCCAGCAGCGGACAAGGCATCAGCGTATTGGTAACCTTCGTCTTTCAGGGGGTCATAACCTGCGGTCAACACCAGTGCAGGGGGTAATCCTGCATGAGAGCTGGCCTTCAGGGGAGAAGCTCGCCAATCATTGCCATGCTCACGTGTGGGCAAGTAATGGTCCATGAACCAGTGCATGGCTTGTGCCGTCAAACCATAGCCTTCGGCATTGGCGTGGTAGCTGGGGGTGTCGGGGTACATCAAGGTGGCTGGGTAAATCAGCAACTGAAACGCAGGCACATGCTCGCTGCCTCGGGCACCCAAGCACACAGCAGCGGCCAAGTTACCACCTGCACTGTCGCCGCCAACGGCAACACGGCGTGGGTCAATGTGCAAGGAAGCGGCCTGCGACACCACCCACTGAAACGCAGCCAAGGCATCGTCGTAGGCCGCAGGGAACACATGCTCGGGGGCCAAGCGGTAATCGACTGAAAACACCGCGCAGCCACTGGCGTTGCTGAGTTGACGGCAAAGTACATCGTGGGTTTCGATGTTGCCAATCACCCAGCCACCCCCGTGGTAATACACCAGCGCAGGCAAAGTATCGGTGGCAGATGCGCCAGCTGGGCGGTACTCACGAACAGGCACTTTCACGCCACCCAAATCAGGCAAATGATCGTGCACATGCGACATGACAGGTGGTTCAGGTTGCGTCAAGGCTTTGCGCAGCACATAAAAATCGCGTGCCTCTTGAGGCGGCAAGGTGTTGACGGGCGGAACCCCACGGTCCACCATGAGTTGCAACAGGGCTTTGGCTTGGGGGTCGAGCATCTTTGACGTTCCGTGAAAATTTAAAGGGCCTGACCAACTGGTTGGTAAGACGTTGGATGGGTTTGCAACCACTGTCGAGACAACTGGTCGTCATGGTCGCCGGGGTGAAAGTCTGGGCGGAAATAATTTTTCCAAGTGGCAAACGAACTGGTGAACAAACCCTGTTTGGCAAACAAATGCCGCCACGCACTGCGCCAAGTGGTGAGTTTGAACAGGCTGCCGTCGTGCCACAGGTTGTTGCAGGTCTGGCGAAGAATGTCGCTTAAGAAAAATACGGTCACCATCAACATCCAGCGCTTACGCCAAGTTTCGTTGCCATTCATGGCGCGGTAAATGTCAAACGACACACATCGGTGTTCGGTTTCTTCGCTGGCATGCCACATCCACAGGGTTCGCAAACGCTCAGGTGCTTGTGCCAAAAATTCAGGGTGATGGAGCAACCAGTCGGCGAACACCGAGGTGTAGTGTTCGTAGGCGGCAGTGATGGCGACCGCATGAATGGCTTTTTTCTGATTAATTTTTTCAATACGGCGCAATGCACGACGCTCCCAATGGTTCACCATGCCTTGACTTAAAACATGTTGATTGAAGCGCTCATGGATGCGACGGTGGGTGGCTTCTTGTCCTATGAATCCTTTGACATCAGCGGCAAACTGCGCTTGTACTTCGGGCGCCAGTTCTTTCACACCGCGACGCAGGGAGTCAATGAAAAACTGCTCGCCCACGGGAAAGCTCATCGACAACGCATTCATGAACGCCGAGGTGAAAGCATCCTCACCATTCCAGCGCAAGGGAAACGAGGTATCCAAATCAATCAGAAGTTTGCGAACAATCAGGTCGGTCATGGATGTGAGCTTTACGCGGGGAGTTGACAAGGGCCGGTGACAACAAATTTCAATTGTTTTCCGTAGCGCTGTATGTCCTTGCTGGCGAACAAGGTAACGGGCTGGCGGGTGATTTTGATGTCAGTTTCTTCTTGACTGGCTATTTGGGTGCGCTTGACCCATATGCTGGTTTTGCTGGTCAGGTCTTGGCCCTTGAATTCTTCGGTCGTCAAGGTGTTGACAAACATGGCATAGAGCTTAGGCCCCTCAATCTTGACGTACAGATGGTTGCCAATGCTGTCTATATTGACTGACACGGTGGCAGGTTTGATGGCAATTTTTTCCATGTCAGGGAAACTGCCTTGAACCTCGCAGGTCAATGTGTAACCCCATGCACTGAACCCCCCCAAGGACCCTGTGAGCAAGGCCAAGCGCAAAAGCCTGACAACCCGAGTTAACGACATGTGCGTTGACCCTTTTCGGTTTTGCACACCAAGCCGTTGGACAAATGGGTTTCTTCGGTACTGCTTTGCGGTACACCACCGCGTGAGGTGTAACTGTCCGCAGGAGCAGGTGCGGCAGGTTGACGGGGTTTGGTGGCAGGCGCGGGTTGCGCATCCAGCAGTTTATTGCCGTCAAATATCACAGCGGGAGAGCCGGGTTGGTTGATGGTCACAGGGGTTTGCGCGCACACGGCTGTAAGCACACACGACAACAGCAGGCAAAAGACTCCACAAGCCCCAGTGGCTGGAAAATCGAAAGTGCGAGAGTCAAACATGGTCATGTCCTCGTGACAGGGGGGTAATCATCGCATGGTTCGTTGATTGACGGCTTTGTGGAGGGCTAATCCCTTGGCAGCAGCAGCTTGGTTATTATTCGCGGGCCGAAATGGCGTTGAATAAAGGAAATGGCGTGTTGTTACCTAACTCTAAGTGGTTGATAAATCTGACTCTTTCATGTGCGGCAATGGCCTTGGCGTGGCCTTGGCA
>CANGPV010000056.1 GCA_947455935.1 Comamonadaceae bacterium
CCATCAGGTCGTCTGTCACCGTGCCGTTGTAGGCCATGATGACGTGGTTGTTTCGCAAGCTGTTGCGCAACAAAATGGCTTGAGACAAATCCATGGTTAAAGTTCCTTTTCAATCAAGCTTTATGACGTCAGCTTGGCTGTGTCTAAAGTGAAAAGACCACGGCGGTGACATCGTCACGCCGTGTATTTGCACCTTGCCAACGCGCAAAGTCTTGGCGCAGCGCATCAATGACTTGTTGTGAGTTCGCCCCCGCATAGGCGGACAACAGTTGCTCCAAACGCCGATAGCCATACGACACTTTGGGTTTGCCAGCCTCACCACCCACTTGATCCGTCAAACCATCGGTCACGATGACAAACAGATCGCCTTTCTCATAGGGCAAGACTTTGACCTCGGGTACCTCGGTCGCTGGCACACGGTCTTTGTAGCCCAAGCTAACTCTTTGTGCCATGTGCCGCGTTACCACACCAGCAGTGTTCACATGGAACAGATCGATCTTGGCACCGGCATATTCCACACGCTGTAAACGTCGGTCAATGCGCAACACCGTGGCATCACAACCGTCATCGCTTTCACTGTCAGGGCGGTCTTGGTTCAAGCCCGTGCGCACATAGTGGTCTAAGGAGGCCAAAGCAGACACGGGGTTTTCCATGGTGTCATTGGCATAAATACGCTCTAGCGAATTGCTCACCAACAAGGACAGCATGGCACCAGGAACGCCATGGCCGGTGCAATCAGCCACGGCCAACACAAAGGGGCCGTCGTGTTGCGAAGACGAAATCCAATACAAGTCACCGCCGATGGTGTCACGCGGTTCCCATAACGTCGCAAATGAAGCGAATCGACCGTCGATGCGAACCGGTCGAGGTAACTGTCCACGTTGCAAGCGGCTGGCGTAGTTGACCGAACCCACCACCAACTGATGCGCTTCATCCAATTCTTGGTGTTGCGCGGCAAGTTCCTTGGTGCGCTCAGCCACGGTTTCTTCCAAAACCTTGTTTTGGTTCTTGAAGTTTTCAGCCAGCTCTTGCTGCAACCAACGTGTGCGACTCACCACTGCCAAAGCCATGATCATGGCTTCACAACACAAACCAATGGATTGCGACACATTGGTGTTTTGCAGCAAATAACTGATGCCAGATTCAGGCAAATAACTGAAAGGCGATGGCAAACCCGCCAGTCCGGTCACAAACACCAACCTGAAGGCCAAATAGGGAACCGATCCGAGTAAGAAAAACATGGCGATCTTCATGCCAGAACGGTAGCGGATGATGCCGCAGACATAGTTCATGATGAAAATAGCGATGGTGAAGACACCCAAGGGCAGCCACACCAGCATGGGTGGCAAATTGTGCGTGATGAATGTAAAGACAAAAAAGTGTGTGATGTACGTGGCTATATAGACGTAAATAATTTTTTGCGCCGTTGGGGAAAATTTTGCAAATTGCAAAAACGAACTGGCGAACATGAAGTAAAAAATCGCTTGCAAATAACCGCTGATATTGAAGAACAGCAAGGTCATGGGCCTAGACGCCACCGTCATGCCTTCCACGTTCACGATGAATTCACTGAAGTGCGAGCCGTCGTGGGAGCGTATGGTGAAAATTTGAAGAAAGGCGATGGTGATCCACATACCGTAAAACAAACTGGCGCGGTCTCGGTTGGAGAAATAGGAGAACCAACCAAAAATGCCCAATGCAAACAACATACCCAATAACGCGCCCTCAAGGTACAGCCCAAAGCGGCGTGTTTCCGTGAATTTAGATTTATCTATCAGACGCAAAGCAAATGTTTTGGGTGGCAATGAGGGATAGGCTTTGAGCTGGGATACCACCACCAATTCTTCGTTTTTGTACAAAGTAAACAGCGGGTACTGGCTGGGCACTTTGGCCGAATAGGGCTTGGCAGGGTCTACATCAGACAACAGCGAATATTCGCCATTGGCATAGCCCGAGGGTTTCAGTGGCGTGGCACTTGCGTCGTTCTTCACCACATAAGAATTCACCGTCATCCAGCCCTGCCCTTCCAGCATGTATTCGCGGTCAGCGTCCAAACGGTTGACAAACTTTTGCATGACCCAATAGGTCTTAAACGCATCGATGGGACCGATCTCTTTGGCAGGTTTGAAATCGTTAGTGTGTTCTAAGACCTCATTGATACCCAGGCTGGTGTTGGCAGGCGCTTGCCATACCAGCGTGTGAGCCACAGGGGTGACGATGATGGGGCTGTCAGGCGTAATTTCATAGGCCGTCTGCGCGTAAGCCCACTGCCCTGTCAGCATGACCAAGGCAATCAACATCAATTGGCGAAGGTGGCAAAGCATGGAAAAGCCGAAAATCATAAAAATCAAAATTTTTGACAATTTCGATTATTTGGGAAAATTTCAGCCCTTATACAGGGGAAAAACCCCTGAAATATCAGGTTAAATATGACAATTTAGTTATTTTTAACAAATATCAATCACACAGGCGGCGCTTTCAGGTGAAAGTCGGTGCTGGACTGAAAAGCCGCACCCGCCCTGAACAAGGTCGCCTCGTCAAACGGCTTGCCGATGATTTGCATGCCCACCGGCAGTCCGTCGTTATCAAAACCGCAGGGCACAGCCAGAGAAGGCAAGCCAGTCAAACTGGGCACGCCGGTGTACTGCATGATGGCCGACAACATGTCCTCTTCCACACCGTTTTCAATCACCACTTTCATGTCGCCCAAGGGCGTGGCGGTGAATGGCAGGGTTGGGCAAATGAACACATCGACTTTGGCAAACGCATCCATGAACTCTTGGCGCAACAAGCTTCGGTAACGCTGGGCTTGCAGATAGTGCGTGGCCAGCAGCATTTCACCCACCTCTAGCAAAGTGCGAACGTCCTCGCCGTAGTCTAGTGGACGCTCACGCAGCCAACGCTGGTGGTAGGTGCTGGGCTCGCACGACTCAATGGTCAATTGAGCGGAAATATTGCCGTGGATGTTGTGAATATCCACCTCGACCAACTGCGCGCCGAGTTGCTCGAAGGTGCTGAGCGCTTGGCGCACGGCTTTCTCCACGGGCGCTTGCAAATGGTGGAAAAAATAACCTGGCACCACGCCAATGCGAAGGCCTTTGACGCCGTGTTTCAGACCCGCCATGTAATCGGACACCGGCACTTTGGCGGTGGTCGGGTCTTTGGCATCGTGACCAGCCAGGGTGCCCAACATCAAAGCGCAGTCTTCCACCGTGCGGGTCATGGGGCCTGCCGTGTCCATGCTCCACGCCAAGGGAATGATGCCGTGGTTGCTGACGCGCCCGTAGGTGGGGCGAATGCCGACAATGCCGTTGATGGCCGATGGCAAGCGGATAGAGCCACCCGTGTCCGTGCCTATCGCACCCCAGCAGGTACGTGCCGCCACCGCCACACCCGAGCCGCCACTGGAGCCTGCCGGAAAGCGGCTGGTGTCCCATGGGTTTTTCACTGCGCCGTAATGCGGGTTGTCGGAGGTGCCGCCCCAAGCGAACTCGTGCATATTGAGTTTGCCTACAAAAATAGCGCCCGAGGCGCGCAGCCTTGAAGCAATGGTGGCGTCGTGGTCGGGCAGCCAGTCTGACAAGACCTTGCTGCCTGCGGTGGTGCGCAAACCTTTCAATGCGATATTGTCTTTAAGCGCAATCGGAATGCCATGCAAGGGCCCTAAATCGTGACCCGCTGCTTGCATGATTTCTGCGGCCTTGGCCACCTCGCGGGCTTGCTCATACACGCTGATGTAGGCGTGTAAATCGCCATCAATCTTGGCGATACGTGCCAAGGAGGCATCCACCAGTTCCACCGGCGAGACTTGGCGGCTTTTGACCAAGGCTGCTGCTTGTGTCAGGCTGAGTTCCAGCAATTCGCTTGGGGTGTTCATGCTGCGCACTCGCCTTCATGGTTGCCAGGGTGGGTGAACACCGTTGCGGGCACCAGTGTTTGGTGTTGGGCCGCTGACATTTTTTCGCTCAACTGATTGGCGTCTTTCAGCCATGCATCGAGCAAAGGGGCGACCACGCTCAAGCGTTCTTTGCTCAGTGGCAAGGCGGCAAAGTGACTGAGTTGGGCGACAAGTTCGGGGGTGACGGGGGTATGTGTGGGCATGGTGTGTCTCTGAGTTACATCGACGCTTGCAGCATGACGCGGTAATCGTCTGCCGAGGCTTCACGGGGATTGGTTTTGTGCGAATGGTCGGCGATGGCGCCTTTGATGATGTCGTCAAACTGCAAAGCGCTCACGCCCATGGAGGCCAAGCCACTGGGCAAACCTAAACGGGCGTTCATGGCTTGGATGGCGTCGCCCATGGCTTGCGCAGGTTTGGCGCTTTCTGGCAAACCCATGGCTTGCGCCATACGCGCCAAGCGAAGTTCTTTTTGCATCGCGGGGGCTTGTGCGTTGAAGGCAATGACCGCAGGCAAAAACATGGCGTTCAGGGTGCCGTGGTGCAACTTGGGGTTGATGCCGCCCAAGCTGTGACTGAGCGAATGCACGCAACCCAAGCCTTTTTGAAAAGCCATCGCGCCTTGCATCGAGGCGCTCATCATGTTCAGGCGAGCATCGCGGTCGCTGCCGTCCCGTGTGGCGCGTTCGATGTAGGTCCAACCTCTTGCTAAACCGTCCAAAGCGATGCCGTCAGCCGGTGGGTTGAAGGCCGAGGACATGAAGGTTTCCATGCAATGCGCAATCGCGTCCATGCCGGTGGCTGCGGTCATAAGAGGTGGCAAACCGAGCGTGAGTGCTGGGTCGAGCAAGGCCACTTTAGGCACCAAATGCCACGAATGAAAACCCAGTTTGCGGCCATCGTCGACGATGATGATGGCGCCTCGGGCCACTTCACTGCCCGTGCCTGCGGTGGTGGGCACGGCAATCAGGGGAAGCACTTTGTCGCTGATGCGGGGTGAGCCACCCTCGATGGTGGCGTAGGTGGTGAGCGGCCCCTCGTGGGTCGCGGCAATCGCCACGCCCTTGGCGCAGTCGATGGAGGAGCCGCCGCCAAAAGCGATCAAGCCATCGCACTGGTTTTCTTTGCAGACAACGGTAGCGGCACGCACGGCCGCTTCGGTGGGGTTAGAAGGCGTGGCGTCAAACACGGTGACATTCATGCCTTGCATGGCATCTAAGGCCTGCTGCAACAAACCCGCGGCTTTGATGCCTGCATCGGAGATGATGAGGGGGCGCTTGATGCCAATGCGTTGGCACTCCTCGGTCAAGCGTTGCAAAGCGCCGAATTCAATATGAACTTGGGTGATGTAAAAAATACTCGCCATGGTGTTTTCCGCTCAGCTCGTTGTAGGATGCCCCCCACTTTAACGGACAACACCACCGCCATGAACCGCCAAGACTTTCGTTTTTTTCATGCCCTGCGGGTGCGCTGGGTTGAGGTCGATATGCAAAAAATCGTCTTCAACGGCCACTACCTGATGTACTTGGACACCGCTGTGGCCGACTACTGGCGAGCCTTGGCCCTGCCCTACGAGGAAAGCTTGCACGGCATGGGCGGCGATTTGTTTGTGGTCAAGTCCACCTTGGAATACAAAGCTTCGGCGGTTTACGACGATGTGCTGCACATCGGTATGCGCTGTTCTCGCATTGGTAATTCTTCCATGGTGTTTGATGGTGTGGTGTTTCGCGGCGATCAAGTGTTGGTCAAAGGTGAGTTGGTCTATGTCTATGCCGATCCCCAAACCCAAACTTCCAAGCCCGTGCCGCAAGCCTTGCGCGACACCTTGCTGGGTTTTGAGCAAGGCCAAGCCATGACCCATTTGCAATTAGGCACATGGGCCGAGTTGAAACCGCTCACAGCTCCCTTGCGCACCGAGGTGTTTGTTCACGAGCAAGGCGTGGACCAAGCCATGGAATGGGATTCCCGCGATGAACATTGTGTTCATGCGGTGTTGTGCAACCGTTTAGGTTTGCCTGTGGCCACAGGGCGTTTGCTGCCCTCGGTGAATGGCGTCGCCAAAATTGGCCGCATGGCGGTCAAGCGGGTGCTGCGCGGCCAGCGCTTAGGCGACCAAGTCTTGTCGGCCTTGATGGACGCTGCCCGAGCGCGTGGTGACAAAGAAATATTGCTTCATGCGCAATGCAGTGCCGAAAACTTCTACCGTCGACAAGGTTTCAGCCGCCAAGGCGAGGTGTTCATGGAAGCCAATATGGCCCATGTGGAAATGGTCTGCACTTTATAAGGCAAGCCCTTACAGCGTTTCCACCCTGCCAAAGTCAGGTTGCAACAACCAGTGGGCTAACTCGTCAGCCAAACGCTGGGCTTCACCCACGGCCTGTGTCCATACCTTGACCCGAGCGGCCAAGTCTTGGCCATAGGTGGTGAAGTCGCTGCGGTCGGGCAGTTTGCCGTTGGGCAGCGTTCGCACCCATTCGGGGTCAGGTGCCAACACAATGGTGCTGTCTAAAAAGGCGGTCGCTTGGTGGCGACGGGTCAGTTTTTTGTCCAACCAGCCGGGTACCACGGCTTTTTGGAAATGCGGGTACAGCGTCAATCCCTTGGCTTGGCGGTAATCCAAATGCAAGTGGTAATCGGTGATGCCGCCATCCCAGTAAGCACCGGCCGGCGCCCCCGCAATGGCTTTGACCGCTTCCAACACAAACGGAATAGAGCAACTCGCTTGCACCGCATCCATAAAGTTGTCTTCGCTCAAAGCCAATTGACGTGAGGGGTAATCGTCCGTTGCAAAAGGCAAAGGGTGTGGCGCTCCCATGAAGGGGCTGGAAAACACCACACGCTCCAACCATTGACCCATGGATCTGCGGCTGACCAAGTTGCTGAGGTAGGCACAGGCATAGCCCAGTGGGGTTCGCCAGGCATTGTCTTGGGACAGCAAGCCCAAACCGCGTGAGGTCATCACATGCAATCTGTAGCGCGGATGCTGAATCACCTGATGAATACGGCCGCTGTAAAAGCGCTGTAAATTGGCCGCGAAATCGGTGCTGACTTGGTGCGGTGTGGGTCGGCGCTGGCCAGGGGCCAAGGCGTAATGCTGGTGGATATAGGCTTCCTCTAGTGCCAGCAACTCTTGTTCAGGCTGGGGCAAGCAAGCGGTGGCCATGCGCCACGCACCAATGGATGCGCCCACCAAGTCGATAGGTTGATCGCTGCGCGACAGCCAATGGCCAAACAAAAATCGGTCCATGGGCCCCAAGATCAAGCCCTTAGGACCGCCCGCAGCCCCTGGCACCACGCTGATGTGTTGGGGCAGCAAGCCTTTTTCAGCAATATGCTGGCGAGCAGCAGGCCCTGCGTAAATGCGCAAGGCCTTCACAGGCGCACCGCGCTCAAGGTTTGCAGTTCAGGGTTTCGGGGGGTAACTGGGCTAACCACGTCGGGTATTGGGGTTCAGGGGAAGCCTTCAAGTGTATTTGAATCGCCGTCCATGTCTCCTTGGGGGCAATCAGGCACATGCGTTTGGCCAATTGGTTTGCAACAGCCGTGTCGCCTTCAAGTATTTTGATTTTGAGCAAGGGTAAATTGATGAATGTGGATTGCGAAAACACATTCGCATTTTCTTTGGCAATAGGACGCAGGACAGGCAGCGTACTTTCTTTGACGGGGGTGTTCACCATGAAGATGCTCTCAAACAACAAGCGGTTCCACCAAATACTTTTATTGGCGGCAATCAATTCTTCAGACGATTTGTTTTGGTTGAATCGCTCGTATGCAGACACGGCTTTGTTGTGGTCAATATAAAACCATGCCGTGAAGATCAGCAAGACGATGCCGAGGGCTTTCACCAACCACAAAGGCACTCGCCAAGCAAAGGCGTCATGGGGCAACAAAGCCACCGCAAAGGCAAACAAAAATAGAAACAAGGCATGCCACAAAGGGTATTCCAGCATGCTGTGAACGCCCAACACCATCACCACACACAGCATGGCCAGTTGCGGGCCGTTGACATGACGCCAAGGTTGTTGTTTGATCAACCAATAGGCCGCAAACCCTAGCAATGAGACGGTACCCAAAATACCTAGCTCCGCTTGCACCTGTGCCAGCAGATTGTGGGCATGGTCTGCGGGGTCATCAATGCCAGGGGTCAGCACTTGATTGACTTGCAGCTGTCGCCAACCCACACCCATGAGCGGATGGTTTTGGATCACCAGCCAAACATCTTTCATGATCCTTATACGGTGGTTACCAGATGCTTCGACAGCTTTGCGAGAGTCATCCAACAACTGCCCAGACATCACGTTATAACGGGCCAAAATTTCGCCCACGCCAATCGCTAGCAATTGCCAGACGATCAAGGCCACCCAGACTTTGGAGATGCCAAGACGTTGGCGCAGCAAACCAAAGACCAGGCTGACCAACAAGATCTCTAAATAACCGGTGCGCGAACTGGTGGCATGAATGGCCAACATCATGAAAGCCATGGCAATCAATCGCCATGCTGCAGGTGAAGCGCTTTCATGCCCCTCTTCGGGTTTCACAAACACCAGGCTGATGATGGCGCACACCAACAAACTGGCGCTCAAATTGGGTTGACTTAAAAAACCACCTTGACGTGGCGTGGAGGCAGATGTGTTGAGCCACGGGCTGAGCCAGTGTTCCAATTGAAACATTTGCAACCAAATGCCTGCGGCTTGCAGCAGACCAGCGACCAATACACACATCAAAACGGCCTGAGTGAGTGACCTGCCCCAACCTGCTTGGATCCACATCTTCACCCAGATACCCAACAGCAACACCGCTAACAAATAGGAGATAGTGACCAAGAGGTAGCTGAAATACGTGGTGTTGACCCCGGCTATGTATTGCACGCATGCCCACAGCAGCCAAACGCCACACAGCACACCCAGCGAGCTAACTTCAATGCGCTGGGATGAGCTGGGCAGACCGAAACAAGTCACCACACCAAACAGACCCAGCCCAAGAAAGGCCATCAGGTCGCTGTTGAGTCTAGGGGTGACTGTATTGATGTAGGGAAGGGCCGCACCCACGAACAGCAGCAGGAGGGCCAAAAACGCCAAAGTTGGCGTATGCGAAAAATTAATACCGTGTTGTTTAGTAGTATCCATTTTGTCAATATTGTTGAAAAAGTGGATATTATATACACAATTATTGTTTTAGTGAGTTCCTAAGTGTTAATCCTATATCGGGTCGCTCTGCAAACGGGTCCGGTGGGTTACGGCCATGGACAATGGCGTCAAACCGAGTGGCGGCGTTGCCCAGTGCCTTGGGATGGCTGTAAATATAGAAATGGTCAGTTTTCATGGCATCAAACACCATCTGCGCCACCTGCGCAGCGCTGACTTTGCCGCTGCCCACCGCTTTGTCGCTCATGGCTTGACCGATCAACTGGCTTTGCGTGGGCGATTGGGCGCTCAGGTGTGCGGGGCGGTTACGTTCGCTTTGGTTGATGCCAGTGGGCACAAAGTACGGGCACAGCACACTTGCGCTGATTTGGTCGCTGACCAATTTCAAATCTTGGTAAAGGGTTTCGGTTAAAGCCACCACCGCGTGTTTGGTGACGTTGTAAATACCCATATTCGGCGGCGTCAAAAGCCCAGCCATGCTGGCGGTATTGACGATATGGCCTTGGAATGAGGGGTCCTGCTTGGCCGCCTCCAGCATCATGGGTGTGAACAGACGAACGCCATGTATCACGCCCCACACATTCACGCCCAGCAGCCATTCCCAATCTTGCACAGAGCTTTCCCAGACCAATCCACCTGCGCCCACCCCAGCGTTGTTGAACACAAAGTGCGGTGCACCAAAGCGCTCAAACACGGCAGTCGCCAGCTCTTGCATATCGTCGGCATTGGACACATCCACCCGCTTGGCCATGACATGTACGCCCAAGGCTTTCATTTCATCGTGTGCTGCTTTGAGAGCGTCTTTTTGCACATCGACCAACACCAGGTTCATACCCAGAGACGCGCCGATGCGGGCGCACTCCAAGCCAAAACCCGATGCGCCGCCTGTCAAGACAGCGGTTTTGCCTTTGAAATCGGAAATCATGCCTCTGCCCTTTTCATGTGAAAGCCGTTGCGAGGGAAATGCACATGAACAGTGCCAGCAAGGGGGTCGTGGCGACGCAAGCTGTATCGAGTGCGGGTGGCGGCGACCAATTCGCCCTGTGTGGGTTCGGTGCCAAAGCTGTCGGCATGAACAATCACTTGGGTGCCCAAGGGAATGCCGTGCTCGTCTTGGAACACCTCTTTGCTCACGTCCAAGGGCGTGGCGTCATGGGCAACCTTCAGCGCATCAGCTGCACTGAGTGAGGTGCTTTTGCCGTGGCCAAAGGCTGCCATGCGCTCAACCCAAGCCTTTACCAAGGGCGTGGCGTCCAAAATGCCGGCCAGCAAGGGAACTTTGACCACGGTGAACCAGACCGAGTGGTAGATGGAAAAGTCAGCCAAGGTAGGCTGTGAACCCAGCAGAAAGTCGTTGCCTTCCAACATGCTGGAGACGCGGCGCAGATAGTTTTTGTAAGCACCGGTGGCGTCAGGCGCAGGCATACGCGCCGCCCCACCGCGCATGGCTTGGCGGTCTGCCGCAAACACTTTAACCACCTCGGGGTCAATGCTGGCAAACACATGGGTGGCCCCCGCAGGCTGGAAGTTGTAGCCCATGGCCGCGGGAAACACGATGTTGTCTGCCCACTGCGCCACCGTACGCACCAAGCCTTTGGCGTGTTTGCCATAGAGCGAAGGCTCGGGGTGCAACTGCTCCAACACATTGCATATCAGGGCGGTGTCGCAGTAAACATCAGCGCCGATTTGCAACACCG
The DNA here is from genome assembly GCA_947455935.1 of Comamonadaceae bacterium. Taxonomy (GTDB): domain Bacteria; phylum Pseudomonadota; class Gammaproteobacteria; order Burkholderiales; family Burkholderiaceae_C; genus Limnohabitans. The sequence goes on from CANGPV010000056.1 coordinate 10,740, forward strand.
GTGTGCGTCGGTAGCCACCCGTCAAGGGCATGAGGTCGGGCTTGGGCATGACCATGGGAATGGTCACACCTTGCCAAGACAGCTTTTTGTAGCCCAGCACCAAGCGCACTTTTTCAGCAAATGGCGAGGTGGGGTAATGGTGAAGAATCAGTGCGGACATCAGAGTTTCACCACTTGTTTGCCAAAGTTTTTGCCTTTGAGTAAACCGAAAAATGCCTCGGGGGCATTCTCCAAGCCATGGGCGACGGTTTCGCGGGGTTTGAACTTGCCACTGCCCACCAAGGTACCCAGTTCTTTCAAAGCCTCAGGCCAATCGGCAGGGTGTTCGCTGACGATGAAGCCTTGCACCTTGAGACGGCTCATCAAAATCAAGGAAGGATTGGTCATGGGAATGGGCTTGCCGTTGTAGCCGGCAATCATGCCGCAGACTGCGATGCTGCCAAACTCGTTCATGCGCAACATGACCGCATCCAACACCATACCGCCCACATTTTCAAAATGCCCGTCGATGCCGTTGGGGCAAGCGTCCTTCAAGGCTTTGGACAAGGACAGGTAGTCGCTGTGTTCTTTGTAGTCGATGCAAGCATCAAAGCCGAGTTCGTTCACCACGTAATCACATTTATCTTTGCCACCAGCAAAGCCCACCACGCGGCAACCGCGGGCTTTGGCCAAAGCACCAAAGGCGCTGCCGACCGCGCCACTGGCGGCGCTGACGGTGAGGGTTTGACCGGCCTTGGGGTTGATGATGCGAACCAAACCGTGCCATGCAGTGACGCCTGGCATACCGACAGCACCCAGGTAATGGCTGATGGGCACATGGGTGGTGTCAATTTTGCGAAGCGCAGCAGGCACATCGGCATCCACCACGCTGTAGGTTTGCCAACCGCCCATGCCGACCACTTGGTCGCCCACGGCAAATTGGGGATGACGGCTCTCCACCACCTCGCCCACGGTTCCTGCAACCATGACCGCGTTCAAGGCTTGGGGAGCGGTATAGCTTTTGCCGTCGTTCATGCGGCCACGCATATAAGGGTCCAAGCTCATGTACGCGTGTTTGACCAACACTTGCTTGTCTTGCAAAGCGGGTGTCTCCAAGGTGAGCAATTTGAAGTTGTCAGCCGTGGGCTCGCCCGTGGGGCGACTGACCAAATGGATTTGGGGGTTGTGTGGCATGGAAGTCTCCTGTTTTATCCGCTGGTGATGCAGCTCACGCCGCCGTCCACCGCCAGCCATTGGCCGGTGATGTGCTTGCCAGCATCCGATGCGTACAGCACCGTGATGCCTTTCAAGTCTTCGTTGTCGCCCAAACGCCGCAAGGGCGCGCTGGACTTCAATAGATCTTCACCGTAGGTCTCAAACGTACCCGCAGTCATTTTGCTGGGAAAGAAACCGGGGCAAATCGAGTTGACCCGAATATTGTGAACACCCCATTCGCCAGCCAAGGCGCATGAGAAATTGATGACAGCAGCTTTGGAGGTGTTGTAGGCGATGGTGTTGATGCCGGTGGGGTTGCCGCCCAAACCGGTGATGGAAGCCACATTGATGATGCTGCCGCTGCGTCTGGGGATCATGCTGTGCTTGCCCATGTACTGGCTGAGGATGAAATAGCCACGAACATTCAGGTTCATCACTTTGTCCCAAGCTTCCAAGGGGTGGTCTTCGGCAGGTGCACCCCAAGCAGCACCGGCGTTGTTGAGCAACACATCCACATGGCCAAACTGTTTCAATGTTTCAGCGCCGAGTTTTTGTAAATCATCGGGGTCGGCGCAGTTCGCCGCCAACCAATGCGCATCAATGCCAGCGGCTTTGAGTTCGGCCACGGCCTGCTCTAACTCGGATGCTTTGCGAGCGCTGATCATGACCTTGGCGCCCGCTTCGCCTAAGGCATAAGCCATTTGCAGACCCAGTCCGCGAGAGCCACCGGTGACCAAGGCGGTTTTGCCGGATAGATCGAAGAGTTGTTTCACGGTGCGTGTCATGGTGGTGTACTGGTTAGCTGGTTAAAAAGCGCCCTCGGGCATGTCGGCACAGGTGGTGTCGCGTTGGCGCACCACTTCAAGCCATGCGCCGATTTTGGGCAATTCATAGTTGAAGAAAAACTGGCAAGCGCTGCGCCGCCCGAGGTTGGCATCGCCCTCGCCTTGCGACGCCAAAGCCACTTGCAACCAGGTCCACGCCAGCACGGTGTGGCCAAAGGCTTGCATATAAGGCACGGCATTGGCCAGCGCCACCGCAGGTTCGCCACCGGCCCAAGCGGCTTGGGTGGCTTGCACCACGTCGGTCCATGCTTGTTGCAGGGATAGCGCATGGGTTTGCAGGTGGTTCGCTTCGCTTTGCTCGCGATGATTGCCATCAAGGGCTTGGTCGATCGTGGCTTGGATGTGCTGTCCCAGCAGCTTCAAACCGCGCCCGTCTTCGAGCAGCACTTTGCGCCCCAGCAA
>CANGPV010000057.1 GCA_947455935.1 Comamonadaceae bacterium
AACAGGGCGGACACTTCGGTACCGGCCAAGGTGTAGCGGTAGATGTTGTCCACGAAGAACAGCACGTCTTTGCCTTCATCACGGAAAGATTCGGCGATGGTCAGGCCGGTCAAAGCCACGCGCAAACGGTTGCCGGGAGGCTCGTTCATCTGACCGTAAACCATGGCCACTTTGGACTCTTCCAAGTGCTCCAAGTTCACCACACCAGAATCGGCCATCTCGTGATAGAAGTCGTTACCTTCGCGGGTACGCTCACCCACACCGGCGAACACAGACAAACCGCTGTGCGCTTTGGCGATGTTGTTGATGAGTTCCATCATGTTCACGGTTTTGCCCACACCGGCACCACCGAACAAACCGACCTTACCGCCTTTGGCGAAAGGACACACCAAGTCAATCACCTTGATGCCGGTTTCCAGCAGTTCTTGTGAAGGGCTGAGTTCGTCGTAAGCAGGGGCTTTGCGGTGAATCGAAGCGGTTTGGGTTTGGTCAACAGGGCCGCGCTCGTCAATGGGCGCGCCCAGCACGTCCATGATGCGACCCAATGTGGCTTTGCCCACGGGCACGGTGATGGCAGCACCCGTGTTGGTGACCATCAAACCGCGGCGCAAGCCGTCAGAAGTACCCAGCGCAATGGTGCGCACAATGCCGTCGCCCAATTGCTGCTGCACTTCCAGCGTGAGCGCGGTACCCTCGAGTTTGAGCGCATCGTAAATATGCGGCATGTGATCGCGGGGGAATTCGACGTCCACCACCGCACCAATACATTGGACGATTTTTCCTTGAATACCTGCGTGTGTCATTGCCTGAGCCATGATGATTTGCTCCAAAAATAAAAGGTGTTACACCGCCGCCGCACCGGCCACGATTTCGGACAATTCCTTCGTGATCGCTGCTTGACGGGTTTTGTTGTAAATGAGTTTGAGTTCGCCAATCACACTGCCGGCGTTGTCGGTAGCAGCCTTCATGGCCACCATGCGTGCAGATTGTTCAGATGCCATGTTCTCGGCCACGGCCTGGTAAACCAAGGACTCGATGTAGAGCTCCAACAAGTCATCGATCACCGCCGGTGCGTCGGGTTCGTACAAATAGTCCCAAGCGTAACTGCCCGAAGCTTTGGTCTCTTCGCGCATCTTGTCATGCGACAAGGGCAGCAGTTGTTCAATCACCGCTTCTTGCTTCATGGTGTTGATGAACTTGGTATAGCAGATGTACACCGCATCCAACTGACCTTCGGTATAGGCGTCGAGCATGACCTTAACTGGGCCAATCAGGGTTTCGATGTGTGGCGTGTCACCCATTTGCGTGAGTTGTGCCATGACCTTGATGCCTGCGCGGTTGAGGAAGCCCAAACCTTTGTTGCCGATGGCGACGCTTTGCGCAGATTTACCTGCAGCTTGCAGTTCTTTGAGCTTGTTCATCAACGCACGCAATACGTTGGTGTTCATGCCGCCGCACAAACCTTTGTCGGTGGTCACCACGATGAAGCCGGTAGAAGACGCCGGATGAATCTTCATGAAGGGATGCACGTACTCGGGATTGGCCTGACCCAGATGGGTGGCGATATTGCGCACTTTTTCGCTGTAAGGGCGGGCGGCACGCATGCGGTCCTGTGCCTTGCGCATTTTGGACGCAGCCACCATTTCCATGGCCTTGGTGATCTTCTTGGTGTTTTCCACCGATTTGATCTTGCCGCGTATTTCCTTGCCGACTGCCATGAAGGGCTCCTTGCTGCTTGATGGCTTAGACGAAAGACTTTTTGAACGCTTCGATGGCAGAGACCAGTTCGGTCTCGGCATCTTTGTCCATGGCTTTGGCGGCTTCAAGCTTGGCCAGCAATGCAGCATTTTTGGATTTCAGATGTTGGTGTAAACCAAATTCGAAATGCAAGACTTGCTTGACGTCGATGTCATCCAAGAAGCCTTTGTTGGCAGCGTACAAAGTTGCTGCCATCAAGCTGATGGGCAGCGGGCTGTACTGTGCTTGCTTGAGCAATTCGGTCACGCGGGCGCCGCGATCGAGCTGCTTGCGGGTGGCTTCGTCCAAATCAGAAGCAAACTGCGCAAACGCTGCCAATTCACGGTACTGGGCCAAATCGGTACGGATACCACCGGAGAGGTTTTTCACCAACTTGGTTTGAGCTGCACCACCCACACGCGACACCGAAATACCGGCGTTAATCGCAGGGCGAACACCCGCATTGAACAAGGAGGTTTCCAAGAAAATTTGGCCGTCGGTGATGGAGATCACGTTGGTAGGCACGAATGCCGACACGTCACCCGCTTGGGTTTCGATGATGGGCAGCGCAGTGAGTGAGCCGGTTTTGCCTTTGACTGCGCCTTTGGTGAAGTGCTCGACATAGTCGGCGTTCACACGGGCAGCACGCTCGAGCAAACGGCTGTGCAAATAGAACACGTCGCCAGGGTAGGCTTCGCGGCCTGGGGGACGACGCAACAACAAGGACACTTGGCGGTAAGCCACGGCTTGCTTGGACAAATCGTCATACACGATGAGCGCATCTTCGCCGCGGTCGCGGAAATATTCACCCATGGTGCAACCAGAATAGGCCGACACGTACTGCATGGCTGCCGACTCAGAGGCAGAAGCCGCCACCACAATGGTGTAGGCCATGGCGCCAGCTTGTTCGAGCGAGCGCACCACGTTTTTGATCGATGAAGCCTTCTGTCCGATGGCCACATAGATACAGGTCATGTTCTGACCCTTTTGGTTGATGATGGCGTCAATCGCCACAGCGGTTTTGCCGGTCTGGCGGTCACCAATGATCAATTCGCGCTGACCACGGCCAATGGGCACCATGGAGTCAATGGATTTCAAGCCGGTTTGCATGGGCTGGTCCACCGATTGACGGGCAATCACACCAGGCGCCACCTTTTCAATGACGTCGGTCATTTTGGCGTTGATCGGGCCTTTGCCATCGATGGGGTGACCCAAGGCATTGACCACGCGACCGATGAGCTCGGGGCCCACGGGCACTTCCAAAATGCGTCCCGTGCATTTGACGGTGTCGCCTTCGGAGATGTGTTCGTATTCACCCAAAATCACCGCGCCCACCGAGTCACGCTCGAGGTTCAGCGCCAAGCCGAAGGTGTTGTTGGGGAACTCCAGCATCTCGCCTTGCATCACATCGGACAAGCCGTGGATGCGGCAAATACCGTCGGTGACCGAAATCACGGTGCCTTGGTTGCGCACATTGGTATTGCCTGTCGAGCCCTCGATGCGGGTTTTGATCAGTTCAGATATTTCTGCGGGATTGAGTTGCATGACTCTTTCCTTCTTCCTATGGTTGGGCCAACCTGTGAGCGGGATGCTCAGGCGGTCAGCGCGACTTTCATTTGTTCCAAACGGGCTTTGACGGAGGTATCTAACACTTCGTCGCCGACCACCACACGCACACCGCCAATGAGCTCAGGCTCGAGAGCCACTTGCACATGCAGTTTGCTACCAAAGCGCTTTTCGAGCACTTTGGCCAAATCGTCAAGGGCAACGCCCTCGATGGGAAACGCACTGTGCACCACCGCCTTGCGAACGCCACTTTGCGCATCCAACAACACATGAAAGTGTTGAGCAATTTCCGTCACCACACCCAAACGACCGTTGTCGATCAAGGTGGTCAACAAATTGATGGCCACAGGCGGTAAGTTTTTCGGGCCGACTTGGGTGAACAGGTCGAGCACTTGACTGTGCGTGGTCTTGGGGTCGTGGGCAAATTGCTGCAACGCAGGGTCTGCAGCGACAAGCGCCAGTCCATCCAACCACTCGACAGCGGCAGCAGCATCGGCCTTGACCACTTGGAACAAGGCTTCAGCGTAAGGGCGGGCAATGGTGGCGAGTTCAGCCATGGTGTTGGGTCCTCAAAGCTCTGTTTTGAGACGACTCAACAAGTCGGCATGCACGCTGGCATTGACTTCCTTGCGCAGAATTTGTTCTGCGCCCTTGACCGCCAACACCGCCACTTGGTCACGCAAAGCTTCGCGGCCTTTGATCATGGCTTGCTCAGCTTCGGCTTTGGCCGCAGCAATGATTTTGTTGGCCTCGTCGGTAGCGCGTGTACGAGCTTCTTCAACAATGGCAGATGCACGGTGCTCAGCATCAGCAATGCGGTTAGCCGCTTCGTTGCGAGTTTTGGCCAATTCGACCTCGACATGCTTGTGCGCATTCGATAACTCGATACGCGCATGCTCAGCGGCTTTTAAACCATGGGCAATTTTTTCAGCTCGCTCATCCAAGGCGCCTGCAATCGGGGGCCACACGAATCGCATCGTGAACCACACCAAAATTGCAAAAACAATGGCCTGAACGAACAGGGTTGCGTTAATACTCACGTCAACACCTCTCTAAAGGAAGGTTGCAAGTTACTTGAGGACGAAAGGATTGGCAAAGGCAAACATCATGGCAATACCCACGCCAATCAAGAAAGCCGCGTCAATCAAACCAGCCAACAAAAACATTTTGGTTTGCAGTTCATTCATCAGCTCGGGCTGACGTGCGGCAGCTTCAAGGTATTTACTGCCCATGATGCCAATACCAATACAAGCACCGATAGCGCCCAGTCCAATGATGAGACCGGCAGCGAGTGCAACTAAACCAAGTACGTGTTCCATGAGAAGCTCCTAAGCAAGATGATGGAAGGTTGAGGAAAGAAAAACTCAGTGTGTATCGTGCGCTTGCCCGATGTAGACCAAGGTCAACATCATGAAAATAAAGGCTTGCAACGCAACGATCAAAATGTGGAAGATGGCCCAAATAGAGCCGGCAATGATGTGACCAATGGGTAACAAAATACCGCTCAGGCTCATGGCCGCGGCACTGCCCATGAGGGCGATCAGCATAAAAATGAGTTCGCCCGCATACATATTGCCAAACAGTCGCATGCCGTGGGACACGGTTTTGGCAACAAATTCAATCATCTGAAAGCCAAAATTGATAGGCCACAAAATAGGGTGAGCGCCAAAAGGTGCAGTGGTTAATTCATGCAACCAGCCGCCGATGCCTTTGATTTTGACGTTGTAAAACAAACAGATGAGCAAGACGGACACGGACATGCCCAAAGTGGTCGACAAATCAGCGGTAGGAACCACGCGGAAATAGTGGATGGAGTGGTCTATGCCGGTCCACTCAAACAGTTTGTGGAACAAATCAACAGGCAAAAAGTCCATGCTGTTGAGCAAGAAAATCCATACAAACACCGTCAAAGCCAAAGGAGACACCAACTTGCGGCTTTGGGCGTTATGAACAATGCCTCGTGCTTGGGTGTCGACCATTTCAAACAGTATTTCTACAGCGGCTTGAAAACGCCCTGGGACGCCTGAGGTGGCCGCACGTGCGGCGCGCCACAAAAAGAAGGAGCCCACCAAGCCTAAAAGCACCGACCAAATGACAGAGTCGATATTGACCACGGAAAAATCAATCACGCCGCCCATCGGCTTGGTTTGCAAATGGGTTAAGTGGTGACTGATGTATTCGCCGGCGGTAAGTGTGCTGGTATCGGACATGTTCAACTCTTCAAAATCAATCTTGCGGTGTCGCTTTTTGGGGTTTGCCCCAAACCAGCGCCAACCAATAAACCTTCATCGTCAACAACATGCCCACCAACAAGGCGGGCCAGCTGACATCAATTAACAACCTGGGCGCCAGCACCAACAACAGCACTGTCAACACCAATTTGACGCCTTGCCATACAGCAAAACTCATGGCAGCTGAAATCGCATTTGCCGAAGCCAACTTGGAAGTCAAGCCTCTGGCAAACAAAGCTGCCGGTAAAACCACGGCCACAGCACCGTACAACAAAGACTGGGCTATGACCAAGCGACCCCAAAACCATGCAGCAAAGACAGCAACAACCACTGCCAAGACCAACTGCACCAGCACCACCCACCACACCGACAATGTCGGATGACGCTCTCGCCAGGCTTGCGCCTCTTGGGCCGTCAGAGGGTGAAATTCCTCGGTTTCATCAATATCTGATGTCGCCGCGTCTGGGGTCTGAGTGCTTTTGTCTGCGCTCGGGTAAGCGTTGATGGAGGAGCCCATTGCGTTTTCCCTACTTGCAGCAAAGCCACTGATTGTAAAGTATCTTAAAGACCCCACCTGAACCTAATCTTTCAAAGCCCCTTTTTATGCCTGCACCCACCAACGACAGCCTGATTGCGTACCCCTGTGATTTCCCCATCAAAGTCATGGGCGAGCAGGTAGAAGGTTTTGTTCAAGCCATGTTGATGATCGTGCGCCATTTCGACCCAGCTTGGAGCGACGACCGCATGACACAACGCCCCAGCAGTGCTGGCAAGTACTTGGGCCTGACCTTGACCGTTCGCGCCACCAGCCGCGAACAACTTGACGAGCTGTACCGCACGCTCAGCACCCACCCCATGGTGAAAGTGGTACTTTAGTGAGCACTCAGGCATTGCCCAGCCTGATCATTCGCCAGCTGGGCCTGGTGGATTACCAGCCTACCTACCAAGCCATGCAAGACTTCACAGCACTGCGCGACAGCCTCACGCCTGACGAAATTTGGCTGTGTGAGCACCCGCCGGTCTTCACCCAAGGCTTGGCGGGATTGGCCTCGCATGTGCTGGGGCCCATCAACGCACCTTTGGTTGCCACCAACCGCGGCGGTCAAGTGACGTTTCACGGCCCCGGCCAAGTGGTGGCTTATGCCCTGATTGATCTTCGCCGTGCAGGTTACTTTGTGAAAGAATATGTTTACAAATTGGAAGAGGCCGTGCTGCGTACCTTGCTGCACTTTGGGGTAACTGGGTTACGTGTATCGGGTGCGCCAGGGGTGTTTGTTCGCACCGCTGGGCAGAGCCCTCATGCGCTGCTGGCTTCTCGGCCAGCACCCCATGACGCCACTTTGGGCAAACCCACGCCAGATTTCACTGGCTTGGCCAAAATTGCCGCCTTGGGTGTGAAAGTCAGCCGTCATTGCACCTACCATGGTGTGGCGCTGAACGTGCATATGGATTTATCGCCCTTTGAACACATCAACCCATGCGGCTATGCAGGTTTGCCCACCACAGATCTTTTTACAATGGGGATAGATATTGGCTGGCAAGAGGCGGCTGATGTGCTGGGCGAGAAACTTCGCCTGTATTTGGCCCCCTGACTCGCTCAACCCAACCTAGGCCGCTCTTCCCCCCTATGACCACTTCCGACAACAGTGTCTTGCCCCCCAGTCAAGCCAACCCCGAGCACAACCCCTTGGCCAAGCAAAAGTCTTTGTCCAAAGTTTCGCGTATCCCCATCAAGGTGGAACACACGGGCGAGATTTTGAAAAAGCCTGACTGGATTCGCGTCAAAGCTGCCTCGCCCAACTCACGCTTTCACGAGATCAAAGACATTTTGCGCACAAATAATTTGGTGACGGTGTGCGAAGAAGCCTCCTGTCCCAATATTGGGGAATGCTTTGGCAAGGGCACGGCCACCTTCATGGTCATGGGGGACAAGTGCACCCGACGCTGCCCGTTTTGCGATGTGGGTCACGGCCGACCCAACCCCTTGGATGTGAACGAACCCGCCAATTTGGCCAAGACCATTGCCGCCTTGAAACTGAAGTACGTGGTGATCACCAGCGTGGACCGCGACGATTTGCGCGACGGCGGTGCCGCCCATTTTGTCGAGTGCATCCAGCAAACACGGGCCTTGTCGCCGCACACCCAAATAGAAGTTTTGGTGCCGGACTTTCGTGGCCGCGACGACCGAGCTTTGGAGATATTAAAAGCTGCGCCGCCCGACGTGATGAACCACAACTTAGAAACCGTGCCGCGCTTGTACAAACAAGCACGGCCTGGCAGCGATTACGCGTTCAGCTTGAACTTGCTGAAAAAGTTCAAAGCACTGTTTCCCGATGTGCCCACCAAAAGCGGCTTGATGGTCGGCTTGGGCGAAACCGATGAAGAAATTTTGGCAGTCATGCAAGACATGCGTGACCACCATATAGATATGTTGACCCTAGGCCAATACCTCGCACCCAGCAACCACCACCTGCCGGTGCGTCGCTATGTACACCCCGACACCTTCAAGATGTTCGAAGCCAAGGCCTATGAGATGGGCTTCAAACATGCGGCGGTAGGCGCCATGGTCAGATCAAGTTACCACGCCGATCAGCAAGCGCATGCGGCTATTTTTCAAGGTCAACCATGAACACCGACGACCTGAGCGACTGGACACACGATCACGCTTTTGACAGCGACAACCTGGCGGCCGAACGCAGTACGCGTTGGGTGATGTGGATCACGGCGGTGATGATGGTGGTGGAGATTTTGGCCGGCTGGGCTTTTAACTCTATGTCCCTCTTGGCAGATGGATGGCACATGAGTTCGCACGCTTTGGCGATTGGCTTGTCTGCCATGGCCTATGCCACGGCACGCACTTATGCCAAAGACCCGCGCTTTGCTTTTGGCACATGGAAAATTGAAATCTTGGCAGGTTTTGCCAGCGCTTTGTTTTTGGTGGGCGTGGCCCTGACCATGGTGATTGGCTCGCTAGAGCGTTTGATTTCACCCCAGCCCATTCAATTTGAAGAAGCCATTGTGGTGGGCGTGTTGGGCTTGTTGGTCAATATCGTGTGTGCCTATATTTTGGGTGGGGCACACCACCACGGCCACACGCATGAGCACGCACATGTGCATTCAGATGACCATGCGCACCATGTGCACCATGTCCACGATCACCATGAACCCCATCATGATTTGAATTTGAAGTCTGCTTATATGCACGTGGTCGCCGACGCATTTACCTCGGTGCTGGCCATCGTCGCGCTCATTGGCGGATGGCTGTACGGATGGGCTTGGCTTGACCCGGTGATGGGTATGGTGGGTGCTGTCATGGTGGCACTGTGGGCAAAGAACTTGATCATCGATACCGCCAAAGTGCTTTTAGACCGCGAAATGGATCACCCCGTGGTGCAAGAAATCAAAGAGGTGGTTGAGTCTGATGGGCAAACCTTGGTGAGCGATTTGCACGTGTGGCGCGTGGGCAAGCGGGTTTATACCTGCGCACTGACCGCCGTCACCCACGACCCCCAGCTCACAGCCAAGCAGTTACGCCAGCGCTTGAGCGTGCACGAGGAAATCATCCATTCGACGATTGAGATTCACCACCGGCATTCGGTGAGCGCCAAGCCAGCATTAAGCCATCCCACTGCAAACGCGCCACTTTAAGGTGGCGCTCTTTCACATGGCCGTAGCCCTTGATTTTGTCGGGAATGCGAGCGATCTCTAGCGCCAGCGCTTGACGCTCAGGCGTGAAACCACTCAACACTTCTTCCATCGCTTGGCGGTACTGCGCCACCAATGCGCGCTCGCTGCGTCGCTCTTCGGTGTAGCCAAATACATCGAGCCACGTGCCACGCAAAAAGCGCAGTTTGGCCAAGACCTTGAACCCTGTGAGCATGGAAGGACCAAACTTTTGTTTGATCAATTCACCTTTGGCATTTTTGCGGGCAATCAGGGGAGGGGCCAAGTGGTAGTTGAGGGTGAAGTCGCCTTCAAACTGATCAGCAATGCGCTTTAAGAACCGTTCGTCGGTATGCAGTCTGGCGACTTCGTACTCGTCTTTGTACGCCATGAGTTTGAAGAGGTTACGCGCCACCGCTTCAGCCAAAGCTGGCGTTGTTTGCTGCAATACCTTGTCAACAAAACGGGTGTAGGTGTGCGCATACGCCGCGCTTTGGTATTGCGTTAAAAATTCACTGAACTTGCGTACCAATTCATCCAAAGATGTTTTGGTTTTGAACTGCACCACCTGAACAGGCGCTAACAAGGCCTGCACTTTGGCAATATCAAAAGCACACCAACGCCCCCAAGCAAAGGCTTTTTTGTTGGACTCGACTTGAACGCCGTTGAGTTCGATGGCCCGCATCAGGGCTTCCAAACCCAAAGGAATCCAGCCCTTTTGCCATGCGTAGCCCAACACCATGGGGTTGATGTAAATGCTGTCGCCCAATAACTGGGTGGCGAAGTGGTTGGCGTCAAACGCGCCCAAATTGCGGTTTTCACCGTCGAGGGCTTGCAAGATATTGGCCACACAGCCTTCGCTGGGGTTGGCCCATGCACCGTTTTTCACAAACGCTGCGGTGGGTGTGCCATGGTCGTTGATGGCCACGCGGGTGCGCCCAGGGCGCAAACGCAACATGGTTTCCTTGCCTGCGGTGACGATGGGGTCGCAACCCAAAATCACATCAGCTGCAGCGGTTGATACACGGGTGGTGCGAATATGCGATTGCTGCTCGGCAATCAACACATGGCTCCAGGTGGCGCCGCCCTTTTGCGCCAAGCCTGCCGAGTCTTGGGTGACGATGCCGCGCCCTTCCAAGTGACCCGCCATGCCCAACAACTGACCGATGGTGATGACGCCCGTGCCGCCCACACCTGCCACCACAATGCCGTAGCCGCCAGGGTAGACGCCGCGTGTGAGCGAGGGCACCTCGGGCAGGGGCAAGTCGCCCAACGCAAAGGGGTCGGGCGCAGGGCGGTCTTTGCTTTTTTTGCGCAGCTGTCCGCCTTCAACCGTGACAAAGCTGGGACAAAAGCCTTTGACGCAACTTTGGTCTTTGTTGCAAGTGCTTTGGTTGATGGTGCGTTTGCGACCAAAATCAGTTTCAAACGGCTCCACACTCAAGCAATTGCTTTGGGTGCTGCAGTCGCCGCAGCCCTCGCACACCGCTTCATTGATGACCACACGAACCGCAGGATCGACCATGGTGCCGCGCTTTCTGCGGCGGCGTTTTTCGGTGGCGCAGGTTTGGTCATAAATGATGACGGTGCAGCCTGTTATTTCTCGCATCATGCGTTGCACTGCATCCAACTCATCGCGGTGTTCAATAGCGATGCCCTCGGGCAAGCCCAACACACCACCGGCTGCGCCGTTTTGACCCACGGCATCGTATTTCTGCGGTTCATCGGTGACGATGACGATGCGCTTGGCACCTTCCGCACGCATGCTTTGTGCGATTTGAATGACGCTGTGTCCTTCAGAGCGTTCGCCAATGGGTTGGCCGCCGGTCATGGCCACGGCGTCGTTGTACAAAATTTTGTAGGTGATGTTCACACCGGCTGCCACGCTTTGGCGAATGGCCAAGATACCGCTGTGAAAATAAGTGCCGTCGCCAATATTGGCAAAAATATGGTTATCGTGGGTGAAAGGTTGCTGACCCACCCATGGCACGCCCTCACCACCCATTTGGGTAAAGCCCACGGTGCTGCGGTCCATCCACAGCGACATGAAATGGCAACCAATGCCCGCCATGGCGCGTGAGCCTTCAGGGACTTTGGTACTGGTGTTGTGCGGGCAACCCGAGCAGAACCAAGGTTGGCGATCGGCTTTGACCTCCAACGCCTGCATGGCTTTGTTTTTGGATTCCAACACCGCGAGTTGCGCGTCCATGCGTGAGCGGGTGTCGGCATCGACGCCGAGTTTTTTCAAACGAATGGCAATCGCTTGGGCAATCAGCGCGGGAGATAGATCGGCATTGGCACGCAACAAAATATGGCTGCTGGGGTTGGGCTGCGACCATTCACCACCCGCATCACCCTCGCCTTCATTGAACTTGCCCAACACGCGGGGGCGCTGTGCATCAGGCAGGTTGTAAAGCTCTTCTTTGATTTGGTATTCAATCAGCTGGCGTTTTTCTTCAACCACCAAAATTTCTTGCAAGCCACGGGCGAACTCACGGGTGCTTTCAGACTCCAGTGGCCAGACCACGCCCACTTTGTGCACCCGAATACCGATGCGCTGGCAGGTGATGTCGTCGAGTCCCAAATCAAGCAAAGCTTGGCGGGTGTCGTTGTAGGCCTTGCCGCTGGCGATCAAACCAAAGCGGTCATTGGCGCCTTTGATGACGGTGTGGTTGATTTTGTTGGCGCGTATGTAAGCCAGCGCTGCATACCATTTGTAATTGAACAAACGCGCTTCTTGGCTAAGCGCATCATCGGGCCAGCGGATGTGCAAACCGCCTTCGGGCATCTCGAACTCGGGCAGCACAATGCGCACGCCCTCGGGGTCGATCATCACCGAGGCGCTGGACTCCACCACCTCTTGGATGGTTTTCATGCCCGACCACACACCGGCAAAACGGCTGAGGGCAATGCCATGAATGCCATAGTCCAGCACGTCTTGTACTGAGGCAGGGAAAAACACGGGCAAGCCACACGCTTTGAAAATATGGTCGCTTTGGTGCGCAGCGGTACTGCTTTTGGCGACATGGTCGTCGCCTGCGAGCGCCAGCACACCGCCCCAAGGCGTGGTGCCCGCCATGTTGGCGTGCTTGAACACATCGGAGGTGCGGTCCACGCCCGGGCCTTTGCCATACCAAATACCAAACACGCCGTCGAATTTATTGCTGCCCGGCGGCGCAAAACCCAGTTGCTGCGTGCCCCACAAAGCAGTGGCGGCCAGCTCTTCATTCACACCGGGTTGAAAGACGATGTGTTGGGACTGCAAAAATGATTTGGCGCTCCACAGCGCTTGGTCGTAGGTGCCCAAGGGCGAGCCGCGGTAGCCGCTGATGAAGCCAGCGGTGTTTTTGCCTTGCAAAGCATCGCGCTGACGTTGCAACATGGGCAACTTGACCAAGGCTTGCACACCGCTCATGAAAGCGCGGCCATGGTCGAGACGGTATTTGTCGTCGAGTTGAACC
>CANGPV010000058.1 GCA_947455935.1 Comamonadaceae bacterium
ATGCGGGTTCCTAGGCTCAAAGTTAGCGAAAGAGAGGATTTTAGGCAGTTATCCCGATTGGATAAACTCTTCTACTTATAAATAGTAAATTCAATTTCTATGATCCAGCGTAAGGGCATTATCTTGGCCGGTGGTTCAGGTACCCGCCTGTACCCCGTCACCCAAGCCATCAGCAAGCAACTCATGCCGGTGTATGACAAGCCCATGGTCTATTACCCACTCACTACCCTCATGCTCAGCGGCATAAGGGAGGTCTTGCTGATTTCTACGCCCCAAGACACGCCGCGCTTTAGCGATTTGCTGGGCGATGGTTCTCAGTGGGGTATGCACATCGAATATGCAGTGCAACCCAGCCCGGATGGTTTGGCGCAAGCCTTCACCATCGGTAAAAACTTTGTCAATGGCCAACCCAGCGCCTTGGTACTGGGTGACAATATTTTTTATGGGCATGATTTGGTCAAGCAACTCCATAGCGCTCATGCCCAGCAAAAGGGCGCCACGGTGTTTGCCTACCATGTGCATGACCCCGAACGTTATGGCGTGGTGGCATTTGATGCACAGCACCGTGCTATCAGTATTGAAGAAAAACCCAAGCAACCGAAATCCAACTATGCGGTGACGGGTTTGTATTTTTACGATGAGCAAGTATGTGACATTGCTGCTGCCATCAAGCCCTCTGCACGAGGTGAATTGGAAATCACCGATGTCAACAAACGGTATTTAGAGATGGGGCAACTCGGTGTGGAAATCATGGGGCGTGGTTTCGCTTGGCTAGACACGGGCACCCACGAAAGTTTGATGGAAGCCGCCAGTTTCATTGCCACCTTGCAAAAACGCCAAGGCCTGATGGTGGCTTGCCCAGAAGAAATTGCGTTTCACCAAGGCTGGATTGACGCAAGCGCTGTTCACAAACTTGCAGCCCCCTTGGCCAAAAATGCCTATGGCCAATACCTTTTGTCTTTGTTGAAATAAGCGGCATGGCCTACCAAGCGATTCCTACTGCATTGCCCGGCGTACTCATCTTAGAACCCAAGGTCTTTGGTGACAGCCGAGGCTTTTTCTTCGAGTCCTTCAACGCCCACGACTTCGCCAATGTCACGGGCCTGGATGTCACCTTTGTTCAAGATAACCACAGCCGATCATCCCATGGGGTACTTCGTGGCTTGCATTACCAAATACAACAACCCCAAGGCAAGTTGGTGAGAGTCACTGAAGGCGAAGTGTTTGATGTGGCGGTGGACATTCGCCGCTCTTCCCCGCATTTTGGTCAATGGGTTGGCGTGCATTTGAGTGCAGACAACAAACGGCAGGTATGGGTACCCCCTGGCTTTGCCCACGGGTTTGCCGTATTGAGCACCAGCGCTGAGTTTTTGTACAAAACCACCGATTACTACGCACCAGAACACGAGCGTTGCATTGTGTGGAATGACCCGCAATTGGCTATTGACTGGCCTCTCAGTACCGCGCCTTTGTTGGCGACCAAAGATGCCAATGCGCCAGTGTTGGCTCAAGCCCAGGTGTTTGTGTGACAAATCTTTGACACATTTCGGCTTTAAGATGAAGTTTTTCACAGTTATGTCATTATGAAAATTGCTGTTTTTGGAACTGGCTACGTAGGCTTGGTGCAAGGCGCGGTTCTGGCGGAAGCTGGTCACACGGTTACTTGCGTGGATATCGATGAAAACAAATTAGCCCGCTTGCGCAAAGGCGAGATCCCTATTTTTGAGCCTGGCTTAGAGCCCATTGTGAAAAGTAATTTCGCCGAAGGACGTTTGCTATTTACGTCTGACGCCCAAGCGGCGGTTGAGCAAAGCGAGGTGCAATTCATTGCCGTTGGCACACCACCCGATGAAGACGGCAGCGCCGATTTGAAGTATGTGCTGGCGGTTGCCAAAACCATCGCCACCCATATGACGGGATACACCGTGATTGTGGACAAATCTACCGTGCCTGTGGGTACCGCTGACAAAGTGACCGCGATGGTGGCGCAAACTTTGAAAGAGCGCGGCGCGAACGTCGAGTTTGATGTGGTTTCCAACCCCGAGTTTTTAAAGGAGGGCGCTGCGGTTGCCGATTGCCAACGGCCTGACCGTATCGTCATAGGAACTGAAAGCGCTAAGGCTGAAAAAATTCTTCGTGAGTTATACGAACCTTTCAACCGCAACCACGACAAAGTGATTGTCATGGGTGTGCGCAGTGCTGAATTGACCAAGTACGCCGCCAACTGCATGTTGGCCACCAAGATCAGCTTCATGAACGAAATGGCCAATATCGCCGAGCTGGTAGGCGCTGACATTGAGTCGGTTCGTCAAGGCATAGGCAGCGATCAACGCATTGGCTACCACTTCATTTACCCTGGTGCGGGCTATGGCGGCAGCTGTTTTCCCAAGGACGTCAGCGCATTGGTGAAAACCGCTGAAGGTCTGGGCTATGCGCCTTGGATATTGAATGCTGTGGAGTCGCGTAACCAAGCGCAAAAGCATGTGGTGTTTGAAAAAATCCAACGCTACTTCAAAGATGGTTTAAACAACAAAACCATCGCCCTTTGGGGTTTGTCGTTCAAACCCAATACCGACGATATGCGTGAAGCACCCAGCAGGGTGGTGATGGAGGCGTTATGGCAGGCAGGTGCGCGTGTGCAAGCCTTTGACCCAGCTGCGATGGAAGAAACCCAGCATATCTATGGTGACCGGGCTGACTTGATGTTGTGCGGCACCAAGGAAGCTGCTTTGGCCGGTGGAGACGCCTTGGTCATCATGACCGAATGGAAAAATTTCCGTGTGCCTGATTTCGATCGCATCAAATCCGCATTGAAAACACCTGTGATTTTTGATGGCCGCAATTTGTTCGAACCTGCTCGTATGCGTGAGCGGGGCTTTGATTACTTCAGCATCGGTCGCTGATTTAGAGCGACAAATGGTTTAAATAAGCCTTGAAGTCACTGCCGGTCTCAGGGTGCTTCAAGGCAAATTCAACGGTGGCTTTCAAAAAACCCAGTTTGCTACCGCAGTCATAACGCACCCCTTCGTAGGCATAGGCGTACACCGCTTCCAGCTTGAGCAAGCTTTGGATGGCGTCGGTGAGTTGGTACTCGCCACCCGCACCGGGTTTGAGTTGAGAGATGTGCTGAAAAATACTAGGTGTGAAGATGTACCTGCCCACCACACCTTGGTCTGATGGTGCGTTTTGGGGTTCGGGCTTTTCCACGATACCGGACAACTTGGTAAGACGATCGCCAGCAGAAATCCCTTCAACCACACCATACGATTTGCTTTGTGAGGGGAGAATTTTTTCCACAGCAACCACAGATGATCGGTAATGCTCGTAGATGCCCACCAATTGTTTCAGCACACCGGGTTGATGATCTAACAAGTCGTCTGCCAACACCACGGCAAAAGGCTCATTGCCTACCAAAGACGCAGCACAGTTGACCGCATGGCCTAAACCCAGTGCTTCGGGTTGACGCACATAGACGCAGTTCACATGCGCGGGTTTGATGTTGCGAACCAAGTTCAGTAACTCGGTTTTGTGTTTGGCTTCCAGTTCATGCTCAAGCTCGAATGAGCGATCGAAATGGTCTTCTATGCTGCGCTTGCTGCGACCGGTGACGAAAATCATTTCGGTGATGCCAGCTTCCACCGCCTCTTCGACGGCGTATTGAATCAACGGCTTGTCGACCACGCACAGCATTTCCTTAGGACTCGCTTTGGTGGCAGGCAAAAAACGTGTACCCAATCCAGCCACAGGGAAAACAGCTTTTCTTACAACAGTCATGACAACACCTAGGCAGCAGCGATAAGGCCGACTATAACCAGTCAGAGTGACAGATTAACGCTTGTTCAGCGCCGGTACATCGCGTTTGACAGAGCCGGTAAACAGCTGGCGAGGACGGCCAATTTTGTACTCGGGGTCACCAATCATTTCATTGAGCTGGGCAATCCAACCCACGGTACGTGCCAAGGCAAAAATACCTGTGAACAGATTTACTGGGATGCCGATGGCACGTTGCACGATGCCGGAGTAAAAGTCGACATTGGGATAGAGCTTGCGCGACACAAAGTACTCGTCTTCTAAAGCAATTTTTTCCAAAGCCTTGGCCAGTTTGAACAAGGGGTCGTTTTCAAGTCCTAACTCTTGCAACACCTCATTGCAGGTTTCTTGCATCAGCTTGGCACGGGGGTCGTAGTTTTTGTACACGCGATGACCAAAACCCATGAGCTTCACGCCCGAGTTTTTATCTTTGACCTTCTCCATGAACTCGCCCACCTTGGCGATGCCGCCATTGGCTTGAATGTCTTCCAACATGTTCAAGCAAGCTTCATTGGCACCACCGTGTGCGGGCCCCCACAAACAAGCTACGCCTGCCGCAATCGCTGCGAAAGGGTTGGTGCCAGAAGAACCACACAACCGCACAGTAGAAGTGGAAGCGTTTTGTTCATGGTCGGCATGCAAAGTGAAGATCCGGTCCATGGCGCGTTCAAGCACAGGGTTGACGACATAAGGTTCACAAGGGGTGCCAAACATCATCCGCAAGAAATTGCCAGCGTAGGATAAATCGTTTTGCGGGTACAAGAAAGGTTGACCAATGCCGTATTTGTAGGCCATGGCCACCAAGGTAGGCATTTTGGCGATCAATCGAATAGCCGCTACTTCACGGTGCTCGGGGTTGTTGATGTCAGTGCTGTCGTGATAGAAAGCCGACAAAGCGCCAACCAATCCAGTCAACACCGCCATGGGGTGAGCGTCACGGCGAAAGCCACGCAAGAAAAATTGCATTTGCTCATGCACCATGGTGTGGTGAGTCACGGTTTGGGTGAACTTGTGCTTGCCCTCAGCGTTAGGCAATTCCCCGTACAGCAATAAATGGCAGGTCTCCAAAAAGTCGCACTGGGTAGCGAGTTGTTCTATGGGATAACCGCGATACAGCAATTCACCTTTGTCGCCATCGATATAGGTGATGGCTGACTGGCAAGATGCAGTAGATAAGAAGCCTGGGTCGTAAGTGAACATGCCGGTTTGGCCATATAGCTTGCGAATGTCCATCACATCGGGACCTATGGAACCGTTGTAAACGGGAATGTCTATGCTGGGTGTGCCGTTGCTGAACGACAAGGTGGCTGAGTAGTTAGCGAGTTTCATGGTTCATTCCTGTTGAATTTTTTATGCCTGCATCAGGCCAAGTAAAGCTTTCACATCTTCTTGTTGTGCAATGTCTTGCGTGTGAGGTCTTCCTAACAACACATCCAATAAATCGTTGTCTGCCAATTCCATCAAAGCGTACATGCTGCGTGCCTGCCCCACGGTCATGCTGCTGGCATGGCGGTTGAAAAACCGCTCGATGAACAAATCGTTCTCCAGCAAGCCGCGACGGCAGCGCCAGCGCAGCTTGCTGAGCGCAGCAGACGGCAATGGGGCCGAGTTGGGCAAGTCATCAAAGGGCGCATCGTCCATTTAAACCGTGCGACTCACCATCAACTCTTTGATCTTGCCAATCGCCTTGGTGGGGTTCAAACCCTTGGGGCACACATCGACACAGTTCATGATGGTGTGGCAGCGAAACAGCCGGTAGGGGTCTTCCAAATTGTCCAAACGCTCAGCGGTGGCATGGTCGCGGCTGTCGGCGATGAAGCGATAGGCTTGCAACAAACCGGCGGGGCCGACAAATTTGTCAGGGTTCCACCAAAACGAGGGGCAACTGGTTGAACAGCTTGCACACAAAATGCACTCGTACAAACCATCCAACTCTTCACGTTCTTTGGGCGACTGCAAACGCTCTTTCTCGGGCGGCAAGGTATCGTTGACCAAATACGGCTTGATGGAGTTGTATTGGTTGAAAAACTGCGTCATGTCGACAATCAAGTCGCGCACCACGGGTAAGCCTGGCAAAGGCTTCAAGGTGATGACGCCAGGCAGGGTCAGCATATTGGTCAGACATGCCAAACCGTTTTTGCCGTTGATGTTCATGGCGTCAGAGCCGCAGACACCTTCACGGCACGAACGTCTGAACGACAGTGTGGGGTCTTGTGCTTTGAGTTTCATCAAAGCGTCTAACAACATGCGCTCGTGACCGTCGAGTTCGACCTCGATAGTTTGCATATAAGGCTTAGCGTCTTTTTCGGGGTCGTAGCGGTAAATTTTGAAGGTGCGTTTCATTTAGAAGGTCCTGACTTTAGGAGGAATGCTTTCGGTGGTCAGCGGTTGCAATTTGACGGGCTTGTAGGTCAAGCTGTTGCTGTCGCTGTGCCAAAGAGAGTGCTTTAACCACTCTTCGTCATTGCGGCCATTGGGGTGCTGAGGGGTGTCTGCATAATCGTCGACCGTATGAGCGCCACGGCTTTCACGTCGCGCGGCAGCTGAGACCATAGTGGCTTGGGCGCACTCTATGAGGTTTTCCACCTCCAAAGCTTCCACACGCGCAGTGTTGAAGATCTGGGATTTGTCTTGCAGGCCAATGGCTTGCACACGTTCACGCAGTTCGGCGATTTTGCCCACACCCTCGTCCAAGCTGGCTTGGGTACGGAACACACCGGCGTGTTGTTGCATGGTGGCGCGGATATCGTTGGCAACGTCCTGTGCGTATTCGCCGCTGGTGGCGTTTTGCAGTCGCGCCAAGCGCGCCAAGGTACGGTTTGCAGCATCTGCCGGCAAGGGTTTGTGAAGTTTATTTTTCTGGTGGAAGTCGACGATGTGGTTACCCGCGGCTTTGCCAAACACCAGCAAATCAAGCAGCGAGTTGGTGCCCAAACGGTTGGCGCCATGCACCGACACGCAAGAGCACTCACCCACTGCGTACAAACCATTCACCACCGCGTTGTGGTCGGTGGCGGTTTGGGTGACCACTTGGCCGTGGATGTTGGTGGGTATGCCGCCCATTTGGTAGTGGATGGTGGGCACCACCGGAATGGGCTCTTTGGTGATATCGACGTTGGCGAAGTTGTGACCAATCTCGTAGACGGATGGCAGGCGCTTCATGATGGTCTCGGCACCGAGGTGATCGAGTTTCAAGTGCACGTAATCTTTGTTCGGGCCGCAACCGCGTCCCTCTTTGATTTCTTGGTCCATGCAACGCGACACAAAATCGCGGGGTGCCAAGTCTTTCAAGGTGGGCGCATAGCGTTCCATGAAACGCTCGCCGTTGCTGTTGAGCAATATCGCGCCTTCGCCTCGGCAGCCTTCGGTCAAGAGCACACCGGCACCGGCCACACCGGTGGGGTGGAATTGCCAAAACTCCATGTCTTCCAGCGGAATGCCAGCACGTGCCGCCATGCCCAAACCGTCACCGGTATTGATGAAAGCATTGGTTGAAGCCGCAAAAATGCGGCCTGCGCCACCGGTGGCGAGCAACACGGTTTTGGCTTCCAATATATGCACATCGCCAGTTTCCATCTCTAGCGCTGTGACGCCCACCACATCGCCTTCTGCATCGCGGATCAGGTCTTGTGCCATCCATTCAACGAAGAAGTTGGTATGGGACTGCACGTTTTGTTGGTACAAGGTATGCAACATGGCATGACCGGTGCGGTCAGCCGCCGCACAAGCGCGTTGTACTGATTTTTCACCATAGTTAGCGGTATGTCCGCCAAAAGGGCGTTGGTAAATCGTGCCATCGGCGTTGCGATCGAAAGGCATGCCCATGTGTTCCAACTCGTAGACCACTTTGGGTGCTTCGCGGCACATGTATTCAATAGCGTCTTGGTCGCCCAGCCAGTCCGAGCCTTTGACGGTGTCGTAAAAGTGGAAATGCCAGTTGTCCTCCGACATATTGCCTAAAGAAGCACCAATACCACCTTGGGCCGCCACCGTGTGCGAGCGGGTGGGAAACACCTTGGAGAGCACCGCCACGTTCAGGCCAGCGCGAGAGAGTTGCAGCGAGGCTCGCATGCCAGAACCACCTGCACCGACGATGACCACATCAAAGCGGCGGCGAGAAAGAGAAGAGCGTGTCATCAATCAAAGTCTCCAAAGAACCTGAACCGCCCAACCCATGCAGGACAGCAACCAAACGATGGTGAAAATTTGCAAACTTAAACGAAGTGCAACTGGCTTGATGTAGTCCATCCAAATATCGCGCATGCCTACCCATACGTGGTAGGTGAGCGCCAAAATCACGGTGAACGTCAAGGCACGCATCCACTGAGGATTGAAGATGCCTGCCCACTTGTCATAGCCAATCGGTCCGTGTGAAAAAATCAACTGCAACAACACCAGCAAAGTGAACACAGCCATCAGGGTGGCCGTGATGCGTTGCGCCAACCAATCGCGCAAACCGTAATGTGCGCCAACAACCAAGCGCTTAGAGCCAATCGAATCTGTCATGTTGTGAAATCCTGAAATCAGTAAAGACCAAACAATTTGGCGCCCAGCAACACGGTCAAGCCCAAGCTCAGGGCAAGCGTGAATACCGCACTGCGTTGGCTAAAGGCTTTGTCAACGCTGTGGGTGGCGTCCATGTACAAATGCCGCAGTCCGGCAATCAAGTGGTGCAAATAGGCCCAGATCAGTGCCAAAGTCACCAAACTGATGAACCATGCAGGGTAAATGCCGACACCTACATTGAAGGCTGCCCTGAATTTGGCAAAAGAAATTTCAGACGAAATGGATTTGTCAAACAGCCAAATGATGAAGGGCAACAACACAAACATGAGCGCTCCGCTCACACGATGCAGGATGGATACCCAGCCAGCGGCAGGTAAGCGGTAGGTGGGCAAATCCGCAAACGCGTTGATGTTGCGAAATTCTGGCCTTGGTTGAACGGGGTCGGTCATGGGTGGGGCTTTCTGACTTTCGGTAGGGCGCTGAGGTGTCTGAAGGTTGTGTGGGTAGCCCAGTGGATTTTCATTCTATTGCAATGCACAAAAATGAATGCCAAACAGGCTGACAAAGGAGATTCAGTTCAATTCGTTATCGTAATAATGGGTATCCGTGCGGTACAAACCGCGACGCCACTCCATCGGGGTGTCGTGGTAGGTGAACGCCAAGCGTTCAACGCTTAGCAAGGGGGTGGCCTGTTGCAGTTGCAGTAATTTGGCTTCTTCTTCGCTGGGGTTGACCGCCCTGAGTCGCTCTTGTGCTCGCACCATGCGAATGCCAAATTCTGTTTCAAACAGGGCGTACATCGGACCTTGGTCAGCGCTTAAACGCTCAGCCGTCAGTCCTTTAAAGGGGCCCCCCGGCAACCAAATCTCTTCCAAAATGGTGGGAATGCCCCCAAAGGACAGCACCCGACGCAGTTGCAGTACCGCGTCGCCGCCTCTGAGGCTCAATGCCTTAGCCACCTCGCTGCTGGCTCGCGTACGTTTGCATTCAATGATCAGGCGCTGCGCAGGGCCTTGGCTGTTCAAGTCACCATGGTCGGGCTTGAGTTTCAAAAATCGGTACTGGACATGTTGCTCGGCATGCGTGGCAACAAACGTGCCTTTGCCTTGGCGTCGAATCAGCAAATGGTCTTGCGCTAATTCATCAATGGCTTTGCGCACTGTGCCTTGGCTGACTTTGTAGCGTGCAGCAAGTTCGAATTCGCTGGGAATGGTTTCGCCTGGTTTCCACTCGCCGCTTTGCAGGCTTTGTAATACCAAGCCCTTGATCTGCTGATAAAGTGGGCTGAAAGCAGGTGCGTTCCCTGCCGCGGAGGCAGAGGGTGCAGGGCTGGTTTCAGTGGTGGCAGGAGAGTTCACGTTGGACTTGTCAGGCAAGTGATGGAATTGAGACGCTATCATATCTTCTATAAGACACATGTCTTGAATATGACGCAGTCGTATTTGTAAATTTTTGTTTTAATTTATCTTCGGAGATTGTCATGAGTAAAAAACCTGTTCGCGTCGCCGTCACAGGCGCAGCCGGCCAAATTGGCTATGCCTTGTTGTTTCGTATCGCCTCGGGCGAAATGCTGGGCAAAGACCAACCTGTCATCCTGCAGTTGCTTGAAATCCCGGATGAAAAAGCGCAAAAAGCGCTCAAGGGCGTGATGATGGAGTTGGAAGACTGTGCCTTTCCTTTGTTGGCCGGTATGGAGGCGCATGCCGACCCCATGACTGCATTCAAAGACACCGATTACGCCTTGTTGGTGGGTTCGCGTCCGCGTGGTCCCGGCATGGAACGCGCTGAATTGTTGGCCATCAATGGCGCTATCTTCACGGCGCAAGGCAAGGCCTTGAATGCGGTGGCCTCGCGTAATGTCAAGGTGCTGGTGGTGGGCAATCCTGCGAACACCAATGCCTATATCGCCATGAAATCGGCGCCTGATTTGAAACCTGGCAACTTCACAGCCATGCTGCGCTTGGATCACAACCGCGCATTGAGCCAAATTGCCGCCAAAACGGGTAAGCCTGTCGCGAGCATTCACAAGCTGTGTGTATGGGGTAACCATTCCCCCACCATGTACGCCGATTACCGCTTTGCCACCATCGATGGTGCATCGGTGAAGGACATGATCAACGATCATGTCTGGAATGAAACCGTGTTTTTGCCCACCGTCGGCAAACGTGGCGCCGCCATCATTGAGGCGCGTGGCTTGTCTTCTGCAGCATCGGCTGCCAATGCGGCCATTGACCATATGCGTGATTGGGCACTGGGCACCCACGGTCAATGGGTCACCATGGGCATTCCCTCGCAAGGCTGGTATGGCATTCCTAAGGATGTGATGTTTGGTTTCCCTGTCACTTGTGAAAATGGGGAATACAAGGTGGTAGAAGGTTTGGCTATCGATACCTTTAGCCAAAGCTGCATTGACAAAACCCTCAAAGAGTTGACCGACGAGCAAGCGGGCGTGGCTCACTTGCTTTGACAAGGACAGGTTAAAGCAGTGACTCAACATCCCCGCGACGTCTTGCTGGGTGCGCAAGCTAGCGCGAGGGCGTTGCCTGTGTGTGACCATTACTGCGGGGTAGAGGTGCGTATGCGCAAAAGCCTGCAATTGCAGGCCGAGTTGCACCAAGAATTTGGTGTGGGCGTGATGGACGTCACCCTGGACTGTGAAGACGGTGCCCCCGTGGGTGCAGAGGTAGAGCATGCACACTTGGTCGCCAGTGTGGCTGCCAGTGCTGCTTCTGATGCAAGGGTGGCAGTGCGTGTACACCCCGTAGACCATCCTGCGTTTCAAGATGATGTGCGCATCTTGGTCACAGGTTCTGCTGCTCGTTGGTGTCACATCATGTTGCCCAAAGTGGAGTCGGTTGAAGATATTCACACGGCCGTTCAAGCTATGGATGCTGCAGGCGGATCACATGTGCCTGTGCATGCCTTGATCGAATCGTCGCTGGCGGTTCATCATGCTTTCGACATTGCAGCACACCCCAGAGTTCAATCTTTGAGTTTTGGTTTGATGGACTTTGTGTCTTCGCACGGGGGCGCTATTCCCGCGTCGGCCATGGGTGTGGCGGGGCAGTTCAGTCACCCTTTGGTGCTGCGTGCCAAATTGGCCATCGCTAGCGCTTGCCATGCGCATGGCAAAACACCCTCCCATTGCGTGGTGACCGAGTTCAACGATGCGCAAGCCATGCAGGCCTGCGCTCATCGTGCCGCCAACGAATTGGGCTTCACCCGCATGTGGAGCATTCACCCTAACCAAGTCAGGCCTATCTTGGTGGCTTTCGCGCCTCAAGAAGCTGACATTGCCCAAGCCACAGCCATTTTGCAAGCTGCCATAGCTGCAGACTGGGCGCCGATTCAATTTGGCGGTCAACTGCATGACCGAGCCAGTTACCGTTTCTTTTGGTCCGTGTTAGAAAGAGCGCATGCCACAGGGCAAACCTTGCCCGACGAGGCATGGCGGTATTTCCAATCATGAATAAAAGGAACATCATGCGCCACACACTTCGTGTCTTGCTGGTTGCGCAAGCAGTATCTTTTGTGTCCTTGCTCCATGCTGCACAAGATGTACCTGCTGAGGTGATGACCATCGCTGCTAAGGTCCACATCGGCATGTTGGTGTGTGAACACCGCCAGACCCTCATGTTGTGGCCCGATACCGCCTTGCCTGGCCGTTTTATTTTGAAGATGAATAAAACTGTGTACCGCATGACACCGGTGCCCACAGACTCTGGCGCAGTTCGTCTAGAGGATGAAAAAACAGGAGCTGTGTGGATTCAAACTTTGGAGAAATCCATGTTGATGGACTCGCATCGATCCAAGCGCGTGGCAGACCAATGTCAAAGCCCTGCGCAAAAAACCGCCGCCCAACAGTTGCCCGCTTCTGCGCGTACCGATTTGCTGGAAGCCAATTCTGATAACCGTTGATTTTTTTATGTGGAGCTTGAAATGTTGAAAACCTACCGTGACCATGTGGCCGAACGCGCTGCCTTGGGCATTCCCCCCTTGCCCTTGAGCGCCAAGCAAACCGGCGAACTCATCGAGTTGTTGAAAAACCCACCCCAGGGCGAAGATGCCATGTTGGTGGACCTCATCACCCACCGCGTGCCCGCCGGTGTGGACGATGCGGCCAAGGTCAAGGCCAGCTATTTGGCGGCAGTGGCCCATGGCACCGAAAAATGCGCCTTGCTCAGCCCCGAAAAGGCCACTGAGTTGTTGGGCACCATGCTGGGTGGCTACAACCTCACGCCCCTCATTGATGTGCTTGACAGCAAAACCTGCGCTCCCATCGCGGCCGAAGGTTTGAAGAAAACCCTGTTGATGTTCGATCAATTCCACGACGTCAAAGAA
>CANGPV010000059.1 GCA_947455935.1 Comamonadaceae bacterium
ATGGTGTGTTTCTCTTTAGGACAAAAATTATTGTTCGGTCAAGAAATAGTAGCAGTAATAGATACAAAAAGGTAAACAACCCTCGTTGCAGTAGCATCTTTGTTGTATTTAGGCGTCTCTTTTGCCGATGCAACCTTGTACGGAAACATTGATCAAACCTATAACACTTCCAAAGTAACACCCTCTAACACAAGCATCGCGACCATCACAGGTCAAACTGCTAGCCAAAAGACCAATTTCAGCGCTTACCAAATGGGTCAAAGCTATTTGGGCGTTAAAGGCGAAGAAGATTTGGGCGGTGGCATGAAAGCCAACTACTTGTACGAATTTGGTTTGGCTACAGAAGCCACTGCAGCGCCGTCCAATCGCCAATCTTTTGTCGGTTTGAGCGGTGGTTTTGGTGCATTTC
Source organism: Comamonadaceae bacterium (assembly GCA_947455935.1). Lineage (GTDB taxonomy): Bacteria > Pseudomonadota > Gammaproteobacteria > Burkholderiales > Burkholderiaceae_C > Limnohabitans. The sequence continues at coordinate 410 of CANGPV010000059.1, forward strand.
GCATAGGTAAACAATACTCCCAAGCCTTTTTGAACACAGTAGCAGCTGACCCTGCTGGCGCCACAGGTGGCGCTGGCGCCATGTACATGGCGCCAGAGACAGGTTATGCCAATGCATCCGCAGGCTTAACTGAAGGCCCATTGCGTCAAGACAGAGCCATTCAATATGATTTACCCAACTTTGTGCCCGGCTTAAACATTGGTGTCACTAAGGTTTTAGGTAATGCCAACTCTGCTAACGGTGGGGTCAAAAAAGGTGATGGAACAGGTATCAACATTGGTTACAGCTTTGGCGGACTGCATGCTGGCTTCACCACTGACTCTGTCACAGGTGGTGACATCTATTTAGGCTCCAAGAAAATTGTTGATAACACCACTACTGCAAAAAACAAGTTCACCACTTTGGCTTTGGTCTACGACTTAGGTGTAGCTAAGCCTTCTTATTCCAACGTGAAAATGAGTGTGGGATCTGAATCTGTACAGGCCGATATGTTCGCTATCAGCGTACCCGTGGGTAGTTCTGCAGCAGTATTTGTCTCTTCATCTTCAGGCAAAGTAGATTTAGCTGCTGCCGCGGGTGACATGAAAGCCAAAGGCATGCAATACGGCGTGAACTACTCGCTGAGCAAACGAACTGTGGCTTACTGGCACGCCGGTAACTCAACTCTGACCCAAAAAACCACAGGCGACAGCGTAAAAAGCACTGGTTACGCTATTGGTATGCACCACAGCTTCTGATCTATCGCTGGCCTAGCGCCAGCTTTAGCTTTGGTAAGCCCTTAAAAACCCGCCGCCCACAAGGCTGCGGGTTTTTTCATGGGCGCTTGGGCAATTCCAAGGTATTTAAGGTGGGTGATTTCAGGGCTGAGCCCAGCAGCGCTTGGGTAGAGGTGACGGCTTGCAAGACCAAGCCCGGGCTGACAGTGGCACCCACATGAAAAGGCTTGGGTGGCTGGCCGTCCAAGCTGATGACGGCAATGGCATTACCCTTGCCCGCCATGGCCACACCCAGCAAACTCATGCGCACGGCGGCAGGTGCTTCGGCAACAGACGTTGGGGTGACCTCGGTACTGGCACCCAAGACCTTGGCGATGTCGGCCATCTGCACCACAGGCAGGTCGTTGCGAGCGATGGTCACGCTGGGGGCCAAGGCTTGTGTGTCTTGAGGCCACAGCGCCAATCCCCAAGCCACGGCTGACAAACCCAGCGCCGCCCACACCACGGTGGTGACCAAGGCAGGTGCCCACGCAGCGCCAGCGGCTGATGACTTTGGCATTAGGTTTTTCAACATGGGCGCATTATCATGCAGCATTGTTGTCTTTTTAAGAACGCTTGCCATGCCAGCCTTTCACTCTCGTCGTCGCCCCCGTGGCTTTACCTTGATTGAGCTCATGGTGGTGCTGGTCATCATCGGCGTGCTGGCTGCATTGATTGTTCCCAATGTGCTCAACCGCGCCGACGACGCCCGTGTCACCGCCGCTCGCACCGACATCAGCAATGTGATGCAAGCCTTGAAGCTGTACCGCTTGGACAACCAACGCTTTCCCACGGCAGAGCAAGGCCTGAACGCTTTGGTGGCCAAGCCCAGCGCAGGGCCCGAGCCCATCAACTGGAAACCTTATCTGGACAAACTCCCTAATGACCCCTGGGGCCACCCCTACCAGTACCTCAACCCCGGCATCAAGGGCGAGGTGGATGTGCTGTCCTTGGGCGCTGATGGACAAAGCGGCGGCGAAGGCAAAAACGCCGACATCGGCAGTTGGCAGTAAAGCCGCATCTCGCCCAGCCTGACCGCGCACAGGGCTTTACGCTCCTCGAGTTGCTGGTCGTGCTGGCCATCGTCGCCATAGGCAGTGCGGTGGTCACCCTCAGCTTGCGTGAGAGCCCCCAAACCCGCTTGCAGTCGGAAGCTGAACGCTTGATCGCGGTACTAGAAGCCGCCCGTGCCAACGCCCGTGCCAGCAACACCGCCTTGCGCTGGCACGCTGACGACAAAGGCTTTCAAGTGCAGACCCTTGCCGCCACAGGTCAAACCCAGCAAACCATGACCTGGTACCACGCAGGTACACAAGCCACGCCCAGCGATGTGCTGATCAGCCCCGAGCCGGTGCAAGCCCGCATCAGCGTGACCTTGCGGCTTGGCAACGAGGCACGTCTCTCCGTGGGCACCGATGGTGCAGCAGCTTTCAAAGTGTTGCCATGAAACGCGGCTTTACATTGATCGAAGTGCTGGTGGCATTGGCCATCGTGGCCGTGAGCGTGATGGCGGGTATGCGAGCCGCTGGCAGCATGACGCGCAACGCCGACAGGCAATGGCAGGTGTTATTGGCCCAAGTGTGTGCAGACAACGCTTTGGTACGCCTGCGCTTGGCCAGCGCCTTGCCCAATGTGGGTGAAAGCCGTGTGGCTTGTCCGCAAGCGAATTTGCCGCTGGACGTGGTGCTGACGGTACAGACCACGCCCAACCCTTCGTTCAGGCGGGTGGATGCGCAGGTGTTGTTGAACAGCTCGCCCCTGCTGCGGGTCAGCACCGTGGTGGGACGCTACTGATATGCGCCGCACACTTGGCTTTACCTTGATTGAAGTGTTGGTGGCACTGGGCTTGATGGCGCTCTTGGGCTTGATGAGTTGGCGTGGCTTGGACACCTTGCTGCGCACCCGCGAAACGACGCAGTCCCGCATCGACAGCGTGGCCTTGGCGCAGGTCAGCTTGGGGCAGTGGAGGGCCGATTTGAATGCCCAACTCGCCTTGCCCGGCGCTGTGGGCGACAACAGCTTGGACTGGAATGGCCGCGTCATGCGCATTTTGCGGCGCAGCAGCACGCCCATGGTTGATGGCGGCGACGCAGGTATGCAGGTGGTGGCGTGGACGCTGCGCGATGGTTTTTGGCGGCGCTGGCAGTCGCCCGACTTACGCACCCATGGGGCCATGGCGCAAGCTTGGCAAATGGCCGCGCTTTGGGGACAAAACCCCAGCACCGAGTTGCTGCAACAAGAAGTCACGCTCATGCCCCTGAGCGCTTGGCAAGTGTTTTATTTTCGTGACAACGCTTGGACCAACCCACTGAGCAGCGCAGGCACCGGCGACAACCTGCTCAAAAACCCCGATGCCGTGCAACTGCTGTTGCAAGTCAATGCCAACGACAAGCTGACGGTGGATTGGGTCAGACCTGCCTTCAACCCCAACCGACCATGAAACGCTGCCACCCTCATCCTCAAGCTACAGGCGCGGCCTTGTTGATGGCCATGCTCAGCGTGGCGCTGGTTGCAGCCTTGGCTTCGGCGGCGCTGTGGCAACAGTGGCGCACCTTGGCGGTGGAGTCGGCCGAACGCGATGCACAACAAACCGCGTGGCTGCTGCGCGGTGCGCAAGATTGGGCCTTGGTGGTGTTGCGAGAAGATGGCCGCTCGGGGGGCACCGATCATTTGGCCGAACCGTGGGCGGTGCCGCTGCGCGAAGCGCGGCTGTCAGCGTTTTTAGCGGCAGCAAGCAACGGCGTGGTCGACGACAGCGAGAGCTTGACGCAACAGGTTTTTTTGTCAGGCCGCATCACCGACATGCAGTCGCGCTTGAACGTCACCAATTTGCTCGATGGCAAGCAACTCAATGCGCGCAGCTTGCAGGCCTTCACCCGTTTGTACCGTGCCTTGGACCTGCCACCAGCCGAGTTGCAGCAATGGACAGCGGCATTGTTGGCCGCTGCTCAAACCCCGCCCACAGCCAACGCGGCCTTGCTACCGCAACGCTTTGAGCAACTGCGCTGGCTGGGCATCAGCGCCAAGAGCTTGGCCCGCTTGGCCCCGCATGTGACGGTGCTGCCGGTACGCACGTCGGTGAATATCAACACCGCAAGCGCTGAGGTGCTGTACGCCAGCGTGCCAGGCTTAGAACTTGGAAAAGCCAGCCAATGGGTGCAAGAACGCGCCAGCAAGCCCTTTGACACGGTGGAGGATGTGCGCATCCGCATGGGCCAAACAGCAGAGAACATCAACGATGCCCAGCACGCGGTGAACACCCGCTTTTTTGAGGTCACCGGACAGCTGCGCCATGGTCAGGTATACCAGTTGCAAAAGTCGTTGATTCAACGTGACGGCTCCCAGACCCAAACCCTGTGGCGAGAACAACGCGGTTTGCGCTCTGAGCCTGGGTGTCTCTCTACAATCCCAGCTCCATGTTGATTGTTCGCCTCAACCCCCATGCCAACTCACTGTTTGACTATGTCAGCAGTGTGGATGGGCGCAACATTGCCCATAGCGGTCAAGCGGCAGCCAACGACCTGCCGCGCTTGGGCGGAGAAGTGGTGGCTGTGCTGCCTTGGCAGGTGTTGGCATGGCATTGCGTCACCCTGCCCCCGGGTTCAGCAGGTCGCTTGAACGCGGTGCTGGGCAGTTTGTTGGAAGACAGTTGCTTGCAAGACCCCAGCGAGTTGCATCTGGTGTTGTCTCCCACAGCCACCTCTCAATTGCGCCAAGGGGGCCCCGCCATGGTGGTGGCTTGTGCCAAAGACTGGTTGCGGCAAGCTTTGGCTCCCTTGCTGGCCGCCGGTTTGCGGGTGCAGCGCTTGGCGCCTGAAGTCTGTCCCTCGCCCACAGCCGATGCGGCTCAGTTGTACTTGCTGGACGATGGCGCACGTGTGCAGGCCCTGCTGTGTCGGCACGACAGCGTGTGGCGCTTGCCCCAAGCCTCGGCGGCGCTGGCAGCTTGGGAGGCTATACCAAACAAAACCCTGTGGTGCGAGCCATCGGTCGCCGACACCGCGCAACGCCTGAGCGAGGGCATGGCACTGCTGCAAACCGCGCAACAACGTTGCTTGCAAGCCGCAGGCAATGGCTGGGACTTGGCCCAAGGTGAGTGGGCCCAACACCATGGTTTACGCGGTTGGCGTTGGCTGCAAGCCACTTGGCGCAGTGTGCGCTTTGACCCAGCATGGCAAGCCACGCGCCGTGGTTTGGCGCTGGTGCTGGTGGTCAACCTCTTGGGGCTCAATCTGTGGGCTTGGCAGGTGCAAACGCAGTTAAGCGCCCAACGAGACAGCATCAACACCCTGCTGACCAGCACCTTTCCTCAGGTGAAGGTGGTGATTGACGCGCCACAGCAAATGCGTCGCGCCATCGAAGCTTTACAAAAAAATACCGCTCAACCCCAAGACGCCGACATGGACGTGATGCTGCAATTGCTGGCCACCCCTTGGCCTGCAGGCGCAGTGCCCACCCAACTTGATTACCGTGGCGGCAGCTTGCGTTTAGGCGGCTTGAAACCCGAGGCCTTGGACGCTTTGCGCCAAGCCCACGCCAACAACGCGAGGTTGCACTTTGAGGTGCAAGGCAGCCAAGCGGTGGTGCAAGCCAAGGCAGCGCCATGAACTTCGCCCAACTCAGCCCTCGTGAACAAAGCGGCATTCGCTGGGCACTGGCCGTGCTGGCTGCGGCTGTGCTGTGGTGGATTGCCATCGCCCCCGCTTGGCAGGTCTTGCAAAACGGCCAAGCCCAAGCCAGCGCCTTGGCGCAACAACACGCCGAGATGTTGGCCCTGCAAGCCCAAGCCCAACAATTACAAAGCAGCACCCGCTTGGGTACCGAAGCTGCTGTCCAGGCCTTGAACAGTGTGTGCGCCCAGATGGGTGACAAAGTGAAATGCAGCCGCCAAGCCCAGCGCATGACAGTGGATGTCAAAGGCATCAGCCCGCAAGCCTTGGCACAGGCGTGGACGCAAGGCCGCAGCCAAGCGCAAGCGGTGGTGCTGGAAAGCCACTTACAACGCCAAGGCCAAGGCTGGGACGGTCAGTGGATTTGGACCCTGCCCGAGGGCAAGCCATGACAACAAGTCGTTGGGCTGCCTTGGGTGCGTTGCTGGGCGCTGTGGCTGGCGTGGTCTGGCAAGCGCCTGCCGCTTGGCTGGCCTATGGCATCAACACCATCAGCCAACAACGGGTTCAGCTGCGCCAGCCGCAAGGCACGCTGTGGCAGGGCAGCGCCCAATGGGTCTTGTCCAGCGGCGCAGGGAGCCAAGATGCCCTGGCCTTGCCACAACGCCTGTCGTGGAAGTTGCAACCCCAAGCCGACGCCAGTCTGCACTTGGCGCTGTCATTGCCGTGCTGCACGCCACAGCCTTTGCAACTCACGCTCAGACCTGCTTGGACGGGACTGCGCTTAGAGCTTGCCAACGCCAGCAGCCAATGGCCGCTGGCTTGGTTGAGCGGTTTGGGTGCGCCGTGGAACACTTTGGGGCTGGAAGGCCAAGCGCATGTGCACACCCAATCGTTGGCCTTGCAATGGCAGTCTTCGGGAGCGTTGCAGTTGCAAGGTCAAGCTCAGTTGCAGTTGCAGTCGGTATCGTCGCGCTTATCTACCCTGCGACCCTTGGGCAGCTATGCCTTGCAGCTGCAAGGCGGTCAGACGGCACGTGTTCAACTCAGCACCCAAAGCGGCGAGTTGCACTTGAGTGGACAAGGCGAGTGGCGAACGCTGGGTTTGCATTTTGAAGGACAGGGCCAAGCAGGCACAGGCAGCGAAGCGGCGTTGGCCAATTTGCTGGGCGTGCTAGGTCAACGGCAAGGAAATACAACGGTATTGCGATGGGGATGACCATGTTGAAGTTCAAACGACACGCACTCAGCCTGTTGGCACTCAGCGCCTTGCTGATGAGTCCACCCTATGTGATGGCGCAAACCAACCGAGCGGGCGCACCCATCACGCTGAACTTTGTCAACGCCGACATCGAATCGGTGGCACGGGCTTTGGCCTCTCTCACCAAACGCAGCTTGGTGGTCGACCCACGGGTCAAAGGCACCATCAACCTCGCCACCGACAAACCCGTGGCACCCGATGTGGCGTGGAACCAGTTTTTGGCGGTGCTGCGCTTGCAAGGCTTTGCCATGATCGAGACCCAAGGTTTGTACAAAATCCTGCCCGAGGCCGAGGCCAAATTGCAAGGCGGGCTGGTGGCGGTGGTGCCTGCAGGCACCGCGCCGAATAACGCGCAGGTGATGACGCAAATCTTCAAGCTCACCCATGAAAATGCCAACAACTTGGTTACCGTGCTGCGCCCTTTGATCAGCCCCAACAACACCATCAATGTGACACCAGGTTCCAACGCCTTGGTCATCACCGATTACGCCGACAACTTGCAACGCTTGGGCCGCATCATTGCTTCGCTGGATGTGTCTAACGCCACCGACCTCGAGGTGATTCCCCTGCAACATGCGATTGCCAACGACATGGTCGCGCTGCTCAACCGCCTGACCGACAGCACCGCCGCAGCGGCTGGGGCAACCGGCCAAGGACAAAGCGACACCGCCTACAAAACCACCATCTTGGCCGAGACACGCAGCAACGCCATCATCATTCGCTCGGCCAACCCCGCCAAGCAAGCGCAAATTCGCAGCTTGGTCGAAAAATTAGACCGCCCGGGCAGTGAGCTGGCCAGCGGCAATATCCATGTGGTGTATTTGAAAAATGCCGACGCCACCAAACTGGCCAATACCTTAAGGGCGGCAGTCGCCGGCACGGGTTCTGCTGGGGGCGCAGCCCCGCCCCCTTCTGCATCCACCACAGTGGGCGGCAGCGCCACGCTGAACTTGCCCACCACCGGCGGACAAATACAAGCAGATGCCGCCACCAACTCGCTCATCATCACTGCGCCAGAACCGCAGTACCGTCAACTGCGGGCTGTGATTGATTCGCTGGACCAACGCCGCGCACAGGTGATGGTGGAGAGCTTGATCGTCGAGGTGGATTCGGCCAAAGAATCGCAGTTTGGTATCCAATGGCAAAACCTGGTGGGCGGCGCCAACAGCACGGTGGGCATTTTGGGCACCAATTTCGCCACCAGCAATTTGCTGAACCAATCCATCAACGGCGCCGATGGCAAGGTGCTGCCCGGCCAAGGCTTAAATATTGCCACCGCGCGTAATGTGAATGGCAAATACATCATGACATCACTGGCGAATTTTCTGCAAACCAATGGGGGCAGCAACATCTTGTCGCGTCCGTCCTTGCTGACTTTGGACAACGAGGAAGCCAAAATCGTGGTCGGTCAAAACGTGCCCTTTGTCACCGGCCAGTACACCAACAACAACAGCAGCAACGGCGCGGTCAACCCATTTCAAACCGTAGAGCGCAAAGACGTGGGCCTGACCCTCAAAGTCAAGCCGCAAATCAGCGACACCGGCATGGTCAAGCTGACCATCTTCCAAGAGGTGTCTAGCGTTGACACCTCGAAAAAGCTCACCGACGGTTTGATCACCAACAAGCGCTCCATCGAGTCCAACATCTTGGTTGAGGACGGCACCGTGGTGGTGCTGGGCGGCTTGCTCTCTGACAGCTATGAAGACAGCCGCCAACAAGTGCCGGGCTTGGGTGACATCCCTTTCTTTGGCGCTTTGTTTCGCAACGAAACACGCAGCCGTAGCAAAACCAATTTGATGGTGTTTTTACGCCCTGTGGTGGTGCGCGACGAGGCCAGCGCCGAGGTGCTCTCCAATGGCCGCTACCAGTTCATGCAAGGTCTGCAAAAAGAAGCCAGCAAAGAGCCTACCAGCGTGCTGCCCGTGCCCAGCGACGTGACGCTGCCGCCCCTGACTGCCCCAACACCTGCGCAGCCCTGAAACGCCATGCGTCACCCCTTGCCTTATGCGTTTGCCCGCACCCACCAGCTGCTGCTGGAAGACGATGGGCGTGGCCTGACGCTTTGGCATCACGATCAGCCGCACGCTGGGGCTTGGAGCGAGGTGTTGCGCACACATGCGATTGACCATTTCCAACAGCTCGATGCCGTCAGTTTGGCCCAGCGCATCAGCGCCAGCTATGCGGGTGCAGAGTCGAGTGCCGCCATGGTGATGAGCGAGGTAGAAGGCGAGGCCGATTTGGCTCGCATGATGCAAGAGCTGCCTGCGGTGGAAGACTTGCTAGAAGCCTCGGCCGACGCACCCATCATCCGTATGCTCAATGCTTTGCTGATGCAAGCTGCCCGCGACGGCGCCAGCGATATCCATATCGAGCCTTATGAGCGCCACTCCAGTGTGCGCTTTCGCATCGACGGCACTTTGCGCGAAGTGGTGCAACCCAACCGCGCCCTGCACGCCGCCCTGATCTCCCGCTTGAAGATCATGGCTGATTTGGACATTGCCGAAAAACGCTTGCCACAAGATGGGCGCATCTCTTTGCGCTTGGGACAACGCGCCATCGATGTGCGTGTCTCCACCTTGCCGGGCGCCCATGGCGAACGCGCAGTGCTGCGCTTGTTGGACAAGTCACAAAGTCGTCTGACACTGGCCTCGGTTGGGATGCAAGGCCCAACCCTGCAACGTTTTGAGCAGCTCATTGCCCAGCCACATGGCATTGTGCTGGTAACGGGCCCCACAGGCTCGGGCAAAACCACCACGCTTTACGCCGCTTTGCAGCAGCTTGACGCGGCGCACTTCAACATCATGACGGTGGAAGACCCCATCGAATACGAGTTAAGCGGCATTGGCCAAACGCAAGTGAATCCCAAAATCGATTTGGACTTTGCCAAAGCGCTGCGGGCCATTCTGCGCCAAGACCCCGACATCATCATGATCGGTGAAATACGCGACAAAGAGACCGCGCAAATCGCCATCCAAGCTTCACTCACAGGCCACTTGGTGCTGGCCACCTTGCACACCAACGATGCGGTGAGTGCCGTCACGCGACTGGTCGACATGGGCATCGAGCCGTTTTTGCTCAGCTCGTCATTGCTGGGTGTATTGGCCCAGCGTTTGGTGCGCAAAACCTGCACCGCTTGCCAAGGCGCGGGCTGTGTGGCTTGTGGTCAGACCGGCTACCAAGGGCGCACCGGTATTTTTGAATTGATGAGCGTGGACGAGGCCTTGCGCGAACGCATCCACAGCCGTGCCGCAGAGGCCGAGTTGCTCGCTGCTGCTGTTCGCCAAGGCATGACCTCGATGCGCCAAGACGGTGAGCATTTGGTCGCCCAAGGCCTTACCTCGGCGCAAGAACTGTTGCGCGTTACACGCGATTAAGCAGCGATGCCTGCCTACACCTACGAAGCCCTCACCTCGCTTGGCGCTACCGAGCGTGGCGTGGTCGAGGCTGACTCCGAGCGGGCCGCGCGTACCCAGCTGCGTGGCCAGTCCCTCATCCCCTTGAAAGTCGAGGTGGTGGCGCAAGACAAGCCGCATGTGCGAGGCGATGTAGTGCTGTGGTCCGCACGTGTTTTCAGTCGCACCGATGTGGTGGTGTGGACCCGTCAACTTGCCAGCTTGGTGGGTGCTGGTTTACCGCTGGAACGCGCTTTGAGCGCTTTGAGTGAAGAAGCTGCCACCCCCGCACAGCGCGACTTGGTGGCGCAAATTCGTGCCGAGGTCAACGCCGGAGCGCCGCTGGCCCAAGCACTGGCGCAGCATCCGCGTGAGTTTGACAAGCTTTACACCGCCGTGATTGAAGCCGGTGAACAAAGTGGTCGCTTGAGTGCGGTGCTGTTGCAACTGGCTACGGACTTAGAGAGCGCCCATGCCATGCGCAACAAGCTGCTGGCCGCCTCGCTTTACCCCGCCATCGTCAGCAGCGTGGCCTTGTTGATCGTGCTGTTTTTATTGGCCTATGTGGTGCCGCAGGTTGCGCAAGTCTTTACCAGCAGCCAACGCAGCTTGCCCACCCTCACTGTGGTGATGTTGTTCATCAGCGAAGTGGTGCAAGCCACTTGGTTAGCGGCCTTGTTGTTGCTGATCGCAGGGTCCGTAGCGCTGAAACTGCTTCTGCGCCAAAGCGCATTTCGGCTGGCGTTTGACCGCGCATGGCTCACGCTTCCCTTGCTGGGGCGTTTGAGTTTGGGTTACAACGCCGCGCGGTTTGCCAGCACTTTGGCGCTGTTGGTGGGCGCAGGTGTGCCGATTTTGAAGGCCTTGCAAACCGCTGCGCAAACGCTATCCAACATGGCGCTGCGCGAACACGCCATGCAGGCCATTGAGTTGGTGCGTGAAGGCGCACCGCTGGCCAGCGCCTTGGCGCAAAACAAACGCCTACCCGGTGTGTTGTCCATGTTTGCTCGCTTAGGCGAACAAACCGGCCAACTGCCGCAGATGCTGACCCATGCCGCCGACCACTTGGGCGAAGAGGTGCAACGCCGTGCCATGCAACTGGCGACGGTGCTGGAGCCTTTGCTGATTGTCACCATGGGCTTGGTGGTGATGCTGATCGTCTTGGCGGTCATGCTGCCCATCATCGAACTCAACCAAATGGTTCACTGAAAGACCTTATGGCAAGCAGCTTGGACGGCAAACTGGTGGTGGCGATTTCTTCGCGGGCCTTGTTCGACTTCGAGGAAGAGAACCAGGTGTTTGAGCAAAGCAACGACCGCGCTTACATGGATTTGCAACTGCAACGCTTGGAGACGCCCGCCAAGCCGGGTGTGGCGTTTTCCTTGGTGAAAAAACTCCTGAGCTTTAACCAAGCGGATACCTCGCGGGTGGAGGTGGTGATTTTGTCGCGCAATGATCCGGTGAGTGGCATGCGGGTGTTTCGCTCCGCGCAGCACTACGGCTTGGATATTCAGCGCGGCAGCTTCACACGGGGCCAACCGCCTTGGCGCTATTTGAAACCGCTTAACGCCAATTTGTTTTTATCCACCCATTTAAGTGATGTGCGTGCAGCTTTGGATGCGGGCGTCCCGGCGGCGCAGGTCTACCCACATTCGGCACATGCTTCTCAAGCGCATCCCCACGAAGTGCGCATTGCGTTTGACGGCGACGCGGTGCTGTTCAGCGACGAGGCCGAGCGGGTGTTTCAGTCGCAAGGTCTGAGTGCCTTTCAACAACATGAAAAAGACAAGGCTTGGCAACCCCTGTCAGCCGGCCCCTTCAAGCCGCTGTTGGCAGCTTTGCATCGCTTGCAAACCGAGGGCACACCGCACATGGGGATTCGCACCGCACTGGTCACCGCACGCAGCGCACCC